>DATNDO010000021.1:0-6330 GCA_035606955.1 Candidatus Angelobacter sp.
ACGGGACTGGGCCTGGCGACCGTATACGGCGTGGTGAACCAGAGCAATGGCGGCATCTGGGTCGACTCGGAACCCGGGAGAGGCACGCGATTTGAAATTTATCTGCCGCGAGTGGAGGCACCTTTGGCGCCACAGTTCACAGAGAAACAGCCGGTAAACGGCTGCAAACGATCCGCGACCGTGCTGATTGTCGAGGATGAAGAGGCCGTCCTCGAACTCGCGTCTGAATTCTTGAAGACGGCCGGCTACAACGTCCTTACCGCGGAAAATGGCGCGGATGCGTTGGTGATCGCGGAAAATCTGCAACAGCCTATCCACGTGCTGGTGACGGACATTGTGCTGCCGAAAATGCGCGGGCCGGAACTTGCGGAACGAGTTAAGCGCATCCGTCCCGATGTGAAGGTTGTGTATATGTCCGGCTACTTGGAATACGACAAAAAAACTGGGCAGTTCCTCGAAGAAGGAGCGTTCCTGCAAAAGCCCTACACGCGCGACGCCCTGATAGCCAAGGTGGATGAAGCACTTCGGAGCCGGCGCACCCGCGCGACGCAGAAAGAAGACTCGGCGATTCTGGTTCCCGCGGATTGATAAAGCGGCCGCCAACGTCCGCGCATTTGTGAACGTGTAACGCAAGAGAAACCCTGGCTCGGTCGGCGAGATGCGATCGACCGAAATGCAAAGCCCCCAAAGAGGTGGAGGCAACAGAATTCAGCAAGTGACAGCTACCAGAGGCTTTAGAAGATTAGGGAACTATATAGATGACTCCCTCATCGTCTGTTGTGCTGACGTTGACATTTTGCCTTTGTTGGACGATATGCTCCCTAGTGATAGGGGACTTCTCATTATGCTGAAAGTATATTTAGACCGAGGAGCTAAAAGCGATGCGGGCGATGGCGTAATGGCCGTGGCGGCAGCTGTATTCAAGCCTCTGGGTGACAAGCGTTTCGTTAGGAAATGGAATAGGATGTTGCGCGGCTGGAACGCCCCGTGGTTTCACGCGACAGATTTCTATTGGGGTGCAAAATGGTTCAAGCGGGATACCCCTAGCAAGCAAAAACGGTTCGACGCCGATTGCAGATTAATTCCACAACTCATCGGAGAAAACGTAGAGCGCATTTTCGTTGTGTCGGCACGCCCAGATGAATTCTTGAGTGAAGCGCCCGAGCAATGGAAGAGAACATTTGGAACAAACGTCCATGCAATTGCTGTACAAACGCTTCTTATCGCTATGGGATGGTGGGCCGAGGATCATCATTTTAGTGAAAGATTTGAATATTTTCGAGAATCGGGCGATGAAGACGATGCAGAGGTCACGTCATCCGTAGAGAGAATGAGAACGGAACACCCTGACACAGCGCGTTTAATTCGTATCAGTTCCTTCACTCCCGTAGAAAAGGGAATGGTGAGAGGAACTGAGGCAGCGGACTGCATCGCTTGGCATTGGGATAAATGGTATATGGACAGAGTAAGGCAAGGACAAGCCCAAAAGCCGCGCAAAGACTTCGCCGCATTGGTCAGATCCGCGGAAAACAAATTCAAGTATATTTTCTTAACTAAGGAGAAATTGAAGTTCTTTTTCGCACTTGAACCGCGAGAAGGATCGTCGGCCCGTATATCATTTTGGAACTCAAATATATAATTCCCGAAGATTATTATTGACAAGTGCTGGGACGATGTGAGAGACTTCCCTCGGAGCGGTTGGGGCTGCCGGGCGCATTTGTTATCCGGGCGAATCGCTCACGGAAAACGAAAAAGGCCATCTGAATCCAAGGTGGCCTTTTTCATTTTGGGCTTAATCCTGTCCCCCTTTGGTATGGCACCGTATAGCTCGGGGCGAGGGTGGAAACGCGAGCATTCAAACACGACGACGTCGTTTACTTGGTTGCCATAACGGTCGGCTCTCTTTGTTGGATTTCTCATTCCCGTCATCGAACCCTCTGCGACGATTGTCGAATGTGGTTCCATGCCACTGTAAATTTGGTCAAGCACGTCCTCAATTGTGTACCCGTCGGCCTCTATTCGGCTCTTGTATATGTGTCTTCCAATGAAGAAGATTTCTTCCAGAATCGGTGGCAGATTTTGTTCACGTTTGTGCTTGTTTATTGCCGCTAATTGGGCTTGAGTTAAGGTACCCACCACAATTCGCTTCGCGTGTTCACCAGCCCCGATCCTTTCAAAATTTATGCGCATAATCCTGCGAGCTTTGGAAAGAAGGGGCATCGCTGGACAGCTTATCCAGTTCCATACGTATAAAGCAAAATACGGGTCGTAACCCTGAGCCATCTAATAAGCCACGGCCTGCATTGCCTGTCTGCCTTGTACTTGGCTGGCGAGGGGATTCCGTTCGCAGCTGTGTGCATTGCGCAAAGATAGTCGCCCGCCTCCGTTTGCAACTGCAGGTCTTATTGTTGGTCTTGCTGCGGCTCCTCGTCCGGCGCTTGCGGCGTGAGTGTGAAAGGGACGCCGCGCTTCCAATTCATGTCGACGGTTTTTTGCAGATCAAGCTCGTCCATGGAAATGCTCGACTGAATTTTATACGTCGTGATGTAGAAGAGCCGGTCGTCCACCAGCCAGTAGCTCGTGACGCCAAAAACCGTACCGTCTTTCAACACGAAGTTGACGACGGGCTGAGCCGCTTCGGATGCATTGGCCGGTGGCGGCGCTTCCTCGGGTACAGGCAGAAGTTCGGGTTCGAAGATGTATGAGGGCGCGTAGTTCGTATTCGGCAGATAATCGCCGAACGCGGGCGGCAGATTTTCAGCCGGAGGCATAAACAAAAAGCTCGACCCGTAGGGAGCAAAGTTGTAGCCGCCGTACCAAGGACCGTAGAGTCCGAAAGGTCCGAAAGCGCCAAAGCCGAAAGGCGAGAAATTGACGGGCGACAAAAAGCAGTTCTGGAAGAAACCGTTGAAAATGCAAGTCGAGCCGAAACCGAACGGCGAGAAGCCGAATGGGCCCAGGAAGCCGAAGAATATCGACGGGCCAAAACCGTCATTGTCGAAATCGCCGTCGCCGTCGAGCACGCCGCCGCCAAACCCACAGCGAGCGAAGGTGTTGATGCAAGGATGCGGAGGCGTGACCCTTGAACCTCCAAACGCTGCGAACGGAGTGGTTGGCCGGCGGCGCACCCCCGGCTCAAGGATCATGCCTGCAAATGGCGGCCGCACAGGCAGCACAGTGGGATGGCTCATTGGCGGCAGTGGACCTCCCAGGATTGGTCTGGACGCGGGCGTCACGGGTCCGGGCACTCGGAGCGGAGGCGCGACGAACGTTCCGCCGAGCATTGGCCGTGCTGGAGAAGCTATGGGACGCGGCGTCGCCGGCGATATAGGCCGGGAAATTGGCATGGGTATCGGTGAAACGGGGATCACGCCGGGTCGCGCTATCGGCATTTGACCTGGCGCGCGAAAAGAGCCCGGAATCGGCGACGGCGACGGTATTGATATCGGCCGAACCGGCGACGGCGGCTGAGTTACTCCCGGGTGAACAGGCTGCAGTGGGGGAGTTGGCGGGGGCGGAGCTGTGGCACGCTGTTGCGCCTGTTGCTGCGGAGGCGCTTCCCACAGATAGTTCCCTGCCGCGAAGGGACGCGCACCTGTTGGCGCGCTCGTATTTTCGAATTCCGGACGCGCGTTTATGAAAATCGTGCGAGCAGCGCCTTCAACGGGCCGTGCCGCGGTAGCCGGGGGCGCAACAAACGAATTGCCCGTAAAATTCATGCGCCGCGCAAAGCCAACTGAGCCCGAACCGTGGCCGCTGCTGGACGACGTTCCCGCCATGGAAACGCTGCTGCCGCTGCCTCCAGAATGCGTAGAAACGCCCGAGCCGGCGTAGGGGCCTCCACTATGAGCGCCGCCGCCGTGAGATCCACCGCCGCCATGCGAGCTTCCGGCGTGGGAGCCGCCTCCTCTATGCGAACCGCCACCGTGAGAACCGCCCCGCTGGGAAAAAGCTGCGGGAGCGAACGCGGCAAAGCAAAGACACGTTGCGCAAGTCAGGAAGGCTCTGGAAATAGACTTCGGGGCGGCTGGGTTCATGACCGTCTCCCCCTTTACCCTGAGGGCCGAGGCCCGAAGGGTTCACTCTGAGGCGTTGCGCCAAAGGGTTCGCAAGCGCTAGACGCCATGCGGGCAACTGCTGCTAGTATATGAGACCCCTCGCGGGCTGAAAAGGTTGCAAAAATCGCACAGCGCCGATTCTTCAGGGTCATCGATTTGTGGCCGTCGATCGAAGGGCTTGCGCCGAGCAATAAATTGCTTTCGGAACCCGAGGAAACATTTTAGAGTGGATTTCCGTTTATCCAGGCATGGGACGCAATTGAAACGGCGCGCGGCAAACTATCAAAGACGTTTGACGCGGCCACGAGGAACGCGATGAAACTGCGAAATACGATCGACATTACGCCGAAGACGCTGGTCAGCTTGATCTTCGCTGTCACACTGGGCGTTTCAGGCTGCTTTATTGGCGGAGGGCGTGGACCGGTGGCGAGAACCGCCGAGCTGCAAACAGAAAATGTCTCTGTTCCGCTGGGCGCGGCAAAATCCGTGGACGTGCACCTGCAAATGGGCGCGGGAGAACTGGATATTTCCGGCGGGTCACCGCAACTGCTCGACGGCACAATCAAGTACAACGTGCCCGAGTGGAAACCGGACGTCAGCTACAGCGTGCATGACGGAAACGGTTCGCTCATGGTGATGCAGCCCGAGGCTTCTCACACAACGATCGGCGGCGTGAAATACACGTGGGATTTGCATTTGAACAATGCCGTGCCGCTGAACGTAGCGGTCGAGATGGGCGCGGGAAATTCGACGCTGAATTTGAGCAGCATCACGCTGCGGAATCTTGACGTGCAGATGGGCGCGGGAAATTCGACCGTGGATTTGACCGGTGACTGGAAGCAGAACGTGACCGCGTCGGTTCAGGGCGGCGTGGGGGAGGCGCACATTAAACTGCCCCGCGACATCGGCGTGCGCGTAACCGTGGACGGCGGTCTCGGTTCGGTGGACGCGCCCGATTTCAAGAAAGACGGCGACGAGTACGTGAACGACGCCTACGGAAAGTCGAAAGTCACGGTGGAAGTGCACGTCACGGGCGGCATCGGAGAAGTGTATTTGGAGCTGATGGGCGCGCGTCCTATCGTCTAACGGCGCCTGAATTATGACTTGCACGGATTCGTGCAAAAGTGTATATTTGCATTAAATCGTGCAATGGCACAGAAACTCTACGGCGTCGTAATCGCCGACGTTATCTCCTCTGGCTCGCGGTTACGCTTGCCTGCCCTGCTGCATCAGCGACTGCAGCAGGCGACGCGCGCGCACCGAGGACGCAAACTCACGTTGTTGCCTTATGCCGTCACCGCAGGCGACGAATTTCAGACTATCACCGCGCGGCTCAAAACGATTCCCTGGCTTCTGCTCGACTTGCGGCGGCGCTTGCAGCCGCTGTCGCTGCGCGTCGGAATCGGCATTGGCGAAGTCGGGGGACGCATCACCGCGCCCGTAAATGAACTGGACGGCGCCGCCTTTCGCATGGCTCGCGAGGCGCTCGAAAGCCTGGGCAAGCGGAGCGGGCGCAAGCAACCGGCGTTGACGGCCTTTCGCACAAGCAACCCCGAGCTTGATTCCGTCGTCAATTTGATCTACGAGCTGCAAGACACTCTGGTGCAGCGCATGACGCAACAGCAATGGAAGACGATCGCCGCGCGCTTCGAGCATCGCCGGATCGAGGACACGGCTCGCGCCATGGGACTGAATATCTCCACCGTATCGCGAAACCTGAAACGCGGCTATTATTGGCAATTGATAGCGGCTGCTTCGGGAGTGGAAAAGCTGATTGCAGCCCGCTTTTAGCATTATCGCGCACGATCTTCGTTTGCACGTATTCGTGCAAATAATTATATTTGCACTATCCAATACAAATCAATGACTGGGAACCTCGCTGCAATCGCCGCTTATACGCCTCCTGTTCACTTCTTGCCCCGGCTGGGAATCACGGCCGCTATTTATGTCGTCGTGATCTTCGGCGGCGGCTATTTGATTCGCGCGCTCACACGGCCGCTGGTCAACGGAGATTCGCATCCCGCCGAAGAGACCAAGGCGCAGTTGCGCAATGCGGGGATGTACATCGGATGGCTCGAGCGATTTATTATTTTGACGGCGCTGCTGCTGCGTTCCCCCGCGACGGCGGGACTGGTCCTCACCGCCAAAGCGATCGCGCGCTATCCGGAATTCAAGCACGTGCGCTTCGCGGAATATTTCCTGATTGGAACGCTGCTCAGTCTATGCGTGGCCATGATTGGCGGACTCATTCTGCTCAAGCTGCTTTACGGGA
>DATNDO010000053.1:0-4927 GCA_035606955.1 Candidatus Angelobacter sp.
CTGTAACCTTTCCGCGGTTGGCGCGTAACCTGTGTGGCAAACAATGACGGACATTGAGCAACTCTACGACCGCTATGCGGGGGATGTCCGCCGATTTGCGCTGTATTTGTGCGGCGATGCGGTGATGGCGGATGAGATTACGTCGGACACGTTCACGCGCGTGTGGATGGTGCGCGACCGGATACGTCAGCCGACGGTGAAGAGTTACCTGTTTACGGTTGCGCGAAACGCGCACACGGATTTACTGCGTCGCGGCGCGCGGCATACGGAGCTCCACGAAAACATGCCGGACACGCGGATCAGCGCGCAGACGCAGATGGAGCAAAGCGCGGAAGTGAAGGCGGTGTTGGCTGCGTTGCAACAACTGCCGGAGATTGACCGCACGGTGCTGCTGATGCGCGCACTCGATGAAATGCCCTACGAGGAAATCGCGGAGGCGCTGGGAATTCCGGTGGTCACGGCGAAAGTGAAGGTTCACCGCGCGAGATTGAAACTGATGCAGACCAGAAATACATGGCGGGAAGTTGTTCCCGCCACAGGAGCAAAACCATGAACATCACGCGGAATGTGGTTACAGACTTGTTGCCGGTTTATTTTGCGGGCGAGGCCAGCGGAGACACGAAGGTGCTGGTGGAGGACTATTTCCGGCAAGACCCCGACTTCGAGCGCGTTGCTCGCAGCGCTGCGACGCCGCTGGAAACTCTGCGAGGCGCCGCGCCGTTACGACCGGAAGCGGAACGGGAAAAGCGCGACCTGGAGAGCATCCGTTGTGGATTACAGCGACGCAAGTGGCTGTTCGCTGCGGCGGTGTTCTCCACGCTCGCGCCGTTGTCATTCGTCTTCAAGAATGGGCACATCGCATGGATGATGGCGCGTGACGCTCCGTGGGACGCGGCGTTTTACTGGAGCATCGGGGCATTCCTCTGGTTCCACTATTTCGCGCGTTTGTCTCGGCGCACGGGCTCTTTGGTATTTGCGATCTTTCTTACGTTGTTCCCCTTGCGCTATGCCTTGCATTATTTCTTCCCGAGTGCACCCGGGCTGACCAATAACATTGGTGAGGTAGCGGTACTCTGGATTACTGCGGCAATCTTGTGGTTTCAGTATTTCAGGCTACGACGTCGTTAGGGCTCGGTCACGGGAGGGGCACAAGCAAAGACGCGACAAAACCAAAGTCGAAGGCAAAATCCCCACCCTTCGCGAAATGCGCTCAGGATGGGGCATCACAAAAAATCGCAGAACTTCGCGAACGACGCGAAGCTCTGCGCTACCCGACACGTCAGTGAGAAGCGGGGTGCGGCGGCGTATGCGTTGCAGGATGCGCGGGCGCAGCCGGGACGACGCGGGCG
Organism: Candidatus Angelobacter sp.; assembly: GCA_035606955.1. GTDB lineage: Bacteria > Acidobacteriota > Terriglobia > Acidiferrales > UBA7541 > DAHUXN01. The sequence goes on from DATNDO010000053.1 coordinate 1,350, forward strand.
GTGAGGATCTTGTCGAGCTTCGGGAAATTCTTCGCGAGGAACGCGTTGCCCTGGTTCGCGATTTGGTCCTGCATGCCCGTCGGCTGATCGGCATACCCGCCGTAGAACGATTCGACGACGCTCATTCCTTCGATGACTTTGCCGAACGGGGCAAAGCCCATTGAGTCGAGGCGCGAATTGTCACGGAAATTAACGAACACTTGAGTGCTGCGGGAATTCGGCGCGGAGCTCTGTGCGTAGGTAATATAACCGCGCAGATTGCTCTCCTTTACGGGGTCGTCCTTGATATTGGCGTTGGCCCAGATTTTGCCGTAACGAGGGTCGGCGGGAATGCCGAACTGCACGACGAAGCCAGCGACGACGCGGAAGAGCGTGGCATCGTCGTAGAAATGATGCTCGACGAGATTGTAGAAGCGGTCCGCGCCGTTTGGCGCCCAGGCGCGCGTCACCTGCACGGTGAAGTCGCCCTTGGTGGTGTGGAATTTCACGTCGTAAGTTGCCGGAGCCGTCGCGTGAAGCGAGGCGGGATGCAGAAGCGAACCAGTCGTTGACACGGTTTTTCTCCTTGGGGTCGCCCGGTGAGTCTGGGCAAACAGGGATGGCGCGACGGATGCAGAAATCAGGCTTAGTATTATGAAAGGCTTGGTCAGTCTTGTGGCTGTGAACTTCGCGATGTTCATTGCTCCTCCTGAAACTTTGCAACTCTAATTTTGTGCCTGGACGAAAAGCAGATTCCTCGTCGCGTGGCTCCTCGGAATGACACCGAAAACCGGATGCGAACGCTACGGCTTTTCTTGCGCTTGCATTTCGTGGCTGACACGCTCGGCTTCGGCCATTACGCGCAGCGTGTTTTCGCCTAGGATTTTCTTTATATCGGAGTCCGAGTAGCCGCGGTCGAGCAGCGCCTGCGTGATTTGCGGCAGGTGCGTGACGTCTTCCATGCCGATGGGCATGTCGGAACCATCATAATCGGAGCCAAGGCCCACATGATCGACACCGCCGATTTTCACGGCGTGGTCAATGTGGTCAACGATTTCCGTCCAGTTCACTTTGGGCAGCGTGCCGTCGAGCATCAGCTTATGAATGAGCTGATTTTCGGTGATGAGCTGGCAGTTTTCGTCGTCCTTGGCGCATTTCTGCGCGACCTGGTCGGCGACCCCCTTCAAAATTTCCGGTTTCGCCTTTGTGGCGTTGACGTATTCCTGGCTGAGGAACGCAACGTGATAATTGATTTGGATAACGCCACCCTTCGCCGCGAGGGCCTTGATCATGTCGTCGCTCATGTCGCGAACGGCGCTGCACAGCGCGCGGCACGAGGAATGCGAGGCAATTAGCGGCGATTTGCTGACTGCGAGCGCGTCGTAGAAAGTTTTGTCGGCGGTGTGTGAAATATCGACCATGATGCCGTCGCGATTCATGCGTAGTACGACTTGCTTGCCGAAATCGGTGAGACCGTTGTGGGCGGGTTTATCGGTGGAGGAATCGGCCCAGTCGGTATTTATAAAGTGCGTGAGCGTCATGTAGCGGAGACCGAGCGCAGCGAAAGTGTCGAGCACGGAGAGGTCGTCGTTAATCATGTGGCCGCCCTCGACGCCCATGAGTGCGGCGATTTTGTGTTCGGCGTAGGCGCGACGAACATCGGCGGCGGTTTTCGCCAACATGATGTCGTTCGGATGGCGGCGCGCCATCTCGCGTACGGCGGCGATTTGGTCGAGTGCCTTTTCGACGGCGGTGGGTCCCGTAATTGTGCCGGGAATGTAGATGGAGAAGAAAATGCCGTCGAGACCGCCTTGCTTCATGCGCGGAATGTCGATGTTGCCGTCGTTGTGGCGCGCGCCGAGATCGAAATGCGGGTCGAGGAGACGCTGCGTGGTGTCGTCATGCGTGTCGATGACGATGGAATGAAAATGCAGCTCGCGCGCGTGCGCGGAGATTTTGGGATTCTGAGCCTTCACGATCAATGGCATGGCCGCAAGCAGAATCCCGCAGACACCAAAGAGGAAATTGCGCATCGATTTGGTCTCCTTCGGGCGAGAAGATTACCGCAGCGGTGGGATATGGGCAAAGTATATCTCGCGGGGCGTCGTAATTCTAAACGGGCGACGCAAAGCAGATTCCTCGTCCCGCTGGAACATTCAGGACGCAAAATGCAGATCCCTTGCCGCATGGCGGCTCGGGATGACAAACGGATAGGAATCATTTCTGAATGCCGAGGCGTTTCCATTCTTCGTCGCGTTCGGTGGGGCCTTCGGAAAAATTCAGCCAGTCCCAGACAGCGTGCTTGAGGACCTGTCGATTGATTTCGTTGTTCGATTCGGTGAGGGGAATGCTCTTGGGGCACACTTTGACGCAATTCATCGCGTTGTCGCAATCTTGAATGCCGCCGGGGCCCATCATGGCTTCGAGGCGTTCGCGCGCGTGCATGTTGCCGGTGGGGTGCATGTTGAAGAGGCGCACTTGATTGATGATGGCCGCGCCGACGAATTGCGTGTGATCGTTTACCTTCGGGCAAATTTCCAGGCAATTTCCGCAGGTGATGCAGCGCGCCATGGGGTAGCCGATTTGCTGCTGCTCGGGCGACATGCGCGGGCCGGCGCCGATGGCGTACGTGCCGTCGATGGGCACCCAGCACTTCATGCGCTTCAAATTTTCGAACATGATGGAGCGGTCGACTTGCAAATCGCGAATGAGCGGAAATTTCGTGAGCGGTTCGAGGCGAATCGGCTTCTCAAGGTTGTCGACGAGCGCGGAGCAGGCCTGGCGCGGATAGCCGTTGATGAGCATGGCGCACGCGCCGCAGACCTCTTCGAGGCAATTCGCGTCGTAGGAAATGGGTGTGGTGGCGTCGCCGGCGCGCGTGACGGGTTTTTCGGCGATGTCGCGCAGGCAGGTGATGATGTTCAAGTGCGGGCGGTAGCGAATTTCGAATTCTTCCCAGACGACGCGTTCCTGCGGAGCGGCCTGGCGTTTGATGCGAAGGATGAATTTGTTGTCGGCCATGATGTCTCGATTCCGTGCTTCAACGAGCGACTTACATGAGCTTCGGTGGTTGAAGCCTCTATTCTAACAGCGCAGTTACGCGAGGGCTAAAGCCCCTCACAAGTATCGGCCTCCTCGGCACGGCTTAAGCCGCTTTCTGACGCGAACCATTCATCGATTCCCCGCTAATACTTGCGCGAGCGCGGCGGGAGAAGCGAAATATCGACCGGCTCGTATTCTAGTTTGATGTTTCCGCCATTGAAGCTGGCCTTGGTGGTCTTGAGCCAATTCTTGTCGTCACGCTCGGGAAATTCCGGTTTGAAATGCGCGCCGCGGGTTTCGTTGCGAGCGAGAGCGCCGAGCGTGATCACTCTCGCGAGAATCAGCATGTTGCCGAGTTCGCGCGTGAATTGCAGCGTCTGATTCGACCACTGCGTGCGGTCAGCAAGATTCACGCGGCTGAAACGGTCATCGAGCTCGTCGAGCTTCTTAAGAGTTTTTTGGAGATTGGCGTTTATGCGCACCACGGTGACGTGCTCCGTCATCCATGCGCCAAGTTCATTCCAGATGGTCATCGGATTTTCGAAGCCCTGTTGATT
>DATNDO010000065.1:0-3141 GCA_035606955.1 Candidatus Angelobacter sp.
AAAGTCGAGATCACTCCCGCCAATTTGCCGTCTCGCAGAACGGCCAAACTTCCCAATCGAGAAGAGGTGTCGACGGCCAGAAGCAGCATAAACGGCCATTTTACAAGATTTCTGGCTTGACTTTTGGACTAAATAAGCGCCCAAAGGCGACAAAAATATAAGGGTTTTCCCTTAGATTCTCTTGACCTTCACCCTACGCAGGCCTAAGCTTTTAGTGTAGCTTCTGGGGAGGGTACATCCTGTATGGATTTCAAACTGGGCGAGAAGGTTGTTTATCCAAACCACGGTGTAGGAGTTATCGAACAAATCAGCTTCGGTTACCTGAATGGCCGCTCCGAACGTTACTACATGTTGAAAATCGTTTCCAGCGGGCTCAAAGTCATGGTTCCACAAACCAACATCATGAGCGTCGGTCTGCGCCCTGTAATCCGCTCGAACGAGGCAGGTGACGTCATCACCTATCTCGAAAAGGGCCGTTCCGCCTCTCATCACGACTGGAAGCACCGCTTCAAAGAGAACTCCGAGCGTATGCGCACTGGCTCGCTGATGGAAGTTGCCGCGGTCCTGAAGGGGCTGGTTTCACTCAGCCGGACCAAGCCGCTTTCCTTCCGCGAGAAGAAGATGCTCGAACGCGCCAAGCACTTGCTGGTGACCGAGCTCGCTACCGTCCGGAACACTACCGAACAGACCATGGAAACGAACCTGGTTCGTGCGCTGGCCAAGGCCCGTTTGCAGATGCCGGAAGCGCTCGAAAAGCTCGAGAACTAGCTGCATTTCCTTGAAGATTGAGTAAGTTGGCGGTGAAACTCCTGCTTTCGGGAGCAGGGGTGAACATTACCTCCGGCGTTTCGGCGGCTTTCCCCAGCCGCCGCCGCCGGGACTTTCGATTCTTACCACGGCTCCCGCAGGAGCATAAAAACTACCCTTTGCCGCCACTTTTTGCCGTCGGCCTGCGATCACCACTTCGTTTTTCCCCGTAGCGCCCGGCTTGCCGCCCGCAAGGCCGTATGGGCCAAATTTACGGCGATCCGACAGCATTCCCACCTGCATCGGCGCCAGCAATTCGATTTCGCGGATGATTCCATTGCCGCCGCGAAACTTCCCTGCCCCACCGGAGCCGTACCGTATGCCGTAATGCTTCACGCGCACGGGATAGGCATGTTCGAACACTTCCACCGGCGTATTCAGCGAATTGGTCATGTGCGTGTGGATGCCGCTCTCGCCGTCGAGCCCCGGGCGAGCGCCCATGCCTCCGGCGATTGTCTCGTAATAGGCAAATGGCGCATTGCCGCGGCCGGGCCGCGTGTCGCGACCTCCAAAAGTCAGATTGTTCATAGTGCCCTGGCTGGCCGCCGGGATTCTCTTGGGCAGCGCGCGCGCCATGGCGCGCAACAGCGTATCGACAATGCGCTGCGATGCTTCCACGTTGCCTCCGGCGACGGCTGCGGGAGGCCGGGCATTTACGATGGTACCCTCGGGCGCGATGATCTTTATCGGACGCAGCAAACCTGACGTCGCAGGAACCTGGTCATCCACCAAACACCGAAAAACGTAGAACACGGCCGAGTCCGCAATGGCTTTCACGGCATTGACGCTTCCAGCGCCTTCCGGCGACGACCCGGTGAAATCCACTTCCGCGCGTTCGCCACGAATCCGAATCGTGACGCGAATTGCTATGGGATCGCCGGTGACGCCGTCATTGTCGAGAAAATCCTCGCCGCGATAGGTGCCATTTGGGATTTGGCGCAGCGTCGCGCGCATCATTTTCGCGGAATATTCTAGAAGGTGACGTCCATAGGCGCCGGTTTCTTGCTTCCCATACTTCCGCGTAATCTCGATGAGCCGCCTTTCGCCGACGCGACATGCCGCGAGTTGCGCCGTCAAATCACCCTCGCGCTCTTCAGGGGTCCGCACATTTGCCAGCAGCAGACCCAACACGTCTTGAACGATGCGGCCGTTTTCGAAGATCTTTACCGGAGGGATGCGAATGCCCTCCTGAAAGATTTCGCGCGACAGTCCCATCGAGCCGGCTTGCGCGCCGCCAACGTCCGCGTGGTGCGCGCGATTCGCTATGTAGAACATCGGCGTCTTTTCGCGCGGCAGGTACGCGGGCATCACCATCGTAAAATCCGGCAGATGCGTTCCGCCCGCGTATGGATCGTTCAACAGCGCTACATCGCCCGGCTTCAAATCGATGGCGCGAATCGCCGCATCCACGGACGCAGGCATCGACCCGAGATGCACAGGCATGTGATCGCCCATCGCGAGTACGTCGCCCGCACGATCGAACACAGCGCACGAATAGTCTCGGCGCTCTTTGATATTGGGCGAGAAAGCGGACCGACGCAGCACGCTGCCCATTTCCTCCGCGACGGAGTGAAACAGATTCTTGAAGATTTCCAGGCGCACGGGATCGACTTTCATCGGCCGCGCTCCATCAGCAGATTGCCATAGGCATCGACGCGAACGTTCCAGCCGGGCAGCACGACGGTGGTCGCACTGTACTCCGCTACAATCGCGGGACCACGGAAGCAGTTCCCCGCGCGCAATCTTGCCCTGTCATAGATTTTTGTTTTCGTCGCACGGCCGCTGAAAAACACGTCGCGTTCTTGCATCACGGCTGCCGAAGCATCAGGTCCTCCCGGTGAAAGCTTTGGCAATGCAGGCTTGGGAGTCAACCCGATTGCTCGCGCGCGCACGTTCACAATTTCGACCGGGCGCTTCGCGTCGGCATATCCGTAGCGCTTCTCGTGCGCGCGATGGAAGCTCCGCACAAAATCCGCAGTCGCCGGAACGCTCAACTCATACGCTTGACCGACATAACGCATATCGAGGATGCGTTCGATCTTCATCGCGCGACTCTCAAAACCTTCCTGGCGCATCGCCGCCTCCGCTTGTTTCTCGATTTCAGTGAACTCGCGGCGCAGCGCGATATTTGCCTCCCGCCCGGATTGCACAGCCAGCAGAATTGTCATTGAGAAATCCTTAACTACGTCCGCACGCAAAATCCCCAGCGCGGAAAGTCCGCCCGGGAATTTCGGTATGAGCACGCGGGGCATTTCGAGCGCCGCGGCAAGCCCGCATGCGTGCAAGCCGCCCGCGCCGCCGAATGCGACCAGCGTGTAGTCGCGCGGATCGTGG
>DATNDO010000068.1:0-18898 GCA_035606955.1 Candidatus Angelobacter sp.
CACAACCACCAGCAGCTCAATCAGCGAGAATCCGCCGCTTGGAGATCGACGCTGCCCTTCTGTCCGAGTTTGAGTTGATATCACCATTTTAGGAGCCATCCACTCTCTTCCTTTTTTGTCTGTCGCCATTCGAAAAAAAAAAGGGGAAGCGTGCGCCTCCCCTTTTTCACAGCCGAATCGTTACTGCAACGGAATCATCGCTGCAGGGCAGAGCACTGCCGCCGCTGGCGTCGCTCCAGTGGCATCCTTGCGGATTACACCGGAAGCATCCGTGCAGAAGCTGTTCTGACCTGTGGTACCGATGTTAATCGGCCACGCTGTAACCTGGTAGCCATCCGTGTCGCCCGCGACGCAACCGGCGGGAAGCGGACCGGTATAAGCCTGGGCTCCTGGATTCAGCGTAACGAAGTAGCCGCTCTTTTGCACGATCGCGCCAGCCGACAGAACTGGGTCGATCAATTGCGCACCGTTGCAAGTAGCCGCGGCGCCGGCGACTCCACCAAGCTGGGTTAGCGTGGTCGGGAAGCCGATCTGATACGTTGAATAGTAGCTCACAGCGGCCGTATTGATCGTGCGCAGCGAGCCGACTGCCGACGTTTCGTTCGCTGCCATACGCGCGCGCAGCAGGTTCGGAATTGCGATCGCGGCAATGATCAGAATGATCGCCACCACGATCAAAAGCTCAATCAACGAAAAGCCCTTCTGTTTCCTGTTCATGTGTTCTCCTTGAGTGATGTCTAAGCCTGCCAGAACCTCTAGGATTCCTTGGCGGCGTGCCGTAATGAAACAGTGCAAGTACGGTTCCAGTACCACAACGAAACGGCATCCCGGTTCGCCCTACATATACATCATAATGATAATAATGATCTTAGGCTCAGATGTCGACTCTTCGAGATGGCCAACCTGACTCGACCCGGAACTGGCTCAATGCTAAAAACGACAAAAAACGGCACTCCAGAGCGCCGCTTCTCGACCATTGGATTTCGGCCCGTAAAGTACAGGGCCATGGCCTTCCAACATCCGCTGATGCGTTATTTCCCCATTTGCTCTTCGGCGAACAAAAAAAGGGGGAAGCCGAAGCTTCCCCCATTTTCAGAGTTATGCGTTACTGCAACGGAATCATCGCTGCAGGGCAGAGCACTGCCGCCGCTGGCGTCGCTCCAGTGACATTCTTGCGAATCACACCGGAACCGTCCGTGCAGAAGCTGTTCTGACCTGTGGTACCGATGTTAATCGGCCACGCTGTAACCTGGTAGCCGTCTGTCATGCCCGCGACGCAACCGGCAGGAAGCGGACCGGTATAAGCCTGGGCTCCTGGATTCAGCGTAACGAAGTAGCCACTCTTTTGCACAATCGCGCCAGCCGACAGAACTGGGTCGATCAATTGCGCTGCGTTGCAAGTGGCCGCGGCGCCAGCAACTCCACCGAGCTGCGGCAACGTGGTTGGGAAGCCGATCTGATACGTTGAATAGTAGCTCACAGCGGCCGTATTGATCGTGCGGAGCGAGCCGACTGCCGACGTTTCGTTCGCTGCCATGCGCGCACGCAACAGGTTCGGAATTGCGATCGCGGCAATGATCAGAATGATCGCCACCACGATCAAAAGCTCAATTAACGAGAAACCCTTCTGTTTCCTATTCATTTTGCTCTCCTTGACGCCTGGTTGAATTGGGACTGCCGTAGATTTCTTGGGCTAGGTGCCTTTTAGGCCCTCTGCGTTTCACTATGGAACAGTGCACGGCTAGTTCCAGTACGAAACAAATAAGCCATCTGAACAGAGAAATGCAACTAAGCTATTTATAATCATATGCGTACGTACTATTTCGCAACGGAGGTTTGAAGCTTCGCAACTCTTGCGTCAGTGGAGCTTAGCGGAATAGTGACACTAACTGTCATTGTTGTCAGCCATAATACGACCGGTGTAACGAAAAAGTAGGTATAGTGTCGACATATAATGTCCACTGAAATCCGATGCCAGATGCAAGCAGGATTATGAACTCGAGGGCTGCTGCAAGGAAGACTTACCGGAACTCGATCGCTCTATTGCACCGGGCTATCAGCGGGTCCAGCGGCACCTGCGGAATTGAAGCGGATCACTCCGGTGGCGTCGACGAAAAAATGGCGCGTCCCTGTTATGTTCGGAGTAAGCGGGTCTGCCTGGAGGGTATAGGCGTCAATTGTTCCACCGGCACCCAGTGGCCCCGCGACATAGGTATATACGTAACCAGACTTGGTCCCGGCGGCGAGAATGTTATCGAGCAGACCGGCGGCGGAGGACGTCACCAGCCCCGGCGGCGGAGGTGTCGCCATATTGGCGAGGCCTGCCGCATACCCAATTCCGTAGGTAGTTGAATAGACGACATTCGATGTTGTAATTGTGCGCGTGTTGGCGATCGCCGCGGCTTCGTTCGCGGCCATTTTCGACCGAAGGAAGTTCGGAATGGCGATTCCTGCGATAATCAAGATGACCGCGACTACGATCAGGAGCTCAATCAGCGAGAACCCTGACCACCGCCCAGTTCTATTCAGCTTGGTTGTTTGATGATCTTCGCGGAACATTGTCTTCCCCTTCTCTCTGTATGCCGCTCGTGTGCTACTTTTAAAAAGCACCAAAAAAGGGAGGAATTGCTTCCTCCCCGTTTGGTTAGGACAATCTTACTGGAGCGCCGTAAGTAACTGGCAAGCGGCCTGAGTTGCGATTGCACCACCTGCAGGATCGAAGCGGATGACGCCGGACTCGTCGGTGCAGAACGAACGCTGCCCAGACTGGCCCACTGCCACCGGAGTCGCCGTGGCGACGAACGATACGTTAGGAGCGGCAATCGTGCCCACTGCTCCTGGCACCGGAGTTGCAATCGTGTAGCCCGACTTGGTGCCCGCTGCCAGAACCTGATCGATCAGGCAAGCGGTGGCGGCAACCGCTGTACAAGGAGCGGCGCCCCCCAAATTAGCAATCGGCGAGTAACCAGTGCCGTACGTCGTGCTGTACGATACTTCGGCGGTGGTGATTGTGCGGAGCGAGCCGACGGCAGAAGCTTCGTTGGCCGCCATCTTTGCGCGCAGCAGATTCGGAATTGCAATCGCCGCGATAATCAAAATGATCGCTACGACGATTAAAAGCTCGATTAATGAAAAGCCCTTCTGTTTGCTCCTGATTCTCATTTGCTCTCCTTGGAATCTAAGAAAGAACGGGGAGGATTAGATCCTCCCCGTTGGTCTAGGCCGTTTATTGGAGTGCCGTAAGTAACTGGCAAGCGGCCTGAGTTGCGATTGCCGCACCTGCAGGGTTGAAACGGATGACGCCGGACTCGTCGGTGCAGAATGAACGCTGCCCAGACTGGCCCACTGCCACGGGGACTGCCGTGGCGACGAACGATACGTTAGGAGCGGCAATCGTGCCCACTGCTCCTGGTACCGGGGTCGCAATCGTGTAGCCCGACTTGGTGCCCGCTGCCAGAACCTGATCGATCAGGCAAGCGGTGGCGGCAACCGCTGTACAAGGAGCGGCGCCTCCCAAATTAGCAATCGGTGCATAGCCGGTGCCGTACGTCGTGCTGTACGACACTTCGGCGGTGGTGATTGTGCGGAGCGAGCCGACGGCGGAAGCTTCGTTGGCCGCCATCTTTGCGCGCAGCAGGTTCGGAATTGCAATCGCCGCGATAATCAAAATGATCGCTACGACGATCAAAAGCTCGATTAATGAAAAGCCCTTCTGTTTGCTCCTGATTCTCATTTGCTCTCCTTGAAATTTGTTGAGCCTTCCAGAATCTCTTCGACTTCTGGTGGCGTTGCCACAGTGACTAAAGGCACGCGCTTGGCCCAAAAATCGACAGGGAAATACTGGCGCAACGTCTATTGGGAGCTGGAGTTGAGAGGCAGTTTCAGAGCGGAGCAGTGAAACGACTGGAATTGCAGGCGCAAACTAACGTTATGTGTCGCGGAAACGAGCCCTCAAACGCGCGCGTTGCGCATTGGAACATGTCCGGCGGGATTGCGAAAACATCTCCAAGACTATGTGCCTCACCCTGATGTGCGAATCGAGTGCAACTCTAGTGGGAAAGAGGACAGGAAGTTGCGGTTCATGACGAAACAATTTGCCGACGAAAAAAGTCATGATGGTTCAGAACGGAGCGCTAAATGCCGTACTTTTTGGCGTAGTGGCGGAACGATCGATAAGTCATCTTGAGGAGTAGCGCAGCCTTGGTGCGAACGCCGCCGGCGCACTCCAGCGCGCCTAGCAGGTATGCTCGCTCGAGTTCTGCGACGTGCTTTTCGAGGTCAATACCCTCATCAGGAATTAGCCGCAGCGAACGAGACGGCAACTGGCGCTCTGCGAAGTGGTTCTGGTAATACATCGTGATTCGCTCGGGAAGGCCTTCCGGCGAGATTTTCTTCCCTGTTTCGAGAGCCACCGCGCGTTCGATTGTATTTTCGAGTTCGCGGACATTACCCGGCCATTCGTAGGCTTCAAGTCGCTCCATGGCTTTGGGCTCAATGCCTTCGATACGCTTGCCTGTCGCGCCTCGGAAGCGTTCGAGAAAATGGCGCGTGAGCAGCGGAATGTCTTCGCGCCGGTCCCGGAGCGCCGGAACATGCACCGGAATGACGCTGAGGCGGTAGAACAAATCTTCGCGAAAACGTCCTTCGGCAATTTCCTTTTCCAGATCGCGATTCGTCGCGGTGATCACGCGTACATCCACATCGCGTTCTTCCGTGCTTCCAATGGGTCTCACCTTCCCTTCCTGAAGCACGCGATACAGTTTCACCTGCATCGTCGGGCTCATGTTGCCAATTTCGTCCATGAAGAGCGTGCCGCCGTCGGCGGCTTGGAACAGGCCGGCACGATTGTCGTTCGCTCCTGTGAACGCGCCCTTCATGTAACCGAAGAGCTCGGATTCAAGCAGCGTCTCGGGAAACGCCCCGCAGTTGATTGTGATAAACGGCGCATCTTTGCGCGCGCTGTTTTCGTGAATTGCCCGCGCGACCAGCTCTTTTCCGGTGCCGCTTTCGCCCGTGATCAGCACACGGCTCGATTGCGGCGCAATCGTCTGGATCAAGTCGAAAATCGCACGCATTTTCGGGCTCGTTCCGATAATGTGATCAAGGCCCGTCAGGCGCCGGATCTCGCGGCGAAGAATTCCCGCTTCTTTCTTCAATTTCAGGTTCTCGGCCACTTGTTTGACGGCGGGTTTCAGTTCATCGAGGAGCTTGTCTCCCTTGATGACGTAGCGGTCGGCGCCGAAATTAACCGCATCGATCGCCGTGCCCAGTGTTGGCACGCCCGTAATTAGAATAAACACAGAACCGGGCGAGACTTCTTTGGCGTATTGGAGCAGCTCGACGCCGGTCATGTCCGGCATGCGAATGTCGGAAATGACGATGTCGTAGATTTGCGATTCCAGACGGCGCTTCGCCGCCTCGCCGCTCGCGGCGATGTCAACGCGGTGGCCCTCTTTACGAAAGGTGATTTCGAGCAGCTCGCAGATGGAGCGTTCGTCATCCACGATCAGCAGTTGCGCCATTTACTTACTCCGTCCCGTTGAAACCATGCGCGCTTCGCCATTCTCGTGCTGTTTGTCTCCGGCGAAGCGAGTGGCGCCGCGCCGCGGTAGCTCAACCACAAAGGCCGAGCCCTGCGCAGGTTCCGATTCCACGCGGATGTGCCCTTCGTGGGCCTGCACAATCTGATAGACGATAGCCAGCCCCAGCCCGGTTCCCTGCGGAAATCCCGATTGAAATGGCTCAAAGAGTTTGCTCGCCTGGCGGGCGTCCATTCCAATGCCGGTGTCACGAATCCCAATACGCACCCAATCGACATCCGCATCCAAACTCACAGTTAACGTACCTCCCTGAGGCATGGCTCTCAGAGCGTTATTGCACAGGTTCCAAAACACTTGCTTGATGCGGTCGCGGTCTGTACGCGCTTGCGCATTGTGCGCCGCGAATTGTCTCTCGATCCGAAACTTCCCCGCCGTTCCTTGTTCCTTTTCGATCAGCATCAATGTTTCGTCAATCAGTACGGCAATATCGGTGTCGGAGAAAGAGTATTGTTTGTCCCGCGAATAGTCGAGGAAGTCGGTGATAATCTGATTGAGCCGCTCCGATTCGCGGCTGACAATCTGCACCAGCCGCTTATCGTCTTCGTCAAGCGGCGCCAGTCGGGCGAGCTCTTTCAGCGCACCCGTCATCGCAGTCAGCGGCTGACGAATTTCATGTGCGATTCCCGCGGAAAGCCGCCCTACAGCGGCCATTCGCTCCTTGGTTGCGACTTCGTGTTCCAGCCGTTTTAATTCGGTCAAATCCTGAAAACTGAAAACATATCCACTGATTTGATTCTGGCCGGAGCGTAGTGGCGATACCGATACTCCCAGGAATTTGCGGTCGCCGTCCGGCGTGCGGAACTCTGTTTCCTTCCTCGATGCGAGGAATCCCGTTCCCGTATCTGCATCCGTCAGCCAGAAACCGGGGAGCACCTCGCGAATCTGCTTGCCCTGAAATGCGGCGGGAGAAATGCCCGTAATCTCTCCTCCCGCGCGGTTCACCAGCAAAATGCGCCCCTCAAGGTCTGTCGTGATCAGTCCGCCGCGCATGGAGTGAATAATGTCTTCATTGAACGCCTGTAAATCCTTCAGTTCCTCGCGCTTCTCTTCCAGTTCTACGCCCTTGCTGCGCAGCATGTGAGCTAGCAGGCTTCCCAGGTACGCAACCGCGAAAAAAGCGACCAGGTTGCTCAGGACCCAGAATTCCAGCGCCCGCGGCGTCGGCGTCGTTAGCGAGGTGCGCGGCATTATTCCGTATTGCACCAGCTCGACCAGCATTCCCAGCAATGCGAACGCCCCGCCCGCCACCAAAAACACGCCTCGCCTGGGCAACATCACGCTCGCCATCAATACAACAAGCAGATAGAGCGAGATGAAGTAGCTTTCGTGCCCTCCGGTCGAGTACACCAGTCCCGTCACTAAAATCAGGTCGCCGATGATCTGTAGCGGTGCGTGCCAGCGTGCTTGCGGGATCCAACGGAACAAAATGACGTAGCAAATGGCGAGCAAATACCACAGCAGAATTACCGGTACGAAATATTTCGCGGTCAGTGGCAGCGGTGTGAGTTGGCTGACAGCCAGCACTACGGCCAAAAGGAAAGTGATGACCAGGAACCGGACTCGTCCCAGCCAACTAAGCCAATCACTGGTATTTTGTGTGAGATCCATCCGTGATCCGTTCCTGGTAGAAATACCCAAGGAATCGGACCCCCCATTTGCACTCAGAAGAACGAACTGACACGCGGCTTCCCGCTATAACACCTGGCAGGAAGCCGCCATTGCCCCAAATAGCCGAGGACCGTTCTTGTTGGCGAGCGGAGTTCTTAGCCGCCGTTTGCCAGCTTGCCGATCAGCGAGAACAGCGGCAAGTACATCGATATGACGACTCCGCCGACCACGACTCCCAAAAACACGATCATGACCGGCTCGAGCAATGTCAGCAAATCCTTCACAGCAGCGTCGACTTCCGCTTCGTAGAAGTCGGCAATCTTCTGCAACATGGTGTCCATCGCGCCGGTTTGTTCTCCCACCGCGATCATCTGCGTCACCATGCCCGGGAAGACATCTGTTTCTTTGAGTGGGTCAACCAACGAGCGGCCCGCCTCGACAGCCTTACGTGTTTTTTGGATGGCGCGCTCAACAATGGCGTTGCCAGAAGTCCTCGCGGTGATGTCCAAACCCTCCAAAATGGGAACACCGCTCGAGATCAGCGTGCCGAGCGTGCGCGTGAAACGTGCGACCGCAATTTTCCGGAGGATCATCCCGAGAATCGGAAGCTTCAGTAAGGTGCCATCAATCGCGTACCTTCCCTGGGCCGTACCGTACCATACCTTCAGTGCAACCACGGCTCCAACAAAGGCAGCCAGGATCAGGAACCCGAACCAACTTCCGATGAAGCGACTCAGGCCGATCACGACACGCGTCGGAAGCGGCAGGTCCGCTCCAAGTCCCGCAAAGAGCGTCACAAATATCGGAACCACTTTCCACAACAGCAAAATAATCACGCCCGCCGCGATGCCAAGCACCGAAATAGGATAGATCAACGCCGACTTGACCGCTCGCGTGAGCTTGACGTTTTGCTCGATGTACGTCGAAAGCCGCTGCAAAATCGTGTCTAAAATACCGCCCGTTTCGCCCGCTTCCACCATGTTGTGGTAGAGAGGGTCGAAGACTTTCTCATACTGCTTCATCGAAGACGACAGCGTGGCGCCGCCTTCCACCGATGCGCGAACGCCAGTCAGTATCTTCTGGAAAGTCTTGTTCTCTTGCTGATTCGCAAGAATCTCCAGGCACTGCACCAGCGGCAACCCGGCGTCGATCATCACCGAGAACTGTCGCGTGAAAATAGCGAGTTCCTTGGCCTTCACGCCGCCGCCGAAGGTCGGGAAGGCGAATTCCTTGCCCTTCTCCGACACCTTGCTGACGTTGATTTGCTCTCGCCGCAGTTGTGTCTGCACTTCGGCTTTGTTCGTTGCGGTACGTTCTCCCGTGACCGTCGTTCCGCCCCGATTCACTCCTGTGTATGTAAAGACCGGCATGTTCCTTACCTCCTATTTCCCTTTTCCCTTCGCGGCCATTAACGGCGCGCGGGGGATTTACCCGTTGCTACTGGCGATGTCACTCCACGATTGATCAAATCCTGCAATTCGTCTGGGTTCGATGAGCGCAAAAGCGCTGTTTCCATGCTGATAGACTTCTGGAAGTACGCGTTTGCGAGTGATTGGTTGAACGTCTGCATTCCTGTCTGTCCCGTGCCCGTTTGCATGGCCGAATAGATCTGGTGGATTTTGTCTTCGCGGATCAGGTTGCGGATCGCGGAAGTCGGAATCAGGATTTCCATGATCATCGCGCGTCCGCGCCCGTCAATGCGCGGCAACAGCGATTGGCAAAGAATTCCTTCCAGCACCATCGACAGTTGCGCCCGCACCTGCGGCTGCTGGTGCGCCGGGAACACGTCCACGATACGGTTGATAGTCGAGAGCGCCGAGTTCGTGTGCAGCGTTGCGAAGGTCAAATGCCCCGTTTCTGCGATTCGCAACGCGGATTCGATCGTCTCCAGGTCGCGCATTTCGCCGATCAGCACCACGTCTGGGTCTTCGCGCAACGCAGCTCGCAGCGAATTTGCGAAAGAATGCGTATCCGAGTGCACCTCGCGCTGGTTGACCAGGCATTTCTTGTGGTTGTGAAGGAACTCGATCGGGTCCTCAATCGTAATCATGTGCTCTTCACGTTCGTTGTTGATCTTGTCCAGCATGGCCGCCAGCGTCGTGGATTTGCCCGAACCTGTTGGTCCCGTAACCAGAACCAGCCCGCGCGGCTTGTCGCACAGCGTCTTTACAACAGCGGGCAAGCCCAGCCCGTCGAATGTCTTGATCTCCCATGGGATTGTCCTGAAGACTGCCGCGACAGCTCCCCGTTGATGAAAAATATTTCCGCGGAAGCGCGCAAGGCTTTTCAATCCAAACGAGAAGTCCAGCTCAAGATTTTCTTCGAGACGGTGCTTCTGCGCGTCTGTGAGTACGCTATAGGCAAGAGCCTTGGTGTCCGCCGCAGACAGCGGCGGCATGTCCAGCGGCCGCAGATTCCCGTTCACGCGGATGCGGGGCGCGCTGTTCGTTGACAAGTGCAGGTCGCTCCCGCCCATTTCGATCATCTTCTTCAGCAGTTCGCTTAACGAAATACTCGACATCTTCCACCCCTTCTTCTAAAGCACGGTTTCGCGTATGACTTCTTCCATCGTTGTCTGCCCCGACGCAATCTTGATCAAGCCGCTGCGGCGCAACGTAATCATTCCGTTGTCCAAAGCCTTCTTCCGCAGTTCCAATGCGGAAGCGCCCACCAGAATTAATTCCTTCAATTCGTCGTTGATTTCCATCACTTCGTATAACCCGACGCGCCCTTTGTAGCCCGTGTTGTTGCAGGTTCCGCAGCCGCGCCCGTGATACACCGTGGTCGTCTTCGACTCTTCTGTTGTGTAGCCCGCGTCGACGAGTGCCTGCGGCGTGATGTTCATCGGTTCTTTACATTGCGAACAGACTCGCCTCACCAGACGCTGCGCACAAATCAAGTTCACTGAAGTCGCCACCAGGAACGGCTCGATGCCCATGTTCATTAATCGGCTGATCGTCGAGGGCGCATCGTTCGTGTGCAGAGTCGACAGCACCAAGTGACCTGTGAGTGCGGCTTTCACGGCGATTTCAGCCGTCTCGAAGTCGCGGATTTCGCCGACCAGAATGATGTTAGGGTCCTGCCGCAGGAAAGCCCGCAAGGCGGACGCGAAATTCAACCCGATCTGTTCCTTCATTTGGACTTGGTTGATGCCCGCCAACTGGAACTCGACCGGGTCCTCGGCGGTCATGATGTTGGTTTCCAGCGTGTTCAATTTCGCTACCGAGGAATACAAAGTGTTGGTTTTCCCCGACCCAGTCGGTCCCGTGACGAGCACCATGCCGTACGGCCGCAAGATGGCTTTTGAAAATTTATCGAGCGATTCCTGCTCGAATCCCAATTTCGTCATGTCCAGTCGCAGGTTTTCTTTGTCCAACAAACGCATGACGATCTTTTCGCCGAAGAGTGTCGGCACGGTCGAGACGCGGAAGTCCAGTTCCTTCTTTTTCCCGTCTTTGAGGTACTTGATCATGATGCGGCCGTCTTGCGGCAGCCGCTTTTCGCTGATGTCCAACTTGGACATGATTTTGATGCGGCTCGTGATGGCGTCTTTCAATTTCATCGGCGGCGACATCACGTTCTGCAAAATGCCGTCAATCCGGAAGCGCACGCGATATTCCTTCTCGTACGGCTCCACGTGAATATCACTCGCGCCGCGCTTCACGGCGTCCGTCAAAATCAGGTTCACCAGCTTGATAATCGGCGCTTCTTCAGCCGCTTTCTCGAGCGAGGCCAGATCCATATCGGCCTCTTCTTGCGACAGCTCGAGAGCCGCGTCTTCGCCCGCAAGGTCTTTCATCACCTTGTCGAGTTCTTCGACGCTCTCTGCCGCTCCGTAAAACTTCCCAATCGCCTCGGAAATCGCCGATTCCGATGCCACCACCGGCTCCACGTTGAATCCAGTCATGAACTTGATATCGTCCATGGCGAAGACGTTCGTCGGATCCGTCATCGCGATCGTCAGCGTCGAGCCCACGCGTGACAGCGGCACAATCTGGTATCGCACGGCTGTTTCTTGCGGAATCAATTTGATGACCGAGGGATCCACTTCATAAAATTTCAGGTTTATGGAGGGCACGCCGTATTGGCGTGAAAGAACGGCGGTAATGTCTTCGTCGCTGACCAGCCCCAATTTCACCAGGCAAGTGCCCAGCCGTCCGCCTTCCTTCTTCTGATAGTCGAGCGCCTGCTTAAGCTGATCAGACGAGATCAGACTGTCTCGAACCAGAATTTCACCAAGACGGGACGACATTCACAGCACTCCCATTCGCGGACTACTCGGAGTCCAAAGGTTAGCACGCAGCCAGGTAGGAATCAGATGTCCCCTTTCGGGTCGTTCTGTAACAGCCACTGTACGCACGTACAGGGTGCGCAAACCTTCTCAGCCGCTTCCTTGACTTGCCATTTTTTGCTGGTTATCTTGGCTGCGGATGTCCCAAGAAACGATATTCGCCGCAGATTTTCAACGGAGGGAAACCCCGAAACGCGCGGGGACTGTGCCTGTTCCTACTACCCCACTGGCGTCATACTACCACACTCTTTACGGAAGTCTGGGGCCACAATCGTGGTGGCCGGCGAAAACGCCATTCGAGGTGATTGTTGGAGCGATTCTCACCCAAAACACCAATTGGACGAATGTCGAGCGCGCCATTGCGAATCTGCGCCGTGAACATCTATTGTCACCGCGGGCGATGGAGCGCGTTTCTACGACGCATCTCGCATCATTGATTCGTTCTTCGGGCTACTTTCGGCAAAAAGCAAAGAAGCTGAAGGCTTTCGTCCGTTTTTTGCGTGACGAATACTCAGGTTCGCTGAAGCGCATGTTTCATACGCCCACGGCGGAGCTTCGCGAAAAGCTCCTGGGGGTTCATGGTATCGGGCCGGAGACTGCGGATTCAATTCTCCTCTACGCCGGAACCAAGGAAATCTTCGTCGTCGACGCCTATACGAAGCGCATCCTCTCCCGTCACGGTTGGGTGGGCGACAAAGCTACCTATGAGGAAATGCGCACACTCGTCGAGTCTCATCTTCCGCGGGACGTATCGCGCTACAATGAGTTCCATGCGCTGCTCGTCAACGTTGGCAAGAACTGGTGCCGCCCGCGCAACGCCCGTTGCTCGGAATGTCCTCTGGGGCCGTTCCTCGAGGCGCCACGATGAGTGAACGAAATTGGACTCGTCATCTCTGGCTCGCTTTCGGCGGTCTGTGCGTCGCCATACTTGCCGCGGCGATTTTCACCCTGGGCTCGCTCAATGCTCCAGTCCAGCCACACAGCAGCAACGATTTTGTGATTCTCTTTGCGCTTTCGACGTTCATCGTCATCGCCTTCCTTGTCTTTGGCCTGATTCTGACGCGCAGCGTTCTGCGGCTTTGGGGCGAGCACCGCGCCGGCATTCTTGGCTCCCGCTTCAAAACCAAAATGGTGCTCGGCGCGATGGGCGTCTCACTTTTGCCCGTCGTCTTCCTGTTCTTTTTCAGCTACGCGCTCGTCAATCGCACCATGGACATTTGGTTTCCCAAGCCACTGGAAATCGCCAATGAGCAAAGCCGGGCGCTGATCGGCGAAGTGAGCAAGAAGGAACACGAACGCCTCGACTCTCTCGCACAAGACGTTGTCGCGTGGCTTTCCGGCCCGGGCCGTAAACGCGATCTGCGACATTACGCCACTCGTTCCGATTCCGAGTTCGATATTGTGTGGACCACCAACAAAAACGGCACCGAGACGGCATGCGCGCCCGCCTTTGCGCCCGGCACGGCATTCCGCCAAGTGCAGAACCTGCCCACCGGCACCGACGTGTGGGAGATTGGCCATAAACTCTACCTCGCGGGCCGTGTGCCGTACCAAGGCGGATGGCTTATGGTCGGTCGCGGCATCCCCGACGATTTCGTAACGCGACTCAGCCGCATTCAGACCGAGACGCAAACATATTCGTCGCAGTATCAGCACCTGCGCTTCTTCAAGAACGAAATTCTTCTGGGCCTCCTGCTGATTACTTTGCTGCTCCTTTACGCCACCACTTGGGTTGCCTTATTTCTGTCGAAACGAATCACTGTCCCGATTCAGGCTCTCGCAAAGGCCACTCAGCAAGTCGCCCGTGGCAATCTTGACTATCGCATCACCACGCGCGCGCATGACGAATTAGGAGCGCTGGTCGATTCCTTCAACCAGATGGCCGCGCAGCTTGGCCAGTCCCGCAAGCAAATTGACGATTTCACGAATAGCCTCCAGCAGGCCCTCGAAGAAATCGAACGCCGCCGCAAGCTGATGGAAACGATCCTCGAAAATATTCCCACCGGCGTTCTGTCTCTTGACGCAGACGGTAAAGTCAATCGCCTCAATTCAGCCGCAGCTACAATGTTCGGCGAGCGCGCCGCTTCGGCCACTTCTCTGGCGGAACTTCTCGGAGAAGATGCCGGAAGTCGCGTGCTCCAATTGATGCGGCAGTCTTTGCGCATGGGCGTTGCCACGCAGGAACTCGAAATCTCTAGCGCTGGCCGCCTTCATCACGCCGCTGTCACTGTCAGTTCACTCGGATCAGGCCGCAATAATCCGGGATTCGTAGTTGTCATTGACGACGTCACCGAGCTTCTTCGCGCGCAAAAGGCCGCCGCCTGGCAGGAAGTCGCGCAGCGCATCGCGCACGAAATCAAGAATCCGCTCACGCCGATTCAGCTTTCTGCCCAGCGCCTGCTTCGGCACCTCGCGCGCTCTTCGCCTTCGCGTCGCCGCGAAGACCGCTCTGAATGGCCGCAGCTTGTTTCCGAATGCGCGCACTTGATCGAGCGCGAGGTTGAAACACTCGAATCACTGGTGAACGAATTCTCGCAGTTTGCCCGCTTTCCCGCCGCGCGCCTTGCTCCCGCGGACATGAATTCGATCGTTTCGGAGGCTCTCGATGTATTCCACGAGCGCCTCGAAGGGATTACGTTGCACCGTGAACTCACGCCGAATCTGCCAATTGTAAAAGCGGATGCGGAACTGCTGCGCCGCGTTGTTGTAAATCTGATCGACAATGCCGCCGAGGCTCTGGAAGGCGCGACGCTTCGCTCCATCACCGTCGCCACGCGCGCCGCGGGGCAGGGCGACGCCATCGAAATCGAAGTTGCCGACACAGGCCACGGCATTTCGCCCGAGGATAAAGACAAACTCTTCCTCCCTCATTTCTCCACGAAAGACCGCGGCACAGGCCTCGGCCTTGCCATCGCCAGCCGCATCGTCAGCGAACATCACGGCACCCTGCGCGTCGAAGACAATCATCCGTCGGGCTCGCGCTTCCTGATTCGCCTTCCCGCCGCCGAAGTCGCCGCGCCGCAACCGAGCGCTCAATCCTGAAACCCTGACGCATGCCCGCCTCCATCCTCATCGTCGACGACGAAAGTGGCATCCGCCAGTCGCTCTCTGCGCTTCTTCGCGATGAAGGCTACGACGTCACCGCAGTCAGCTCCGGCGAGGAATGCATCGAAGCCGTGGACCGTCGTCCATTTGACCTGATTCTTCTCGACATCTGGCTGCCTGGCATCGACGGCCTTGCGACGCTCGAACGCATCAACGAGCGTGATGGCGCGCCCATGGTCGTGATGATCTCCGGCCACGGGAAAATTGAAACTGCCGTCCGTGCCACCAAGCTCGGTGCATTCGACTTCATCGAGAAACCGCTCTCGCTCGATAAAACCGTGCTCGCGGTCAAGAATGCGCTCGATTATTTGCGCCTGGAAAAAGAGAATCGCCGCCTTCGCGCCGAACTCGAACAGCGTTATCAAATCCTTGGCGACAGCGTCCCCATGAAGGCTCTGCGCCAGCAGATTGCGCTGACCGCTCCCACCAACGGCCGTGTGCTTATTTACGGCGAAAGCGGCACTGGCAAGGAATTGGTTGCGCGCGCCCTTCATGCGCAGAGTAGCCGCGCGCAGGGACCCTTCGTCGAAGTCAACTGCGCTGCGATTCCGGAAGAGCTGATCGAATCCGAATTATTTGGCCACCGCAAGGGCAGCTTCACGGGCGCGAGCGAGGACAAGTCCGGAAAGTTTCAGAAGGCTGACGGCGGAACGCTTTTCCTCGACGAAGTCGGCGACATGAGCCTGAAAACGCAATCGAAGGTATTGCGCGCGCTCGAAGAGCAACGCGTGGAGCCCATCGGCTCGAGCGAAATGGCCGCTGTGGATGTTCGCGTGATCGCCGCCACGAATAAAAAACTCGAAGACGAAATCTCACGCAACGCTTTTCGCGAAGATCTCTTCTATCGCCTGAACGTGATTCCCTTCACTGTCCCGCCGCTGCGCGATCGCACGGAAGATATTCCCATCCTCGCGCGCCACTTCCTCGCCGAATTCAATCGCGCCTATGGAAAAAAGCCGAAGGAATTGACGTCCGCCGCGATGGACGTCCTTCTGCGCTATCCATGGCCGGGCAATGTCCGCGAGCTGAAAAATCTGATTGAGCGCCTGGTCATCATGTCCCCCGCGCAGCATATCGAGCCCCAGCATCTGCCGCCTGAGGTCTTCCGCGATTCCGGACGCGGCCCGCAGCAGCCCTATTCCACGCTTCAGGAAGCCCGCGCCGCCTATGAGCGCGAATTCATCCTGCGCAAACTTGAAGAAAATCAATGGAACATGACTAAGACCGCGACCGCGATTGGCCTCGAACGCACGCACCTCTACCGCAAAATGAAATCGCTCGGAATCGCCCCTACGAGAATGTAGCCGAAATCACTTCCGGCGAGAATTCTACTCTTCGCTCATCTGTTCGAGTTGCCGATGCCAATCGAGTTGCTTGACCATGGCGCGATTCCCCCGCCAATTCACCTGCACCTTGACGAACAGTTCCAGGAAAATCTTCACGCCCAGCAATTCTTCCAGTTCCTTGCGCGCCGCCGTCCCGATTTCCTTCATCATCGACCCGCCTCGACCGATCAGAATCCCCTTCTGTCCTTCGCGCTCCACGTAAATCGTCGCGCGAATCTTCAGCAGCTTCTCGCCTTCCTCGAAATCATCCACCAGCACCGCGACGGCGTGCGGCAATTCCTCGCGCGTCAGCAAAATCGCTTTTTCGCGAACAATCTCCGCCGCCAGAAATCTCTCAGGCTGATCCGTGTACTGATCCTCGGGAAAATACGCGGGATGCTCCGGCAGACGCGCTATCCAGCTCTCCACCAACTCGAGCGTGCCCTCGCCCGTCAGCGCGGAGATGGGGAAGATTTCCTCGAAATCATGCTCGCCCCTCCAGCGGTCGATCAAAGGCAGCAGGCGGTCCTTGCGCGAACGGTCAACTTTGTTCAGCAACAAATACGCGGGACCCGAAAACCGCTTCACCCATTCGACCGAGTGCCGGTCCGACGCCTGAAAATCTTCCGTCGCGTCCACGATCAGCGACACGATGTCCACACCGTCCACCGCTTGCGTCACTTCCTGCATCATCTGCCGGTTCAGCGCCGTGGTCGCGCGATGGATTCCCGGCGTGTCGATCAGCACCACCTGGCCGTTCTCGCGGTTCAGCATTCCCTGAATGCGATTGCGCGTCGTTTGCGGACGCGGCGACACAATCGCCACCTTCCGCCCCACCAATTTATTTACAAGCGTGGATTTCCCCGCGTTCGGCCGCCCAAGAATCGCAATGAATCCGGAGTGAAATGCCATGAGGATCGATACTAGTC
Organism: Candidatus Angelobacter sp.; assembly: GCA_035606955.1. GTDB lineage: Bacteria > Acidobacteriota > Terriglobia > Acidiferrales > UBA7541 > DAHUXN01. The sequence goes on from DATNDO010000068.1 coordinate 16,859, forward strand.
GCGCCCTGCAGCGGGCGCACCAACTATTTTTCGGTCAGATGAAACGCTCGATTTTCGGCAACTTTCAACTATTGGCTGTCAACTGTCGACTATCTCTCACCCAAATGCGGCTCGTCGCCGGTTTTCCCAAATAAATCTTCCGCGCCGACGATCCAAGTGTCACCGTCATCGTCTCGTCGTACTCGCGTTTCAACACGCGCACGTGCGCGCCCGGCAAAAGTTTCAGCCCTGCAAGAAACGCCAAAAACTCCGGCTCTTTTTCGTACACGCGCAGCACTTCGTACTTGCGCCCCGCCGGAGCCTCCGCGAGTTGCATCGCGCCGTATCGCCGCCGCAATTTCGACATCCCGCCAAACAGCGGCACGCCATGCGGGCACCGGCTCTCGCGCCCAAATCGTTTCAGCAGCAGCGCAACCACTTCCGGCGACACGCCGTGCTCCAGCCGCTCTGCCTCTTCGTGGGCTCGCTTCCAGTCGAGCCCGATCACGTCCGTCAGCAATTTCTCCGACAAACGGTGCCGCAAAACCAAATGCTGCGCGATTTTTCTTCCTTTGGCGGTCAATTCAATCCGCCCGTTTCGCGCAACGTGCAGAAACCCGCCCTGCGTCATGCGCTTTAGCGCAGCGGTCACCGCGGGCGGAGTCACGCTCAAGTCCTCCGCGAGCCGGGCACTGATGGGAATTTGTTCCTCCAGAACAATCTCCCAGATGGCCTTTAAATAATCCTCCTGCGAGACGCTGGTTTTCTCTCGCCTCACTTTTTTTCCTTTTTGCGTAACTCTTCCGCCAGCGTGCTCACACGCTTCTCGATCTGCCCGTAAATTCGCCGGTAAGTTTGCGGTTCGCTCCCAAACGGGTCGTCAATCTCCCATTCCATCACGGTCGCATCAGGGAACATCCCATTCATCGTGCGCCCCGACATATTCACCACAATCTCCGGCTCGAAAAATTCTTTGACGTCGTCGATGCCCTTCGAGTAATGCCCTTCCGCGCGAATTCCATTTTCCTGCAACACAGCGAGCGTCGGCGCCGCTACAGATCCAAACGGCGACGTCCCCGCGCTTTCGGCTTCGATCACATCAGAGGCGTGCTCACGCGCGATCGCTTCCGCCAATTGGCTGCGGCAGGAATTGCCGACGCAGACAAACAGCACCTTTGTTCGCTGCGACTCTTGCGGAGGCCCGTCCATGGCTCAGATAAATGCGACCGGTTTAGGATTTCTGCGCGACAACCAGGCGCCGCGAAGGTAGAGCAGCAACAACATGATCGGCCCCAGCACAAATCCGCAAATCGCGGCCACCAGTTGCCAGAGCCATCCGTAGCCCAGCTCCCGCGTCCACTTCGCGGAAATCACGAAGCAAACAAACGGCAGTATGAAGTCCCCATGCACAAGGTAAGGAGTGAACAACATGTCTCGTCTCCCTTCGCGATTTCAAATGCTCTGCGCTCCGCTAATCAACGTTGGCATCCGGAAGTGGCGGCGCGGAAAACGGGTAAAGCAAAAAGCAGAGTTAAACACTTTACCGCAGAGACGCGGAGCGCGCAGAGAAAACGGCAGAGTATTCATTCTCTGTTTGTTCTTCGTCGTTCGCTACTGCTTCTTCGCTGCCTCTGCGTCCTCCGCGTCCCTGCGGCAGAGCTCCTGATTCTGCTTCTGACTCTGCCTTCAATTCTTACTTTCGGCTCTCAACTCTCGACTGCGAACTCGCCTCACTCATCACTGTCTTTTCCGCCAGCTTCACAAATCGCTCGTGGATTTTCGTGTCGCCCGTCAGCTCAGGATGAAACGTCGCCGCGATCATGCGCCCCTGCTGAACGAGCACCGGCTTTCCATTGCGCTCCGCCAGCACTTCGACGTTCTTGCCAACCCCCTCGATAATCGGCGCGCGAATGAACACCATCTCGAGCGGCTCGGCGCTCAATTTCGTCGGCAGCAAGAACACGTCGCTCGCGAGCTGCCTTCCGTACGCGTTCCGCACCACCGTAATATCCATCAATCCCAGAGACGCCTGCTCCGGCCCCTTCACTTCGCGTGCCAGCA
>DATNDO010000077.1:0-27773 GCA_035606955.1 Candidatus Angelobacter sp.
AATACGTAATGAAAAATCAATTCGATATTGTCCGTCAGCACCGCCATGCCCAGGTACGCCATGCAGAAGCCTTCGGCCGACGCAATTCCCCACCTCCGAATAATGAAGGCCATCAATCCAAGGTTAAGAAGCGATAACGTCAGGAATTCAAACCATTCCATCGTAGGCGGAACTCACACTTGGATCAGACTTGATCAGACGGCCAAAGCTTCCGTCCATCGTGATGAAGCTCGTGAAGAGAGTTCTGACACGATTGCATCTGCAACTTTTTCGACGTTTGCTTCTTCACAAATCTGCGGTTGCCGAATCGGATCGCCCCATTCCGCTTCATGTGCCATCGTCAGAAGTGACCACACCAATCGAAGCATCTGGCTGTGGTCAGGCTTATTTGCCTGAAGTGCCTTTCTCAGAATCGCCGGCAGCTCCGCGATCGTGTTGCAGCGATAAACCAAATCGCCAAACCCGTAACACAACGGCCCAAACGCAATCACTGGTCTTTCGTACAGAATCCCCTCCCAAGCGCCGCTTCCCGTTATTGTCAACACGGCATCCGACTGCTGAATTACTTCGTGGCTGTCCACCGCGGGAGAAAGCAGCTGAACATTCGTGATTCTTTGAATGTCTCGGTAGTACCCGAGCTTCCTCTCCCCTTTCATTCCGGGGTGTTCTTTCACAACCACGCGATATCCGGCGGGCACGCTCTTGCTGATGCTTTCGATCAACGCCACCTGATTCGTGAAAAACGGGGCGCGAACATCTGTCGTGAATTCAGGTTGTACGTGCAGCGGAAAATAGACTTTCGGTCCATCGGCAACCGTGCGTTCGAAGATTGTCGCTTCGCTCGCCGCATGTCGAAGGATCCGCATCGCGTCTTCCCAGATCGGCCGCCACGGCGAGGTGCCGTGGTAAGACCCCACCTCGTATTTTCCGTCCTCGACAAAGGTCTGCACTCGAAAAGGTATTCTCGCGGTCCGTTGTCTTAATTCTTTGAAATTAGGCGACAACGGCGAACGTTGTGCCCACGAAAGGAATGGCGGCTTGGCTTTTTTCGCGCGGAAATTGCCGACGAACCGTTCGGCAACATATTCCTGCTCCGAAGACAAGCCGCAGTCGCTCGCGGCTTCGAATGCTTGCTCCATCGGCTCCCACACTCCGTCCGGCGCTCCAAGAAAAAATAGCTTGTTGGCAACCGGCGTCGGATAGGGCGCCAAGTATTGAATATTCATTCGTTGCGCCGCTCGCCACGCGATCCATTCTGTCGCGCATGCAATTTCTCCCAAGATCGCGTTTGGCTGCATTCTTGCCAGCAAATCGTCCCAAGAGTCGCAGATCGCCGCGATAAACCGCAGCGCACGCCCAAACGGATATCGCCGGATGATGCGGTCTGCTTGGATCATTGTGTTAATGGTTGTCGCTTCGTCGGCACATTCCAATCGCTGCAAGGACACCACGCATTGGTCCAAATCCGATTCCGGCACTTTGCATTTCAAATAGGCCGCAAGATTGAGCACTTCCTCGAATGCGCCTGTCTTTTCGAGCATCCGGGTCGTGGGCGACGTAAACGCCATCGCGCTGACTTCGCATCCGTGCCGAGTACGTAAAGCACCCGCAATTTGGGGAAAGAAGTAGCGATATTCTCCTTTGCAAATCAGCAGGATTTTCATTTCAGGCGGAAATCACCGTACCGAATGTCGGCTCGTATTGCGGCAACTGCCAAAACACAATTTCACAATATCGCGTGCCTCACCGCTCTCAGTTCGCTCCATGTGACGTAGCGCGTTGCCACCAGACCAAGCAGAAACACGCCCGCGCCGCATCCAATTCTCAGAATTACCGTGGCGATATCACCTGCATAACCGCGCCACAAAATCGCCATGGCATAGACCGCCACGAACGTTGCTCCCGTTTGCAACAGCCACGCCGGTTCGAAAGTTTCCCGAAATAATTTCCAGTGCATGCCAATCAAGATGATTGAGCCCGCCGCGGTGACGATCAGCTGACTGATCGCCGCGCCCACGATTCCCAGTCGCGGCAGCAGCACGATATCGATCGAGACAATCGCTACTCCGCTGAGCACCCAAAAAATCGTCGAAGGCCACACGCGCATTCTCACGTTGAGAATCACAACGTACAGCAAGACCATCGCCATGAAAATTCCCTGCACTCCCAGTATCGCGAGCGTCGTGCTTCCCGATGCGAAATCTCGCGGCGCCACCAATCGCAGAGTTTCATGCGGAAACGCTGCCAAAAGCGCCGCTGCTCCCACGGCAAATCCCAGCACGAATTTCTGCACTCCCGCGAAGCGCCGTCGAAACGATTCTCCGTGCTGCATGTCATAGAGCGCGGACAACTCCGGAAACAAAACGTCGTTAATCGGCCCCGTCAAAAAAAATACCAGCGCCGACACAGCGAAGCAGGCGCTATAGATTCCCACTTGCTTCAGTCCCAGGTAGTAGCTGACCAAATATTTATCGGCTCCCAACGATACCGTGGACGCCAAAACTCCGGGCAATAGCGGCAATCCGTACAGCGTGTATTTCGAAAGGACTTTACGGCTTGGACTAGTAAAGCGGAAACTGTGGCGAATCGCCAAATACAATATTCCGCCGCCAACACCGCAAATGCACACTGCAAGATACGTCGCACCCACTGCAGTCACGCTCTTCAGCCACGATGCGATGCAAATGACGGCGAGCGTTTCCGGAATGAGTCGCGCAAGGTACAAATATGCCCAAGCTCGATTGAGCCGCCTGGCACGCAACAGATTCTTCAGCTCCTCGAAGAGCGAATCAAAGACCAGTGCCGCCGCCAACAACAGCACCATGCCGCGCCCATGGCTGGATTTGAAAATAACGGCGCTCATTTGATCGGAAAGACACAGGAGCAGAGCCGCCAAAAAAATGGCCGTCGCGCCCACCATCACCAACACGGTTGTGAACGCTTGATTCACTTCGTTGTGTTCTCGCGCGCCGCTCAAAAAGCGCATCATCGACGATCCGCAATTCAGTGTCGAAATTGTCGTCGCCGAACTCAGCGTCACCAGAAACAACGACCACATGCCGAACCCCTCCGGTCCCAGCATGCGCGTCAAAATCACCAGCCACAAATATGTGCGCCCCTTTTGGAACGGGATAGGCACATTCGAAAACACGATATCGCGGACAAATTTGCGAGTCGCGAACTTGCGCTTCTGTTCGTTGGCTTCTTCCAAACCAATGGGTTGTTCAGTTTCCGGAGAAAGAGCGATGGTCGCTTCTCGGCCAATGCCCACTGTCGATGTTTCCGAATTCACGCCGTCGCCCGCGCGTAGCAGCTCGCGCCCTTTGTCGCGTGCGCGCGGCTCCATAACTCCAGCGCTGCAAGTCGCGAAATAAATTTGCAATCAACCCCGCCAGCGTTCTGGGCGAACGATTCCATCTGCCGAAATAAATAAGCTTCATCCACATAATCGAACAGCTCAGGCATGTTCTCGATCACACTCGGCACCCTCAGCAATTCGCGAAAGTACGCTCCCAAGCTCCCGCCCAACAAAAGCTGCTCCATTGATTTGGTCTCCGCGACGCTCTTGTGATTCAGCGCGAGCGGCGCATCTGCGACGCGTGCCAACTTCCGCCGTCTGAATTGTTCGCGGATGATATGTTTGGGCTCGCGATAAACCGCCCGCACGGAATCAGGAAGGCTCGCAAGGAAATTGACCACGCGCGAATCGAGAAACGGCATGGCTGCCTCGCCTCCTGTCAATCGAAACGCGTGAAACACGAGCCGCGTGTCGAGATGGAGCATCACCATATCCATGCTCAGTTCGATCATGTCGCGATAGAAATTTCCCGCGCGCATTTCGGAGACAACCGGCTCAATGAAATGCGAAGAATACCAATCAGCCACGCACTCAAATCCTTCCGTCGTAAACACTGGGAAATACGCCTTCGACCTTCCCGGCATCTCTCCATATCCGAAAACGCGCCCTTCGTAAAACCGTCGTTCGCTGGGCAAGCCACCCAACAGACTCTCCATCATCAAGCCCGCGCGCGTCCCTGCAATCGCCGCAATCGTGCGAACCAGTGATCTTCCGGCGGCTCCGGATTGAGATGGCACCAACTTCTGCACAAGCGGCAGCGTGCGGCGAAATGCCGCAGAATAAAAGAGCCGTCGCGCCCTGTAACCCAGCGACGGCAATGTGTAGTTATTGTCGGCGAGCGTATCGGCCATTTGCCCCGAAAATGCGCTGTATCCCTCACCCAGCCGCGCTTCAAGCCGCCTCCCAAATCGAAGAAACAGAGGCAGCGTCAGCCGCGTCCCGCCGGACCACGACTCCGTGCACACCGACCACTCTTCCGGTAAACCCTCGTCGAATGGGTCCAGCGTGATTTCCTCGTGGTCAATTGCCAGCGCCTGCGCCAACTTCCTTGCCTTCCAAATTTCCTCCTCGCCTTCCGCATAACCCGCCAGCGTTCCCGTGATCGCAACCGTGTTCTGACCGGTGCAATTTCCCAACATATTCGCAAGCAATGCCGAGTCAACGCCGCCCGAGAGCAACAGTCCGGCTCGCGGCGTCGCGCGTGTCTCGACCGCGCATTCCAGCACCGGATACATCTCCTCAATCGCTTCCGAACCTGAAGAAAAATTCCAGCTTCGCGAAGGCCGCCAGTACCGCGCCCCTGCAATCCGCAATTCGTCTCCGTCCGTCTTGATCTGCAAGAATCGCCCGCGTCCTACCGTTCTGATTCCTTCCCACAGCGTAAACGGAGCGGGGACGAATCCTTCCTGGCCCAGGAAAAATGCAACCGCGCGCGCATCGAATTCCACGTTTTCGTCGAGCAGAAATGCGGGGTGCGAAGCAAACCTCAACCCGCCTTTTTCCTGGCGAATGAACACATCGTCACAGCCGTACTTGTCCACCACCAGAAATATGCTTTGGCTTCGCGGGTCCCACAAAACCACCGAAAAATGCCCCTCAAGCAGCGCAAACGCTTGCGCTCCGTGCTCTTCATAAAGTCGGCAAATGCAGTTGGGAATCTCTGAGCGATCCATCTGCCTTACTTTCGTGTCCCTTCCAAAATCAGAATCGCTCGCGACGGACGGACGACCCCAGACGAACGCCGCCAGCCCGTCCGGCCTCTCGTCTAGCGTGTGCCAGGAACACAGCCCGCTATTTCGCTGTCCTTGAACTCCGAGCAACACGCTTCGCTCCATGCTGTTCCAAATCAAATTGCCGCGCGACTCTGTTCCCACGGTTGTCCCGCGTCGCCACGAGCGCGGGCCCATCCCGCCCCAAAACGCCGGAAATCTGTCGCCGAAATTCGGTAAGGTTTCAGACAAGATAGCCCTTTTTCGAGTACGGTCCGCGGCTCTGCTCATCCAACCACTCTTGTAGAGCTCTTCGCGATTCCGAATTCGATGGAAACGAAAGCACTGAATTTCCAAACGTCGCCCACGTCAAATGCTTTCCCTTTGGCACGGAGCACCGCAGATGCCGCCCCAATATTTTCTCCATCTCAAAAGGCAAGATCGCATCCACGGGCGCGGGACGCAGTACTTCGATGTCGCTTTTCTCAATTCTCGCGCCGGTCGCCAGGTCATGACTTGCCCGCAGGCACCGCCGTTGCAGAATCACCGTGTCTTGCTCGTTTCTTGCGACGGATTTGACGGTCGAGCCCAACGCGCGCTCCAACTCTCGTGTTCGCGCCACCATCTCGTGCCAGCTCTCAGGCGTCATTGAAAAAGGATGGTCAGGTCCCTCGCGTCTTGTATCGTCCGTAAAGTGTTTTTCGATAATTCTTCCGCCAAGCGCAACAGCTCCAAGCACGGTCGCGCATCCCGGCGTGTGATCTGAAAGGCCCACCACGACGTCCGGGAACATCGCTTGATACATCCGCAGCACATTCAGGTGAATGTGATCGAAACTTTCCACGCTCCCCGTGTAATTCGTATTGCATTGCAAGAGCGCCAGGTGCGCGTTGACCGCCTGCAGCACTTCCATCGCCCTCCGCACGTCGCTCATATCCGAGGCGCCGCTCGACAAAATCACGGGCTTCTGCTTGCTCGCGACGCTTTCGAGCATTTCCGGCCAGGTAATATCTCCCGAGCCGATCTTGTAAGCGCGTACATACGGATCCAGCATGTTCACGGCCTCGAAATCATACGGTGTCGACAGAAACTCGATTCCTTCTTCGTCGCAACATGCCTTCAAATCCGGCGTCCACTCCCACGGCAGCGACGCATCCTCATAAACCTCGCGAACCGATTTGCGCCACGTCGCTTGGTGCGAGAATTTTCCGCCCAGTGCGCGAAAACCGTAATCGCTCACAATCTTCGGCGCGCGGAAATGTTGAAATTTTGCTCCGTCTGCGCCTGCCTGTTTTGCCAGCCGGATTAGTTTCAACGCCCGCTCCAGCGAACCGTCGTGGTTCGCCGAAATGTCCGCAATGAAATACGTCGGGTAGCCATCGCCCACGTGACGCTTACCGATTTGAAAGCTGCGCATACGTTTTCACCTCCGTCACCACCGTGGGGGAAAGCAATTTGTCATACGCCGCGAGAAGCTTCTCGAAATTCAATTCCCAGTTCGCGCGCGACCGCACAGCTGCCACATTCGCCCTACCCATTGCCGCGCGCCGCTCGTCGTCCTCCAAAGCTTCGAGAACTGTCGCAACCAAGGCATCCACGTTCCCCGCTGGATAAAGCCATCCGTTTTCTCGATGAATCACCCATTCCCGATTTCCAAATCCGTCCGTCACTATCGCTGGCAAACCGCAGCCCATTGCTTGCAGCAAACTGATCGAGCTTCCGTCGCAGTAGGCGGCGCTCACATACAAATCCGCTTCCGCGAAATAATCGGCCAGCGCGGCCTCCTGTACCTGGCCCGTCAAGTGAATTTTTTCCTTCAGTCCGATTCCCTCGATGAAAGCCTCCACTTGCGACCGCAAACTCCCATCGCTCAGCATCAGCACGCGCACATCGGAACGCTTCGCCAGCACGCGCCTCATTGCATCGATAAAAATCCTCGTGCCGTAGCTCGTTTCAAGCGATCGCGTGCTAATAACGACCCGGCACCCCTCCCATCCGAGTTTCTGGCGCAACTTCAGCTCGGAAATTTTCGGCCTAAACACGTCGCAATCGATTCCGTACGGGAACGTAACGATTCGCTCGTCCGGCACTCGTCCTAGCATTGAAATGCGTTCTTGAACCGCGTTGCAATCTCCCAGCACCATGTCCGCGCGCCGCAAGGCGAATTTCGTTATCCAGCGCATCCATGCCGACTTTTCCGGCGCTGTCAGCACGTCCGATCCCCACGACATGATCAGCAAAGGATGAAGGCCGAAGAGCGCCGCGAAGAATCCGCCCGTTTGTATCGGCCCTGCGTGGACAATCTCAGGTTTTACCTCGCGCATTACCCGGCGAAAACGCAACGCAGCGCGAATCCAGTTTAGATTTCCTGGCGAAAGTGGCTTGCGGCTTAGCGGCGCGAGCGGGTGAATTCCTTCAGGCAACGATCCCGTTTCGTATCGTACGGAATCTGCGGCACAGGGCAAATGCCAAGTTTTGTGTCCCGATTCTGCAAGTTTCTGCAGGAACCTTCGGTCATGCGTCGAAAATCCTTGCGAAACGTAGAAAATCCGCGCCATCGCTACCTTGCGCTCAACGCGTGGAGCTCCTTCGGATCGCTCTTTTTCAGCGTGGCCAGATAATCCACAAAATCAATGCCCAGCGATTGTTTGAACGATTGCAGCCCCTCTTCCACCGAAGGCATTTCTCGACTTAAGAAACCTGAGATCTTGCCCACCGCAAGCGTCGTGTTCTTGGGACGTTGCGCATTAAATCTGAAATTATCTACCGACGCGGCCATCACCTCATCAGCGTCGAGTCCGAAAATCCGCGCAATCAACAGCGCAAATTCGTATTTCGAGTATTCGTCTCTCGCTGCCGCATGGAACACGCCCTTCGCTCCATGTGCAATCAAGTCCAGAATGATTCTTCCCAGATGATTCGCGAGCAACGGGTTGAATTTCACGTCGGTAAACGCCGGCAACCGCTCGCGTCGCACAAGTTTCTTGAGCATCCATTCGGCAAGGCTCAGCTTCTGTTTGAAATTCCGCCCGTAGAAATTTGTTCGCAGAATCAACGCGTCGGGAAGAAGGCCCGCGACTACTGCTTCAGCAGCCAGCTTCGTTCGCGCGTATTCGTTCACCGGCGCAGGCTGGTCGTCCTCGCTGTAATGCCCGCATCTCCCATCGAATACGGAGTCGGTGGAAATAAAAACGAATCGAGCTCCGTGCTGTGCGCACCATCGGGCCAAGATTCGCGTCGCATCCACATTCATCACGCGCGCGTTGTCTGGCTCGCCTTCGCATCTCTCCACATCTGTCATCGCGGCGCAGTGGACAACCACGTCAGGACGTCGCTCGTGCAAACGTCGCACAGTGATCTCGGCATTTGCCAAATCCACGCGATCCATCGCGAAACCGGAAGGCATAGCCGCACAGGAGCGCGACCACCCAATCACTTCATAGGATTCGGCCGCTTCCCAGATTAAATTCGACCCGAGCAATCCGGTCGCGCCCGTTATCAATAGCCTTGTCATCGCTTTGCCAAGAAAAAAGTTCAGGAGAACAACTGGAAGGAATTACTAAAGCGCTGTATAACCGCCGTCTACGAGGAGATTCTGTCCCGTGATATACGCGGAAGCATCCGAAGCAAGGAACACCGCCGCGCCTTTGATGTCGTTCGCGCCGGCCATTCGTCCGAGCGGCGTACGATAACCATATTGCTCCACAAACTTCTCGGGCATCGTTGGCGAATAAAGTCCGCCCGGACTCAAACAATTGACTCGTATTCCCAACGGCCCGAAATAAACGGCTAAATAGCGCGTCAACTGAATCATCCCGGCCTTTGCGAATCCGTAGCTCGGTGGATTCGTCATTTCATCGTGACCCGCGTAAATCCTAAAGTCGGGGCTCACCACGCCATAAATCGACCCCATATTGATAATACTGGCGCCGCCTTTTCGCGACATCAGGTCGCCAAATATCCTGCAGGCTCGATACAGCACCGTGGAATTGCAATTCATCGCCTGCGCCCAATCGCCCACCGAATGCCTATCCAGTGGCTCCGCTCTCGCCGTCACGGCATTATTGACGAGCACGTCCAGCTTTCCCCATCGCGATTCGATCTGCGACGCAAGGCTTTCGACCGACTCCTCCTCCGTCAAGTCCAGCGCCAAACCCTCGGCGTCAAAGCCGTCGCGTCGCAGACGCGCAGCAAACTCCTCGCATTTCCCGACTCCACGCGAAGCAACGATCACCGTAGCTCCCGCTTCCGCGAGGGCCGTCGAGATCTGCTGCCCGTATCGTCCCGCCCCTCCCGTCACCAGAGCCACGCGCCCCTGCAACGAGAAGAGTTCTCTGATGTGAATATTCTCCGAAACGCCTGAAACGCTTTGCGTATTCATTCGCTGAATTGCCGGTGCAAATGTGAATTGAGCTTCGGAAGCTGCGGATTCGCGTCGAGGAACGCGACGATTTCTTCCAGCCTCATATCGTCGCGCCCGCCGAAGTGCGCGAAGATTTCCTTCTGCAAAGCCACATCTTCGGGATAATCCACCGTCAAGAAATATTCAGGCCGCAACAAGCGGGGTGGCGCGTCCAGCTTGACGCACTTGAATCGCTTCGCCTGTTGACGTCCAAAACTCATGAAACCTTCGCGTTCGTCTTCCGATTCCAGTTCGCGATCGCAAATCTCCAGCAGCGAACGGCTCGCAATTTCCGCTCCCGTTCCATAGGGATACCCGTTTCGGTGGACATTATGAACAATCTCTGGCTTGGCGCGGTCCTCACGAAACGCGCCAATCATCTTGTCGATTCCTTCCGGGTCCGTCAGAGGGTTGTCTCCCGTTACCCGAACCAGCGCTCCCAGGCCGCGCTTCCGCGCAGCGCCCAGCAACCGTGCGGTCAAATCTTTTTCCGGCCCTCGCCAAACCGGAACTCCCCAAGCTCGGCACGCGTCCTCGATCGCCTGGTCTTGCGGCTGATCCGACGTTGCCACCACAAGATCGTCGGCGCGCCTGCACAACCCCATCCGCTGGCATAAACGGCGAAGCAGCGGCTTCCCCTCCACGTTGATCAGCGCTTTTCCCGGCAAGCGGCTCGAGCCTAGCCGCGCCTGCACCACAATCCCGATTCTCTCTAGGCTACGCACAAGCCATCCGGCACAGCGCCTCTTTCTGCTCCATCACCTTTTGAACCGCATCCGCAATGTCGTCCATGTCATCGTATGTCGCCGGAAAGCGCACCACGCCTGTAAGCATCAATTCCTTTTCGTGCAGCCTCTCCGCCATTGGGCAAAGCCCGGCATCGTAGCTTGCATGTCCGGTGTAATGCTCAAAGGCAACGTGCCTTCTCTCCTGATAGAGCGGAGAAAGATACAGCGGCTGCACGTAACCCGCGCCAAACGGAATGCCTTCCGCATTCAACGCTTTCACAAACAAATCCCGCGGAATCTCCATCGATTTCTCGTCATACCTCAACGGATAGACGTAGTACACGTGCGTTGCGCCCGGCAGCGCTGCGGGAGTTTCCAATCCCTCCACGCCCGGCAGCTGTGCCGACAAATAATTCGCCAGGTCAGTTCGGTGCTGGTTGAGTTGTTCCAGCTTTCCAAACTGCACGATCCCCAGCGCCGCTTCCATCTCCGTCATACGGTAATTCCAACCCAACATATTCGACGAATAAGTTCTCTCCTTTTGTCCTTCCACGATCATCTCGCCATGATTCCTCACCATTCGCGCAGTCGCGGCGATTTCCTCGCTGTTCGTAATCAACATCCCGCCTTCGCCCGTTGTAATCGTCTTGCTCTCTGTGAACGAGAAAATCCCGCAATCGCCGAACGTCCCCACCCGCCGATTCTCGTATTTCGCGCCGGGCGCCTGCGCGCAATCTTCGATCACACGAAGGTCATGCCGTCGCGCCACATCAAGAATGCCGTTCAAATTCGCCGGGTGCCCAAAAAGATGTACGACAATGATTGCCCGCGTCAGCGGCGTGATTGCTCGTTCCACGGCCGCGGGATCCAGTCCAAAAACATCTTCATCCACGTCAGCAAACACCGGAATCGCGTTATGCATCAACGCGCACGTCGCGGTGGACGTGAAGGTATACGGCGGCACAATCACTTCGGCTCCACCTGGAACTTCCACCGCCACGACCGCCGCGTGCAAGGCTGCTGTTGCCGAATTAAACGCTACCGCGTGCCTCACACCGTGGTACTCGGCAAATTGCTTCTCGAATTCCTTGATTTTTCGTCCTCCGTTGAAATACTCGCCGGGAGCGGCGATAAAAGTTGACAATCTCCCGCTGTCGAGCACATCAAGAACAGCCCTTTTCTCCGCATCTCCGATCACCGGATGGCTCGGAAACAGTTTGGACCGCACGGGCTTTCCACCTAGCAATGCCAAGTCTTGGCTCATAAAATTCCTTGCAATGTCGTTGTGAGTCCCTGCAGGCAGGTTTGCCTGGTAACCGATTTTTACTTCGACGCAATATGCAGCGATGTTTCCACCAGCGGAATTTCCACGCGTTTTCCGCACTCCAGCGCCGATTGGCTCAGTGCGCAAATGATTTCAAGCGCCGCGCGCCCGTCTTCCCCGCTGCTCACGGGCTTCCGCCCGGTTTCCATGCAATCGAGCAAATGCGCCACACCGTTTAACATCAACTCATGCGAGCCACCTGCATCAATTGGCAGCGCGGCCGGGAACAACTCTCGATACTCCGAGTATCTCCCGCTGTCGCGAACTTCCTCGAATTCCGCGCTGAATCCGTGCGATGTGACGTGCAACCGCCCCTTTGTCCCTAGCAAATGAATTTCGAAAATTGTGTACGGCTGCGCATCGCAAGCCTGGATCGCCGCCACTGTGCCGTCCGCAAACCCCAGCCAGCCATCGATATTCGGATCCGCATCATTCGACGACGCATTCCCACTGATGCGGCCCTTCACCCATTTCACGTCACCCAAATAAAATCGCAGCAAGTCAAAAAGATGAGTCCCCGTATTCGCCACTCCTGCCGTGTAATAGCAAGTGACTTGCTGCACGCGCCCCAATCCACCCTCCCGCAAAAAACTCGCGATGCGCCGGTGAAACGGATCGAACCGCCGTTGATGGTCAACCAACAAGACCACATTGTGTTCGGCGCACAGACGGATCATTTCGTCCGCAGCGCTCAGGCTCTCTGCAATCGGCTTCTCGCAGAAGATAGCCTTCGCTCCGCTCTCCACCGCGGCTCGCGCAATCTCCAAATGCGTCCCGCTCAAAGTGCATATCGACACAATGTCCAGCTTTTCCGCTGCGAACATTTGCGTAAACTCGGCATATCTTGCCGGTACGCCAAATTTCTCCCCGTAACGTTCTAGTTTTTTCTCCTCCAAGTCGCAAAGCGCCGCCAGCTCAATTCCCTTCGTTCGCGTATAAGCTCCCGCGTGCGTGCTGACGTTTCCTCTGCGTGGATCATCATCGAATCCGCAGCCAATTCGCCCGCAACCCACAATTCCCGCCCGGTAAGTCACTTCGCCGCCTGTTCATTTATTAGCAATTCGTCGCGCAATTTCTCGTACTCGCACCGCAGCATGCTCATGCGAATCGCGTCGTAATAGCGAAAATTTCTGTACTGCTCCTGCCGCAATACCCCTTCATGAACGAATCCGGCCTTTTCATATGCGCGAACGCCCCCGATATTTTCGCTGTTCACTCCCAACCACACCTTGTTCAGGTTCAATTTCTCGAATCCGTAATTCAGCATCAGCCTCGCGCATTCGGTTCCGATGCCCCGATTCCACGCTTTCTTGTCGCCCAAAAAGATTCGGAATTCTCCCGAACGCATCACCCACTGAATCCTGTACAACCCCGTCGTCCCAACGAACGCCTCCGTCTTCGCGTCACACACCGCGAACGTCACTTCATCCGGATTCTGTCTGTCGCGCTCCCACTGCGCGGTCAGCGCCTCCACGTTCGCGGGCCACAATCCCATGAACAGCAATCGCGTCACCTCGTTGTCATTCAACCAATCGGCCATCGCCGCCAAATCCGCGCGTTCCAGACCCCTCAAATAAGTTTGCGTTCCTGCTAAAAAGGTCGCGTTCATCGCGATGCCGCCATCGCTGTCATGCGCCTTGGCGAAACAGGCAAGTTCCGTTCCATTGATTTCCGCACATCCTCAGCAAGCTCCAGCGATTGCGCCGCCGTTTTTCCATCAACCACTGGTTTCGCCCGACCGTCGACACAATCCAGAAAATGCCGCATCTCACGCTTATAGATTTCGTCCATAGCGCAATAAACGCCGCCCGACTGCCAGGCGCACCTTTCACCATCGAAATATCGCAACGTCCGCGCAAAGAAGTCCGCCTGAATTTGCCCGCGCGTGCCTATGATTTCGCAATATCGTTCCGGCGCGCGTTGCACGGAGTCAAGATGAGTGGAAACGATCTTGTCCAGATAACAGAGCAATATTTCCGCAACGTCCTCCACATCGATTTCCAAGTCGCTGAACTTCCCTCCCGCGCAATAAATCGTCTCCGGCTCTCCGAACATCCATAGCGCGAGATCCAATTCGTGAATCGCGTCGAGGATCACTCCGCCACCCAGATTCTTTCGCGCACCGTATCCCTCGCGGTAATCCTCCCAGGGATGCCGCGATGGAAGATGCGAACCAAAGTGAAATCGCGCGCTTACAACGCGGCCCACACGTCCCTCGGCGACCCATTCCCGCACGGTTTCCACCAACGGATCAAATCGAAACGTGTAGCCAACCAGGAGCACTCGTCTCTTGTTCTCTATTTCCTCCAGAAATCCCTCGACTCCTGCCATCGAATGCGAAATCGGCTTCTCGACGAACAGATGGCAATCGTGCCCGAGCGCCTCCGTTGCGATTTCCAAGTGCAAGCTCGTCGGAACGCAAATCAAAGCCGCATCCGGCTGCTCCTGATACCCGCGATCCAAGGTGCGCACCCAGCGTACTTGTAAGTCAAGCGCCACGCTCTTCGAGCGATCGCGGTCCGCGTCGTACAACACCAAATCATCAACGCCCAGCTCGCGCAGATTCTGCGCGTGCCGCCGCCCAATCGATCCGCATCCAATCACCAGTATTTTCATTTGTTGTTTCGGAATCGCGCCGTGGATCCTACATCACCGCGCAGCTGCGACGGCCCGCAGCGAATTGCCGTTTTGCCCTGCTTCGGAATATCCGTCCAGCCGCAGACCGGCAATGATCGATTGCATTTCGGCCCGCGTGAGCCACTGTGAATTTGTATCGCTGCTGTAACGGAAGCCGTCTTCGCATGGCCTTCCAGCCTTCCAATTCTTCGTGTCCCACCATTGAAAATCCGGCTGAATTACGTAGAAATCCGGCAGTTCAACCGTATGTCGCGCATCATCGCGCGGCACCATGATTTCATGCAGCTTCTCTCCGGGCCGTATCCCGATCACGTTGACGCGGCAAGCGGGCGCGATCACTTCCGCCAAATCGCAAATCCTCATGCTCGGAATTTTCGGAACAAAAATCTCTCCGCCGTGCATTTGCTCCAGACACTGCGCCACGAATCGCGCGCCTTGCTCCAGAGTGATCCAGAACCGCGTCATCCTCCGATCCGTGATCGTCAACACGCCGCCTTTGCGCTGCTCCCAGAAAAACGGAATCACGCTTCCCCGGCTGCCCGCCACGTTTCCATATCGCACCACGCTCATTCTCGTTTTTCGCGCGCCGGAATACGCGTTTCCAGCAACGAACAGTTTGTCCGAGCACAGCTTCGACGCCCCGTACAAATTTATCGGATGCGCCGCTTTGTCGGTGCTTAAGGCGATCACTTTTTCAACGCCGCAATCGATTGCCGCATCGATCACGTTCGCCGCTCCGATCACATTCGTCTTGATCGCCTCGAACGGATTGTATTCCGCCGTTGGCACTTGCTTCATCGCCGCCGCATGCACCACGATGTCCACGCCGTAGAACGCGCGATACAGCCGCTCTTTGTCGCGCACATCGCCGATAAAGTACCTGATGTTCGGCGCATCAAATCCATCCGCGCGCATGGTGTACTGCTTCATTTCATCGCGGCTGAACAGGATCAATTTCTTCGGTTGAAATTCCGACAGCATCAATGACGCGAATTCCCTCCCGAAGCTCCCCGTCCCGCCCGTGACTAGCACGGTTTTCTTGGACCAGTTCATCGCCTTTATCATGAGTTCGTGCATCACAGGCTCGGCCGTCCCACGACTCTCAATTCCGCCGGATTATTTTTCTGTGACCTTTCCACCGTATCCAGTGGCCGCACATCGGCAACGTCCACATCCACCACAATCGACCGCATAATCAGATTTATCGACAGAATCAGCCGGAAATTCTTTTTCCTGCGCATCAAAATGCCTTCCATCCCCGCCAGCGGGCCATTGGTGATTCGGACCCGTCGTCCCGCCGTCAAATAAGGATGCGGCTGCGCATTCAGTTCTCGGCTCAGTCCGTTCCGTAGCATTTCAATTTCGTCAGCAGGAAGCGGCGCAGCGTAATCGCCGAAGCCCACCAACCTCGCGACTCCGGGCACTTCCAGCACTCGAAGTCTCTCGCGCAACGGAAGGTGGACGAAGATGTAGCTCGGAAAAAGAGGCAATTCGAGTCGCATCCGCCGGTCTTTCCACCGATGAACCGTCTGATATAGCGGCAGGAAATGCCGCACGCCCCTTCCCTCAAACTGAGCCGCGACGCGTTTTTCGTGATTCGCGCTCGTATAAGCCGCGTACCAGCACGGCTCTTGATAACCAGCGGCCATTTCGAAACTCCTTCCTGCCGAATGAAGCTGCGTTGTCGCTGTCGCCATCGGTTGACTTCCTTTTTCTTCGGTTGTCGGGGCGTAGCTTCGCCCCGCGACCTACAGGTCGCTTTTAACTAACTGGATACATATCTGCGGCTTGCAGCTACTGCAGGCTCGAACGCCTGGCCCACCCTCTTAGTGGAGATCGTTCAATCTTTCGGAGCAATCACACGGTATCTCCTCGCTCAGGCACTCGCCCATCTGCGTCCATCTTCATTGTGGCGTCGTCCCGCACGGGACCCGTTGTAACCGTAGCCTTCGTGCCGCAGGTCCATATCGTTCAGCACCGCTCCTATCAAATGCGCGCCTACTTCCATGGCGCATACTTGTGCTCTTCGCACCCTCTCACGCGCCGTCGCCCCGCCCTTCACCACCAGCACCGATCCCTCGACCAGCGTCGCAAGAATTCGGCCGTCCGCTACGTCCAGCAGCGGCGGCGAATCCAGCAAGACAAAGTTGTACTCCGCCATCGCTTCTCGCACGAGCGCCTGCATGCGCTCCGACGACAATAGCTCGCTCGGGTTCGGCGGCGTCGCTCCGCAAATCAGACAGTCGAGACCTTTCGATCCCGTCGCTCGTACTAAATCGCGCCAGCTCTCGTCGCAGGTCAGATAATTCACCAGGCCCGCTCCATCTCGTAGGTGAAAAAAATCATGAATGTTCGGCTGGCGCATGTCGCCGTCGATAATCAGCACTCGCTTTCCCAGTTGTGCCAGCGTAATTCCCAGATTGCTGCAGATCGTCGTCTTCCCTTCGCTTGCTTCTGCGCTGATGAATGCCAGAGACCGCGGCGGACGTCCTGCAGTCGACAGCAACACCGAGGTTCTCAGCCCGCGAAACGCCTCGCATAGCTCCGAACGTTCCAACGATTTCGCATCCACGCGTATCCATCCGTTCTTTTCTTCTCTTGCGAATGTCACTGACTGGCCATCGCTTCTCGCCGCGACGCCGCGCTCCTGCAGCTCTCGGTCATGTCCATTTCTGCCGCGCGCGATATCGCGTCGCGACGGAATTGCTCCCAGCGCGGGCATCCGCAGGAAATTCTCGATGTCGTCCGGCGATTTCAATGTGTTGTCCGCGCGTTCCTGCACGAACGCGAGCGTCACGCCCCCTGCCAGACCCAGGACAAGTCCCAGAACTAAATTCAGCGCGACCCGCGGCTTCACCGGACTTGTCGGCGGCACAGCTGCATCCACCACTCGTATGTTGCTCGCTTTCAGCCCTGCCGAAACGCCCGCTTCTTTCAACCGCTGCAACAGCCCGTCATATAGCTGTTCATTCGTATCAACCTCGCGCCGCAGAATGCTGTACTGCACCGATTTCGCTGCCACGACGTTCGCTTGCGCTCGCTGCTCATTAAATGCTTGGTTCACCAGCACCTCGCGCCGCACCGCCGCGAAAAACTCGTCACCAATATGGGCGGTCGCTTCGGCGCGCTCCTGCGCCAGCAATTCTTTCGTGCGCTCAATCTGACTCTGCACTTCCTCCATTTTCGGGTAACCAGCCTTGAACTCCGGCGCCAGTTGTGCCTGTTGGCGTTCAAGGTCTGCCAGCCGGTCGGTCAGGTCTTGCGTCAGCTTGTTATCGAAAACTCCCGGCAGCGCGCCAGAGTCGCCCCCCTCCGCGAGTTTGTAGAGCGACTCTTTCTGATAGCGGTCTGCCTGCGCTTGCGTAAGTTCGTCCTGAAGTTGCCGCAACCTCTCGTCCACAATGTTTTCCGTCTGTCCTTTGTCGCTTTCCAGATACAGCAGCCCATTCCCTTGCGCGTAATGCTGCAGATCGTCTTCCGATTTCTCGAGTTTCGCCTTCACCCCCACAAGCTGGCTTGCCATCCATGCCGAAGCCTTTTGCGTCGCCTCCCAGTGCGTTTGCAGATTCTCATCGATGTAACTCTCCGTCAGCGTATTCACGGCTCTGGCTGCCAATTGCGGATCACGCGAATCAAAACTCACGCGAACAAGCGCGCTCCTTTGCACCGGACTCACGCCGAGGCGCTCTTCAAATCGCGTCAGCACCGCCTGCTCGTGCCCTGCGTCGGTCGGGAGTTCTTCCACATCTGCCCCCGTTTCCACGTTCTCGTTCCGCAAACGTTGTGCCTTGCCCGGATTGAATTCGCTATCCTGATCCAGATGAAGCTGACGAATCACTTCCCGCGCAAGACTCTCGCTTTGTAATATCTTGTACTGCGTCTCCAGATAGTTGTCTGTCGCGTTCGCCGATTGAAAAAGATCCTGCACAGAAACGATGTTCGGATTGGCTTGTTCGACTTCCATCAGCGCCTTGGCCTCATAAACCGGCTTCTGTTTCACCGTCGCGATCAGAACAACCGTGAACACAGCCGCCAATACCAACGCAATCGTCCACCGCCTCTTCTCAATGATTTTCCAGGAAGCTCGCAGATTCGCCGTCTCTGCATCCTTCTCCGGAACGTATCGGCCGCCAGCCTCCAGGCGCGGCTTCGGCTTCGGCAACGACGGCGCGAGCAGTTCAACGTTGACCTTTTCCAACACCCTATCTCCTGTAAACAATGACGCCACCTGCAATCGAGATCGCCGCTTCCGCGCCTCGATACAAAGCTGTCTTGCTCCCACTATTTGGAACAAAAACGATGTCCTTGGGCAGCAACAGCGGATCGGGCGCTTTATCTGCCAGGATTTTCTTCAGATCTATCGGTATTTCGCTTCGTTTGCCCGTGACTTTGTCGGTCCGGATGATCCGCGCGTGCTTCTCCGCGGACGTGTGCGTCAATCCTTCCGCCAGCGCAAGCGCCTGCAGCACGGAAATATTCTCATTTGTCTTCAGCGCAAAGCCGCCGGGCTTTTTCACTTCGCCCACCACGTAGACAATTCCAGCCAGCGGCACTTTCACCACGTCACCCGGATAGACAGCCACGTTGTAGCGCGCATCTCCGGAACCCAGCAGGTCCTTCAGATTCACTTCCACGGATTCCGTGCCACTCGTTGCTCCAGCACTTTCTGGAAACGGCCTTTGCTTGGCGGATTCTCGAGGCGGGTCGGTCGCCGCAGTTGGTTGGGGGTCAGGAGTACCAGCTGCGACTGGGGAGGTAAAACCGCCATGGCGCATGACAATCACGCTGTCGCCGGCGTCGTCCGCCAAGCCTTGGGCCATCGACAACACCTCAATTAGACTTTTCGCACCTCGCACCTGGAAGACTCCAGGCTTTTCTACGGCTCCAAACACTGAGATAGGGTGGCTTTGCACTTCCCGCAGAAACACGTTCACACGTGGGTTCGTCATGTAATTCGTACGCAACCGATTTTCGACTCTGGCTTCCAGTTCGCGCGTCGTTAACCCCGTTGCATCCAAGTCTCCAGCCAGTGGCACCGAAATCTTTCCATCTGCTGGCACTCGCACGGTCCGGTCTAAGTCCGGCGCGCCGTAAACTGAGATTTCCAACAAGTCTTCTGCCCCGATGCGGTAATCAGCTGTCGGGCCAGCATCGTCCGCGGACGCACTGGCTCGCGCCAAACCCAGGAGACGCTGGTTGTAATTCTGCGTCGAATCAGTGCGGAAAGACGTCTGCGGACCCGTCGTCGCGGGGGGACGTTTCGCGGCTTGTAGAGAAGTCAGTCCCACCGTAACCCACAGCAGAACTGCGCAAGCCGAGCCGAATTTCCAAAAGGGTTGATTCATCGCCTAGTCGGTTCTGTACTAAGGTCCAGGATCCCAAGGATATCGATCTAGAGCGTTACCCTTAATCTGCCGGACTGCCCATCCATGCAGGAAAAATTCCCAAGAACTGGACTGGCTCCGGCTGCTTCGTGGTACTCCAACATTCTGGCCTTCCTCCTCTTAATGCGGCGATGTGCAGTCGCCCACATTGCTTGGCGAAACTGCGCAGGCCGAATTAGCGTGAACCAACGCCAGCGCAAGCCCCGCGCCTCCGGCAACTCCCGCTGCGATAATCACGTAGTTCACGATGTGTCCTTTTGAACGCGTCGTGTTACTTGCATTCGCTCCAGATTTCTCTTCTCCGTGTTGCAGCGTCGCGATCGTTGCCACCAACGTCTTGCCCTCTGCTATCTCCACTTCACCGCTTGCCGATTTCAGTTTTGCGAATCCCTTGCGCGCCGTTACGCGCAACGTATCGCCTTGCAATGCCACCGCGCAAACACCGCCGCGACCTTGGGGAACAATCCGAGTTCCGCCGACGCTCACCACAATCGGCAGCTCCGGCCCGCTGAGATATTCCAATTGCCCGCCGTCCAGCAGCACCGTAATCTCACTTCGCGCATCCTCAACTTGGACGGACGTCAATTCCCCCAGAATCAATTCATCGTCGCCCTTCATCGAAACGCTGGCCGTCGCACCCTTTCGCGTGACCACGCCGTCGCCAGAGAACACACTGGCGCCTCCGATAGCATTCACCCCATTTATCGTGGCTTCACCCTTGACGGAAATTCGCCCCACCACAGTTGCCCCACGCCCCGAGGCTGCGAGCTGAGGAGACCATGCCGCCAATACGCACGCAACAACAAGAAACTTGGCCACATCCAGCGCGCATCCTCTGCGTTTTCTCAACTGGCAACCCTCGCAAATGCGTTCATCGTATCCCGTAGCCCTCGTTTAGTTACTTACCAGTACTTTTAGCACTCAGAGAAGCTAACCAGCTCGATTGAGTCCACTTATGACCGCCGAACTAAATATTCGTTTATGAGTGAAAGTGCAAGCGACAACACGCGGCAGTGCGCAGTGTGTCGTGTGACGCTTTGTCGTGGTCCATGAGAAACCTCGCGCGCCGCTGCAATAGAAACCACTTACCCTCCGACCGGCCCACACGACATCCAGTCGCCTCCCTACAATATGTCGCATTGCTTCTATTACTACTTGTAAACGTCTCCATACTTGTTATAATGTGTGCCACTCGCGAATCATGCCACATTCATCCCGGAGAGCATATCTTTGGACCTCAGACACACAAGCCATCAACCCCCACCAGCTTCTGCTCAGCCGCCCGACCGTCTCGATTCCTGGAAGGAAATCGCTGCTCATCTAAAGCGAGATATCCGCACGGCTCAACGATGGGAAGCATGCGAAGGCCTGCCCGTCTACCGTCATCGGCACGGGCAACACGATTCCGTTTACGCTTATAAATCTGAAATAGATCATTGGTGGGCGAGTAGACGGCCCTCCGTCTCTGCTCCTCAGAAACCGGAGCCGCCGCCGCATCCCGGGGAGCGCTCTCAAACCATTTTTCTCGGCTATTTCCGTTTTCTGCTATATGCCGTCGTCGTCGTGATTCTTGTCCTCGCCGCCGGAGAGGTCCGGCACCTTTTTCTGAAGTATTTCTCGTCTCGGCCAGTCTCGACCGGTGACATGTCTCCCCTTGCGGTGTTGTCGTTCACGGATCTTTCTTCCCTCCAGGACGCCAATCTCGCGGAAAGCATGACGGATGACATTATCAGCGATCTGGGCAAGTCCCGGACGCTTCGCGTGATCGGTCGTGCCTCCGCCATGCACTTTGAGGGCAGCCATGAACCCGTGAGCCAAATCGCCGAGCAGCTTCATGCGAACAAAGTCGTCGAAGGCACAGTCGCACGGGCTGACGGCCGCATTCGCATTGCCGCGCAATTGGTCGATGCCCCGACCGGCCGCATTCTCTGGTCGCAGCAGTTCGATCGCGACGATTCTGATTCGCTGGCGGTCGAGGCAGACGTTTCGCGCGTCATTGCAACTTCTGTCGGCGGCATTCTCGCTCCGAACAGCCCACCCGAAACTCCTCCCCCTCAAGCGTCAAACCGGGAAGCTCGCCTCGATTACCTCGCTGCTCGTGATTTTTGGAATCGCAGAGACCCTGCGGCAATCCACCAGGCCATTGACCACTTCACTAAGGCCATTCAAGAGGATCCCAAGTACGCTCCGGCATTCGCCGGCCTCGCTGACTCCTACATCATGTCAAGCGAATGGGAGTCGGTTTCGCCCGCCGACATGCTTTCCAAGGCCAAACTAATGGCCATTATCGCGGTTGAGCTCAACCCAAGTCTCGCGGAGGCCCATGCTTCATTGGCCGTCGTCGCATATCGGCATGACTGGGACTTTCAAACCGCCGACAGAGAGTTCCAGGAAGCGATCACCTTGAACCCCAGTTACTCCAGAGCACACCAGTGGTACGGCGTGTTCCTCGCATATATGGGGCGCTTCGACCAGGCGTTCTCCGAACTCACACAAGCGCAGAGCCTCGATCCCTTCTCTCCCATCATTCAGTCCGACATCGCCGTCACCTACTACTTGAACCATCAGAATCAAGAAGCCGTAACCCGCCTCCACAAGATTCTCGAAGCCAACCCCGATTTCATCCCGGCTTTGACGAATCTCGGCTGCATACTTGTGGCGTCCGGAAAGTATCCTGAAGCCAGGGTCAAACTGGAGAGGGTTGCCGCGCTCAGCGGCAATAAGAGTTACCTCGCAACGCTCGCGCCTCTGGTTTCTGAGGCCAGCGGCAACCACCGCCAGTCCCAGAAGCAAATCGAAGACATCCTGAAAAATTGGAAACCCAATGAAGACGCCGATGCACGCGTGGCGTTTATCTATTCACAGATGGGAGACAAGGAAAATACCCTGCGTTATCTGGAAATGGCCTACCGTAATCACTCTTGGTCGCTAGTGCTCATTAAAGAGGACCCAACCTTCGATTTCTTGCGCTCCGACCCCCGCTTCCAATCCCTCGAAAAACAGATTGGCCTCGTGTCGGGTGCCTCGAGCGAACACACAGCATCGAGAAATTAATCCGAATAAGATCGCTTCAGAATGTCTGCGTCACAATTTGCAGTGACCGCGGCCGGTCCGGGTCGATTCCCTTCACTTCCGCAAGCTGCGCCGTGAAAAGCTGCCCGGGAACAATGTACGGAATCGGCGTGTAAATCTCGCCCATTTTTCCCGGCACGCGGATCACGCGCGTCACTCCCGGCAGCTGCACCTCGCCCGAGGAAATCGCCAGTGTTTCTGCATTTAATCCCCTCAGCCGCTTTATGAGCGACTGCTGGCCCGCCAGCGTTTTTCCGGGCGGCGCAAAGAGAATCACCGGAAAATCCCGCTCGATCATCGCAATCGGTCCGTGCAGAAAATCAGCGGACGAAAATCGTTCCGCGACCACGTAGCACGTCTCCATCAATTTCAGCGACAATTCAAACGCATTCGCGTAATTCATTCCGCGCGCCACCACAGCGCATTGGCGCATATACCGGTATCGCTCCACCATCTCGCGAATTTTCGGCGCAAGCCGCAGCGTTTCGCGCACGTGACCCGGAATTTTGCTCACCGCATCCAATTCAATGTGCGATCCCAGCGCCGACGCCAGCAAGTAAAGCACGAGCAACTGCCCCGTATATGTTTTCGTCGCCGCCACGGACTTCTGCCGGCCCGCGCGCACCAGAAAACTCTCATCCACCACGCGCGTCATGGTCGACTTCGCTTCGTTCGTCACCGCCACCGTGAACGCACCCTGTTTCCGCGCGCTTTTCAGCACCGAATTGATGTCCGTTCCCTCTCCCGATTGCGAAATGCCGATCATCAGCGCGTGACGCAGATTCAAACGCGTCCCATACAATGTGTGCACTGACGGAGCTGACAGCGACACCGGAATTCCCGTCGTAATCTCCAGCAAATAGCGCCCGAAAAGCGCCGCATTGTCAGACGTTCCACGCGCCACCAGCACAATCAGCCGGAAATCCCGTCGCGACGCGAATTTCTTGAATTCAACCGCGTGCGCGCGCTCCGCTTCAAACGTCTTCCGCAACGCCTGCGGCTGCTCCCGAATTTCCTCCATCATTCGCGACATCAAAACTTCCTCGTTTCGCGATCTTCGCTACTTTTCCGCCTCGCCTTTGCGCCATCCTGGTCCACGCAACGCGCGTCCCGCCATCACTCCCGTCAAATCTCCATTCTCATATTCCAGTTGCCCATTCACGAAGACGTAATGCACGCCTTCTGAAACCTGATTCGGCGCCGCATACGTTGCCTTATCAATGATCGTCGCTGGATCGAAGATCGTAATGTCCGCGTAAAATCCCGGCTTCAAAAGTCCGCGCCCCACCAAGTGTTCGCGCTCCGCCGGTAGCGAAGTGATTTTCCGTATCGCCTCGGGCAGCGGCAACAAATGCAAGTCGCGAACGTAATGCCCCAGGAAGCGCGGCATCGATCCCCACGCCCGCGGATGATTGTGAGCTTCAAAAATCGGCCCATCGAGCGACGTTTCGTTCGCGTCCAACCCGATGCTTGTCCACTTCTGCTTCAGCCCGTACTGCAAGTCTTCCTCATTCGCAATAAAGTAGAGCGCTCCCGTCTGCGCTTTGTCCGCAAGAATAAAATCAAACAGCGCATCAAGCGGATCCTTCTTTTCGCTCGTCGCCATTTCCGCCACTGTCTTGCCGTCATATTTCTTCAATTCCGGGTTCACCACTCCGGAAATCATCACACCCGGTGCTCCGCCGCTGTCGAAATACAAATTCTCCCAACTCGGATGATCGGCCGCCATCTCGGCTTTGACCCTTTGCCGCACCGCCGGATCGCGCAAACGCTCCAGCAATTTGGGTGTTCCGCCGTCCGCTACCCACGGCGGCAAACACGACGCCAGCGCCGTCGCGCCCGCAAGATACGGATACATGTCCGCCGCCACGTCAACGCCCGACTCGCGCGCCGCTTCAATCTTTGCCACGACCTTCGGCATCGATCCCCACCGTGTTTTCCCGCTCACCTTCATGTGGAATATCTCCACCGGCAGATGCGCGTCGCGTCCAATGCGAATCGCCTCGTCAATCGCTTCCATTTCCGCCTGGCCTTCGCTGCGCATATGCGTCGCATAAATTCCGCCGTATTGTGAAGCCACGCTCGCCAGCGCCACCAACTCGTCCGTCTTCGCATAATGCCCGGGAGGATAAATCAGCGCCGTCGACACGCCCATCGCGCCTTGTTGCATCGCCTGCGCAACTAATCCCTTCATCTGTTCCAGTTCCACAGGTGTCGGCTCCCGATCATCGTCGCCGATCACTGCTTCGCGCACTTGCGCCGCGCCCACGTACGTTCCCAAATTGAGCGGCGTGCGTGTCTTTTCCAACCGCCGGAAATATCCCTGGAGATCCGTCCAATCCACGATCAAATGATAATGCTCGAGAAACGGCTTCATCGGCGCCAGCGTTCGCTCGTCCTGTGGCGCAATCGAACCACCTTCGCCGGTAATCTCCGTCGTGATTCCCTGTGACACTTTGCTAAGCGAACGATTGTCGATCAGCAGCGACGTTTCCGATTGTCCGAGCATGTCGATGAATCCCGGCGCAACTACACTGCCGACGGCATCGATCACTTTCTTCGCGCTCGCATGATCCAATTTGCCAATCGCCGCAATCTTGTCGCCGCGAATCCCGATATCAGCGGCATACCACGGATTCCCAGTGCCATCGAGTATGTGCCCGCCGCGAATAATCACGTCATATGCTTCCGCATCCCCGGCGTCTGCGTTCTGTCGCGGCGCCGATTGCATTCGCATCGCCGTCACAAACAAAATACTCAACGCGATAAGGGCTGCTACTGCTATCCGTCGTCTCATACCATCTCCTTTTCGCTCTACCGCTCTCTTCACTCTTGATTTGCAGCACGCGCATTCACGCGTTCAAACTCCAGCCCTTCCGCCGTCAATTTCGTCACATCTCCATCCTCGTTCAAATAAAAAGTTGCGCGTGTTTTTCCGCCTAATCCTGCCAAGTCGGCCGCAAACGTATCGTATTGCAAATGCGTCAACGCGGATTTGAATGTATAAAATTGAAGCGCCAGATGGTCGCCTTCCAGCGAAACCACCACATCACCATACGCACGATTCCGATACGTCCCAGCATACGCCGCCAATTCCCGCGACGGATGGGTATCGGCGCGTTGTTTCTTTTCTTCTTCCTGTGTTTGCTTTTCCTCGGCCTCGGCAAAGCCCTTCGCCACGCCATCAAAATGCGCAATCCAATCTTCGGCCTGCAAGCCTAGAAATTGATCGATCAAATGATACGCGAGTCCTTCGCGCACCGGCGTGTGATCCAAATTCGCAAAAATCACAAAACCGGTGTGGACTTCCGGAATCAGCACGATTACTGACGCAAATCCATCAATGTCCCCGGGATGCAGAATTATTTGATGCCCGCGATAATCCTCGATGAACCATCCCATCCCGTAGCTCAGTTGCATGGACTCCGGAAAGAAAAGCTGGAATTCTCCGCCCTGGGGCACGACGATCTGCGGCGTGTGCATTTCTTTCATGCTTTTTTCTGAGATCAATCGCTTCCCATCCGCGACCCCGTCATTCAATTGCATCGCAATCCATTTCGTCATGTCCCGCACACCGGCATTGATCGAACCCGCCGGCGCGATATTGTCCAGATTTCTCCACGGAATCGTTTCGACGGTTCCGTTTGGCTGCTCTAAATGCGGCGTCGCGTGATTCGCCGCTTTCTGCGCATCTACCGCGCTGAAATCTGCTCCATTCATTCCCAGTGGCTCAAAAATATTCTGCTGCACGAACGTTTCCCATGTTCCGCCTGTCGCTGCTCCCACCGCGTACCCCGCCGTCGCGTACATCACGTTCTGGTATTGAAATCCTGCGCGAAATCCCTCCGTCGGTTCGATGTATCGCACGCGCCGTATAATTTGCTCCAGCGAAAATGGCGAACCGTACCACAGCAAGTCCGTTCCACCCATTCCCGTGCGGTGCGTCAGCAAATCGCGGACCGTCGCGTATTCATCCGCCATCGGATCGCGCAAATGAAAGAACGGCACGTATTCATTCACGCGATCGTCCCAGTGCATCTTTCCTCGATCCACCAGAATCGCCACCGAAGCTGCCGTAAAAGCTTTTGTGCACGAGCCAATGTCAAAAAGTGTGTCCGGCGTCACTGGCTCGCCGCTCCGGATATCGCGCACGCCGAATCCTTTCAGGTAAACGACGCTCGTTCCGCGCACGATTCCAATCGCCAGCCCTGGCACTTTCCATTGGCGCATCGCCGAATTGATAAAATTGTCCAGCGACGAAGATTGCGCCGGTGTCCATTGCGAGTCGCCTTGCGCGCGCACGGCCGTAGCCGCGCCAAACACGCAAACAAACACAAATATCCAGCCGACAAGGCGATTCTTCATCGCGATTTCTCCTTACTCATAGGCGAACGCGGATGTTACCACACGCGGCGCAGGGTGCATGCAACAGTGAAGGCCTGCGAATACAATCCATCGCACAAGCTTTTGCCTTCTTGCGGATTTGTATTCTGACTGACCGGACGAAATTCGGAATGTAAAACAAAAAGCGGGCAGCGCCTCACGGGCCGCCCGCTTTTTACGTTGAATTTGAACCGTTGGTTAAGATCCAGGCTTGGCCGCTGGAGCAGCAGCTTTCTTCCGCGACGCTATCATTTTCACCGAAGTCACATGAATCGTGTCTCCGTCCACCGTGCCATACGCGCGCACATGATGGCCGGCGTGCTGGTCCAGATCCGTCTGCGGATCGAGTTGATAAACTTTCTTGGTGCTTGAGTCGTACAACACATACTTTGATCCGCCTTCGACGCACTTCTTGATGCACGCTTCATTGGTCGCCATCGCCATGCCTTTTGGTGCACACTTCGCGTCCATCACATAGCCCGCACGGAATGTGGTTTTGGCCGTGGCAGCCTTAGGAGCCGAAAAGCCCGCACCTGCAGCAAACAGCAATGCAGCGCTACACAACATCGCACGCTTGAACATGTTTCGCATCCTCCTCAGCAGGATAAATCCTTCCTTCAATTAAAGGCCGGATTCCAGCCATACTTTGTCATATTTGGCCGCCAGTTGTCCATACATCACCACCCTTCGCAGCTTTTCGACCTTGGAGAAGTCCCTTTCTCCACGCAATCCCGCCAGTGGTGTAGGATGGTGGGTCTCAAAAAAAAGACGCGAGG
>DATNDO010000110.1:0-5793 GCA_035606955.1 Candidatus Angelobacter sp.
GCGCTTTAATCTCAGCCACCGGTCGGAGCACGAACCGGCTCTTAAATAGGAATTCTCTGCGACGTGTGCTTAAATTGCCCTTTAACTGCTATTCGCTGGACTGCTCTTCCATATCTTTCCGCAGATATTTCACCCCGTGGCGATAAAGGCCCGCTGTTGGCAGAGCGCGAACATGTACCACTACGGCAGGAATAAACACGTTCGCGGTTCCTTGAGTGTACGGAACCGCAACTTCTACCTGCGCTCCCTCGGCATACTTTCGGCGGCTTCGAAACGCAATCCCCTGCCGCGAAACGTTCTCACAAACGGCCATTTCCTCGGCGCCAACGCGCTCGCGCACACAGGCCATTAGTCGCGTATCGTAGCGAGTGGTTTCACGTTCAGGCGACGAAGCGGCGTCTATCCCGGTGGCCCGAGGGGGGGAGTCCGTTGTCGCGTTATGACGTAGAGATTCCAAGGGCTGTTTCCAAATCGTCGGCGATTCGCACATGCGGCAATTTCGCGCGAATAAGCGGTTCGATTCGAACTCCTTCAGTTCGCGCGAATTCAAATATGCCAGTTCGCGGCTACCGCAATGCGAACATTCCACGAGCAACCGCACGACTGCATCCACGGATTCATCTACCGAAGGAAACTCGATCCCCCAGAAATCCAATTTCGAGTCTGCAAATGCGATGCCATAGGCAATCGCGCCTGCACTGTCTTTTTCATGCGCGACGACGCGTACTTCGGCTTCGCGGCGCGAGCCGTCAAATAGTTGTCGACTCACCCGCAGCACTTGGTCAATATGAAGCGGCCTGTCGAGCGTGATCAAAGCCCCATGGCGATTAACTACGATGGTGGTCGCTGTATCGATGAACGGCCGATTTTCGGCGTCGATTCCGGCAGCCTGAAGCGGTAACGAAATAGAGATGCGGTCGCTGCGGCGATTGCTCCGCGAGCCCATGAAATGCTCTCCTCAACGGAAACTTTTAGTGTCGGCCTACGTTAACACACGCCAAGGGCCCACAGACGCAGCTCAAATGTCGAGTTTCCGGCGCGAAACTCCCCCTAGATTAGGTCCCAAAGGGATGTTCGATCGATGGACTTTGGGGCGTAAAGAGTTTCGCGCCATCTTCGGTGATGTGCATGCAGTCTTCCAGGCGAACGCCAAACTCTCCACGAATGTAAACGCCCGGCTCGTCGCTAAAGCTCATGCGCGGCTCCAGCTTCAATGTGTCGCCGCCAACCAAATACGGCCATTCGTGGTCGTCCATCCCGATGCCATGGCCCAGCCGATGCCCAAAATACTTGTAACCCGGACCGTAGCCATTGTCTTCGATCACTTTCCGCGCCGCAGCATCCACCGATTGCGCTTCGACTTCCGGTCGCGCCTGCGCCAATGCTGCGCTTTGCGCGCGGTGAACAATATCGAACACCTTTTTCATTTTGTCCGTGGGCTTGCCCAACACAAACGTGCGGCTGATATCAGAGTGATAGCCCTCGACCGAACAACCGCCATCCATCAACAGAATGGTCCCCTCTTCCACTTTTTGCGGCTCGATCGATCCATGAGGCAAAGCTGAATATTCGCCGACTTGCACTCCGGCATCACCCGGAAATCCCAGTTTATCGTGTGCCTGCGAAACCATGCGCGAGAAATCGTGTTGCGTCATGCCCGGCTTCAGTGCGCGCCATGCCGCTTCATAGGCCTTGAGTGTCACCTCATTGGCGAGTTGCAGCAAATCGATTTCGTGCTGTGTCTTGTGCATGCGACACCCGGCTGTAGCCGGAGTCGCACTCGTGAACGTGACTGACGGGGCAGCGTGCGCGACGCCGTCGCTCTTGAAGAACCACACGGTCTCCTCAATGCCCAGACGGCCCGTTGAGATTCCCCGGTCTTTCAGTCCCTGCGCGACGCGTTCATACGGGCTTTCGTTCTCCTGCCAGATGCGGATGTCTGGCTTCCCCGCGAACGGCCCGCGATTGATCTGCTCCCTGGCACGATCTTCCTCAAACGCGGGAGAAACAAAAAACGGATCGCCATTTGCCGGCAAAATCAGAGTAAACGTGCGTTCGCTTAACCACCAGTCGATGTTCGCAAAATATTTCATCGACGTTCCGCCAATCAGCATGATGGCGTCCAAGTGATTTTCACGCATCAACCTCCGCGCTCGCTCGACGCGCTCCTGCCGTTCCTCGAGCGAAATGGGCTTAGCCTGCTCGCGCAATGATTTCAAATTCGCGATAGAAGGCGGGAGATTACCGCAGACTGCGTCATCTTGTGCTAAAAGCAGACGCGATGCGAGCGGAACACTTGCAGCAACCCCTGCCACCTGAAAAAAACTTCGCCGGGAAAGCATGCCTTTTCCTCCTCTGGCTACTCGGTCGGATGGCCAAGAACGTCGTAAGAACAAGAAGAAGTTCTCCTTGCTCCAGCCTTAGCCGCACGGAATCATACTCGCGTTTTCGATTGCCAACGCGGATTTTTGAAGATTTCAGGAGTGGAGTTGCCCTGATTTGCGCGGCTGAATTCCCAGGAACAAACACCGCAGCAAGGGATCGGATCGATCGGAATTGGTAGCGATACCGGGACTCGAACCCGGATTTGAGCCTTGAGAGGGCTCCGTCCTAACCTTTAGACGATATCGCCGTCGTAAATCTTTCCGATTGAACCGGCTGTCACAACTCACCGCGCCAGTGCTCGATGAACGATGACGTAAGTATATCGCGTGTCGTGTGCCCCCTCAACTTTTTCGATCGTGTCGCATCAGCAGGAAACGCGTTGCTATCGGCATGCGTCCCTGATATCACAGCAAATAAAAGGGGTGTGCGATGACAAGCAGACGCATTGTGCTCGGCATTCTAGTAGCGCTTTTTGCCTGGGCGGCAGCCATATTTATGGGGATACCGGTAACTTGCGCCGACGGCCCGCAGGCGAAGCAGAAGGCTGAATCTTCAGAAAGCCAATCGCCGCAAACCCCGCAGCCAATCGACGCGCAATATACATCTCAGATCCGGCAGTACACCACTGAACCGTATTTAATCACGCCTCTTGTCGATCACCTGCCCTCGTCCACAACAGTTCCTTCGCCGGACAAAGTGCTCGGCTACATAATTGGAACGCCGAACAAGCTCACGCACACGGCTGACATATACCGCTATTACCGCGCGCTCGAAAAAGCTTCTCCGCGTGTCCGTGTATTCACGACGGGAAAGAGCGAAGAGGGCCGCGACTTTATGGTCGTCGCAGTCAGCGATGATGCGAATATCGCTCAACTCGACCATTATCGCGATATCACTGCGAAATTAGCTGACCCGCGAAAAATCACTCCTGACGAAGCCGCCCAGCTCGAAAAAAACGGCAAGCCCTTCTACTGGCTCTCGGGCTCAATTCATTCCCCCGAAACGGGTTCGCCCGAGATGTTGATGGAGCTCGCCTACCGTCTCGCTGTGGAAGACTCGCCGATGATCAATCAGATTCGCAAAAATACTATCGTGCTCATCACTCCGGTGCTCGAAGTCGATGGCCGCGACCGCGAGGTCGATCTATATAATTGGGAAAAAGCAAACCCGGACAAACCTGCTCCCAGCCTGCTCTACTGGGGACATTACGTGGCACACGACAACAACCGCGATGGCATCGCCATGGCACTCCAGCTTTCCAAAATCCAGATGAAGACTTTTTTCACGTGGCATCCCCAGGTGCTGCACGACTTGCACGAGTCGATTCCGTTCCTTTATATCTCCACCGGCACGGGCCCCTATAACGCATGGCTCGATCCGCTCGTCGTCAGCGAATGGCAAGAGATGGCGTACAACGAAGTACAGAAAATGACGGATTTCGGCGTCCCGGGTGTGTGGACGCACGGCTTCTACGATGGCTGGGCGCCCAACTACATGATGTTCGCCGAACAGGGCCATAACGGAATCGGGCGTTTCTACGAGACTTTTGGCGGCCGCGGCGCTGACACGGCGGAGCAAACCGTTTCACCGGAGGATACGACTCGCACTTGGTTTCGTCCCAATCCACCACTTCCCAAAATTAATTGGTCGATTCGGGACAATATCAACCTGCAAGAGAGCGCTCTTCTCGTTGGCCTCGACTACATGGCTCAGCGCCCCGAGCAATTCCTCGAGCGTTTTTACGATATGAGCCGCCGTTCAATTGCCAAAGCCACAACGGAAGGCCCTGCAGCTTGGGTAATCCTGAATGATGGGAAGCGTCCCGCTCTCTCCGCCCATCTTGCGCGCCTGCTGCAAGATCAAGGCCTCGAAATCGCGCGACTGAATCAGGATTTCGCTGCAACGCCAGCCCGCTTAACCCCATCCTCGGAAAACGCCAAAGAGAACGCGAAAGAAGCTGGCGCGAAGACAGCGAAGGAAAAACCTCCCGTAGCCGTGCGCATTCCCGCGGGCAGCTACGTGCTTCGCATGGACCAGCCCTACAGCCGCGAAGCAGATATGCTCCTCGATACGCAGTATTACTCCATCCACGATCCAGCGCCATACGACGACACAGGCTGGACACTCGGCCCTCTCGCTGACGTCGCTACTCTGCGTGTCACCGACGCTGCCATTCTCAAGGCGCCAATGACGTTGATCGACGAGCCAGTTCACGCTCCGGGCAAACTCGATGGCGGCGGCAGCCTCTTTATCATTAATGCGAATGCCGAGCCAGCCCTCGCGACACTTCGTTTCCGGCTTCACGACGTCAAAATGTTCGCCGCGGAAGATGCATTCAAAGTTGGCGCCCGGGATTTTCGCGCTGGATCATTTATTATCCCAGCGGACGGCAATCCGGCGGATGTTCGCAGCGAGCTTTCTTCAGCCGCGCAACACCTCGGCCTCGAGGTTCACGCAACGTCGGCAAGTATTTCCGTCGCTCGCCACGCGCTGGAAACGCCGCGGATTGCTGTGGTTCACAACTGGATGAACACGCAGCCCGAAGGCTGGTATCGTCTGGCGCTTGAGGAATGTAAGGTCCCTTATTCCTACATCTCCGACGCGACACTTCGCGAGACCCCTGATCTAAAGGAAAAGTACGACGTCATTCTTATTCCTCCGTCGATGCCCAACCTCGCGCGCCTGATTAATGGTGTGCCAAAACGCATGCTTCCTGATGGCAGCGACGCGGATGGGCCAATTCCCTGGCAAGAATCCAGCCTCACGCCCAGCTTCGGGGACGGCCCGGATCAGACCGGCGATATTCGCGGCGGCCTTGGCTTTGAAGGCCTTGCAAATCTCAAGAAATTTGTCGAGGATGGCGGCCTGCTTATCCCCGTCGCGTCCAGTTCAATTCTAACCACCGAAACAGGCATTACAGATACGGTTTCAATTGTGCCCACGCCGCAGCTTCACGCTCGCGGAGCAATTTTCAACACCACCGTCGAAGACAATCGGAGTCCCATCGCTTATGGCTATGACGCCGATGTGCCTGTCTATTTCAATCAGGCACCCGTCTTCCACGTGTCGCTGACCGGCGGAGGTGGCGGCTTCGGTGGCGGTGATGGTGGCGAGTCGCGCGAACGCCCGAGCGGCCGCGGTTCGTTGACCGATCCAGACATTCCGCAGGGTCGCCCGTGGAATCCGCCTGCTCCGGCGCCTCATCGCACTCGCGCCGAACAGGAGCTTTACGTCAATCCTGAATCGCTCGAGTTTCTGCGCGCGTTCATTCCTCCCAAATCACTTTATCCGCGCGTCATTCTGCGGTTTGCGGATGAGAAAAATCTTTGGATCAGCGGAATGTTGGATGGAGGCGGAGCACTTGCGGATACTCCTGCGGTTGTCGATGTACCCGTCGGGCGCGGCCAC
>DATNDO010000148.1:0-3356 GCA_035606955.1 Candidatus Angelobacter sp.
GCTGCTGCGGACTCTCGCACTTATCGTCGGCCATTCGTTCCTCCCAGGTTCAGCTGCCAATACTTCGAAGATACTGCAATCGCGGGTGAATTCCTAGGGGGGCGCACCAGTTACGTGGAAAGTGCAAGAAGCGAGTGACGCGAAGAATCGATGTTACAGTGCAGTGAAATCGGCGCTCGAAACAGCAGAAACGCGCGCTCGTATTCAATCCGTAACTACGTGCTCGTTCGCGCTTGAGACCCCAACGATGAAACGCAGGCGGTTGTTTGGTTCGATCCTGTAGCCCCCAGCGAGCGGTCGCCGCCGGTCGTCGCGTACTTCGAAAATGGTCGGCCTTTCCAGAACGAGCGAAACTTCCCCCACGCGCACCACCGCGTTTCCCGCCGCGTCCAGGACGATTCCAGTAGCGCCGTCTAGAGTTAGCACTATTCCATTCAGATCAGCTCCGGGCGAAAGGTCCAAGTCGAGTCCAATTTTTTGTTGTTCGCCGCGAAAAATGATATCCGTGCCGGCGTAAACGCCGCGGTAAGCCACAGCCGTACATTCCGCACTCGCGGAGTTGCCGCCGCTGCGGCGATAAAGGAGCGGCACAATCTTCGTTGGCGGATTCGAATTCGCAAAGCGCAGCCGCAGTACGTTTGCATAAGCCTGCACCACAATGATCTTGCCGCGTGCAACCGTTTCCGAGGGCTTCGTCTCATGATGAAGCACGATGTCGGCTTCATTCTCTGCCAGAAAAATATTGTACCCTGTCGCGCGAGCCAGATATTTCACCTGCTCGTCGGTCTGGCCGCGATTGGCTTCGAAGCGCACTGGCGCCCTCGAAGAATTTCTGACTTCGGCTGCGTGCTCTGCAGCGCGCGCTCCGGCGGCGACCAGCATCGCAGCGCTTATGACCACGAGGCACACCAAGGCGTAGCCAAATTTAAGTGGTCTTTGCGCGCACCGTGCGTCTCGCACCTACCCCTCCCCATTCCCCGTAAACGATTTCATGCCCACAGCGGCGTTCAAGCTTTTTGCGACGCTATATCCCGCAACTCGCGCAGTCGGTTCGCTAACAATCTCGCTTGCATCTTATGCGCGTCCAACCTGCAATCTTTTGCAGCTAAATAAACCGCGGAATCCCGTTCCCGTCCGCAGTCAGTCCCGCAATCACGTTATTCTTCCTGCATTTCGAGCTGTCGCTCAATGCCGCAGCAATTACGGAGCAAGTCACGGGCCGAAAGCCCGTGGGATCGTGGCGGTTATCGTGACGTGCGCGCTGGCTTCCTCAATTGTGAATATTCTGTAACGATGCTGCCGTCTTCTTGCTGACGCGCACACCTTCCGCTATGCTCTCGCTATCGTGAATCCTCATTCGCGAATCCTCATCATCGAAGACGATAAAGACATTGTGGAGTTGGTTCGCTATAACCTCGAAAAGGACACTTTCCAGGTCATGGCGTGCGGCGATGGCGTCAGTGGCCTGGCGCAAATCAGGAAATCATCCCCCGACTTGCTCATTCTCGATCTGATGCTTCCAAAACTCTCCGGCTTGGAAATCTGCAAGGAAATTCGCCGCGACGAGAAACTGAATCGTCTTCCCATTCTCATGTTGACGGCGCGTGGCGAGGAAGCGGACCGCGTTGTGGGTCTTGAACTGGGAGCTGACGACTACGTCACAAAACCGTTCAGTCCCCGCGAGCTTGTAGCCCGCGTCAAAGCTCTGCTCCGCCGCGTCCATCCAGTCGGGGAAAAAGCAAAACCCCTCGAAGTGGGTTCGCTCCGCGTTGATCCCGTTTCTTATCGCGCCCAGCGTGAAGGCAAAACGCTTCCGCTCAGCACTCTCGAATTCCGGCTGCTCTATTATTTGGCGTCGCGGCCCAATCGCGTTTTTTCGCGCGATCAATTGCTCGATGCCGTGTGGGGAGACAACCGCTTTGTCACGCCGCGCAGCGTTGACGTTTACGTTCGGCGGCTGCGCGAAAAAATGGAAAAAAATCCGGAGAAGCCCGAATACCTGAAGACTGTTCGTGGCGCGGGCTACATCTTTGAAACCAGTGCGAGCTAAATAATTGAAGCCCGTCAGAACCAGCCTCTTTTGGAAACTCGGACTCACCTACTTGGTGCTTTTGCTCGCCGTCCTGGCCAGCGTCGATTTCTACGTGGCACGCGTTCTCCGTCAAGAATACATTCGCGCCGCAGACGAACATCTCAGCTCTCTGGCGCAACTCGCGAAGGACCGCCCGCCTTCGCTTGATGATCCCGCTGCACTCGCGTCCTGGGCTTCATGGATGTCTCGCAGCGGAGCGCGCGTCACGGTAATTGCCGCGGACGGCAAAGTCCTCGCCGATTCCGCTCACGATATTGAAACCATGGAAAACCATGCGAATCGCCCCGAATTCCGCCAAGCTATGGCGTCCGGAGCAGGTCAATCGGTCCGCCACAGCCATACACTGGATCGTGATCTTGTGTATTGGGCCATGCGCTTCGATCGTCCTCCAGCGTCGCCCGTCATTATTCGTTTCGCAACGCCGCTTGCCAAAATCAACACAGCGCTGGCGCAAGTGCGCCGGAATCTCTTGAAAGTATCGTTCCTTATCCTGCTTCTGGGCATCGCGTTTTCGCTTCTGTTCTCTCGCCGTTTTGCCAATCGCGTCGCACGCCTTCAGGAATTTTCGCGACGCGTGGCTGGCGGCGACTTCCGCCCGTTGCCGCAGGAGCGCGGCGACGACGAGCTTGGCGATTTGGCGTGCATCCTCAATGAGACAGCCGTTCATTTGGAAGCTACGATTCGCTCACTCACCGAGGAACGCAATCGCTCTGCTGCAATTCTGCGCAGCATGGTGGAGGGTATCGCCGTGGTCGATGCCCGCGAGCGCGTCACTTTTTGCAATGAAGCATTTTCGAGAATCTGGAACGTGGGTCCAGCCGGTATCGAAGGCAAGCCTGCTATAGAAGTGATCCGGCAAACTCATGTCCTCGAATTGATCCGCCAAGCGCTTTCCGGCGAAGAAACTCTTCACGGTGAGATTTCTTTGGGAACCGCGCAGCCGCGCAATTTCTCAGTAACCGTTGCGCCAATTCGATCGTCCGGCGACGTTATTACTGGCTCTGAGACGCAGCAAAAAAACGAGACATTCGGAACCGTCGTTGTCCTCCACGAAATTACGGACCTTCGCCGCCTCGAACAAGTGCGAAGGGACTTCGTCGCCAACGTTTCCCACGAACTCCGTACTCCGCTCACCGCGATTCAGGGTTTTGCTGAAACGCTTCTCACCGGTGCCCTCGAAGACCAGAAAAATAACCGTCACTTCGTCGAAGTCATTCGGAACCATGCCGCTCGCTTGTCGCGCCTGACTGACGATCTTCTGAAA
>DATNDO010000156.1:0-3301 GCA_035606955.1 Candidatus Angelobacter sp.
AACGGCCTCGCCATCCGCATGGCTATTCTCTTCGAACTGATTGCCGGCTCCGCCGAGCCCCAAGAACAAACAAAGGATTCTCCGCATGCTGCTCATTAAGAACGGCCGCGTTCTCGACCCTGCCTCGAAGACGGACGCGCGCCTCGACGTCCTGATCGACAAGGGCCGAATCGCAAAGCTCGCCGCCGGGATTTCCGCCGCCGATGCCCTGGTCCTCGATGCGGCGAATTGCATCGTTGCACCCGGCTTCATCGACCTCCATTGCCACCTGCGCGAGCCCGGCCAGGAGGTTTCCGAGACAATCGAATCCGGCGCGCAATCCGCCGCGCGCGGAGGATTCACCGCGATTTGCCCCATGCCCAACACGCAGCCAGTGAACGACAATGCCTCCGTCACGCGCTCCATCATGGAACGCGCCGCCGCAATTTCGCCCGTGCGCGTCTGGCCGATTGGCGCGGCGTCAAAGGAAAGCAAAGGTGAGCAACTCGCCGAGATCGCTGCGATGCAACAGGCCGGCGCCGTCGCTGTCAGCGACGATGGCAAGCCGGTGGCGACCGCGCGCCTACTTCGTCAAGTGATGGATTATTGCGGCCCGCTCGGCTTGACGGTCATCGACCACTGCGAGGATTCTTCTCTGGCTGCCGGTGGCGTGATGCGCGAAGGCCCGCGTTCTATTCGCCTCGGCCTGAAAGGCATGCCCGCCGCCGCTGAATCGATTTGCGCGGGACGCGACATCGAAATCGCCGCGCTCACCGGCGCGCGATTGCACATCGCGCATCTCTCGACGCGCGGCTCGCTCGAACACGTGCGCGAAGCCAAGCGCCGCGGCCTCAGCGTCACTTGCGAAGTCACGCCACACCATTTCACTCTCATCGACGAGGACGTCCAATATGATTCGCGCTTCAAAATGAACCCGCCGCTCGCTTCGCGCGACGATCGGGGCGCGCTCCTCGAAGGACTCGCCGACGGCACCGTCGATGCCATCGCCACCGACCACGCGCCGCATCATCCTGCCAGCAAAGACGTGGAATTCGACCGTGCGCCCTTCGGCATCACCGGATTTGAAACCGCCATTGCTCTAGCCCTCGAACAGCTCGTTCACACCAATCGCATTTCGCTGATGCGCATGGTGGAATTATTTACCAGCGGCCCCGCGCGCGTCCTCGGCATCAGCCAAAAAACGGAACGCAAACTCGCCGAAGGCATCGCCGCCGACATCACAATTTTTTCCGCCGGCCGCGCCTGGACATACCGCGCGGCTGAATCCCCCAGCCGTTCTCGCAATACGCCTTTCGACAATCGCAATTTCCGCGGCGGCCCGGTAGCCACAATCGTCGCGGGCAAGATCGTTTACCAAGCTTGAAGCGATGGCCGGCTAAAGTGGTCCATCAGAAAGAGTGCCCGAATGCGTTGGAACCGCATGGCAGGTTCAGTTGCTCTCAACATCTGTTCCGCTTTGGAAACTGCGCGTCGATATCTGCTCGGTTTTCGGCCGGAAATTGCGACAATGGGCGTTCACTCGAACTGACGAATGGGCGATCGACACTACAAATTAATCCAGGCGCTGCTTCTGATTCTGGTCGCGCCTCTGTTGCTGGCTCCCTCAACGAGAGCGCAACAGCAACAACAGCCGCCTTCGTCCCCTCAATCCGCTCAGCAAACTCCCAAAACGAAGACTGCGACTGGTGATCAGGAGAAAAAGAAGAAGAGCGATCTGGAGAAGGAAACCGGAACCGTAAACGACCGCATATTCGAAGTGATGCCCAATTACGGGACGGTTGAAAGCACCCTCGCGCTTCCACCCATTTCAAGCGGCCAGAAGTTCAGACTCGCCACCGCCGGAGTGACTGACTATTTCACCTACCCGTTCATCGGCTTTCTCGCCGCTCTCGACCAGGCGAACGACTCTCCGAAATCGTGGGGCCAGGGATGGGGCGCTTACGGAAAGCGCTACGGAGCGTCTTTCGCTGACAACGGAATCGGCACTTACATGACCACGGCTATTTTCCCGAGCATGCTGCATGAAGATCCGCGCTACTACCAAATGAAGAAAGGCGGCTTCTCCCACCGCGCGTACTATTCGCTTAACCGGCTATTCGTCGCGCGCACGGATTCAGGACACTCGCGATTCAACTATTCAGAAATTATCGGCAATGCGACTGCTGCGGGAGTCTCCAATATTTACCATGCACCGGAAGATCGTACGCTCTCGCGAAATCTAGGCACCTGGGGAATGCTCATTATGTGGGACGGCGTGTCCAACGAGATGAAGGAATTCTGGCCGGATATTCGCCGCAAGGTGTTTCACAAGACTTCTCCCTAACGCGGCTGCAAATGGCTTTTCAAAAACGCCAGCGATAGATTCCACGCTTGCTCTGCCGCCGCTTTGTTGTAACTCGGCCGCGCGTCGCAGAAAAATGCGTGATCCGCGTCCGCGAATTCCATGCTCGCAAACGTCTTGTGCGCATCGCGTAGCGCGCCGCTAACGGCCTGCCGCTGCTCTGGCCCGATGTGCTTGTCGAGGCCGCCCCAGAACATAAAAATCGGCGCGTGCAGATCCTTCACCCGCCTGAGCAATCCGGCCCCGCGTTCGCTCGGGGCGATTCCGCCGCCATAAAACGAAATCGCCGCGCGCAGCGGCAAAATCAAATCCGCCAGAAACGACACGCGGCCGCCCATGCAAAATCCTACGGACCCAATTCGTCCGCCATCGATTTTGGGGTCGTCTTTGAGCGCCTCATAAGCCGCATGAATGTCCGCTTGCAGTCCTTCATCCTTCAGCGCCGCTACATGCGGCATCACAGACTTGAAATCGGCATAGTTGCCTTCGAATCCGGGCGACGCGGTGCGGTGGAATAATTCCGGCGCAATCGCCACGTAACCTTCCTTCGCGAATCGGTGCGTCACGTCGCGGATGTGCTCGTTCACGCCAAACGCTTCCTGGAACACGAGCATCCCGGGCAGCTTGCTGCCTCGCTCCGGCTTCGCAACAAAGGCACGCATAGTCGTCCCGTCGACCACCTTCAACGTAACAAATTCCGTTTTCACTTCAGACATGGCTCGCTCCTCGGCGACAGCATTTATTTTATTCCTTTGGGAGCATGCATGCGGATCAAAAATTCTGCGGAAAAATAGGCCGTTTCTGCGGTTCGTAGCCTTAACAGCGGAGGAAAAAGCGCGCGCGGTACTACCATTTCCAATCTCCGCGCGCGGTTCAATCGACGGTTTTCGCTAACGGAACGGGTCCAACCACCTCATCGCGATGACGGATTCGCGGGAGGCTGGCCCTTGCTCGCCGGCG
>DATNDO010000170.1:0-5986 GCA_035606955.1 Candidatus Angelobacter sp.
AGCTGCAATCCTCTATGATTTCGCCACCCATCCAGAATTGCGCGACGCTGTGAAAACGGAATTCTCGCGCATCCAATCGCTTTTCGCCGAATATCAGCGCGACCTCGAAAAGGCCTACCCGAAGCCGGAAGTCCCGGAGCCCAAATAGCCGGTTCTTCGAGTTTGCCCGCGTGTCCTTACTTGACATTTCTCTGCTAACTGTTTTATCTTGCCATAGTCTAACTATGCATCGTTCATCTATGCGAGTAATTTGTTAAATGTATCGCGATGAAATTCCCCCCGGCACGCTTCACTTATTGATTTTGAAAACGCTTGCCCGCCGCGGCGAATTGCACGGCTACGAAATCGCCCGCACCATTCAGCAAAATTCGGAAGACGTCCTGCAAGTCGAGGAAGGCTCGCTCTACCCTGCGCTCCAGCGCATGCTCGTCAAAGGCTGGGTGAACGCGCACTGGGGCGCCACGCCGGAAAATCGCCGCGCCCGCTACTACCGCCTGACCGCCGCGGGACGCAAACAATTGGAAATTGAGCTGTCGCAATTCCGGCGCGTTGTCGGCGCCATCACCCGCGTGATTCAAACGGCATAGAACTAGGCATAGAACTATTTGTACGGGCTAATCGGTGTTGTCGACCCGCGCCGCGTGGGCGGCGACCACGTTTTTTGTTCACAACGCGAGAGCGAGGCGCACGACCGTGTCGGAATTTCCCGTTGCTGAGAGGACGATATGAAATGGCTCAGTGAACTTGGGCGCCGTGTGGCAATGCTTCTCCGCCGCAAGCAATTTGACCGTGACATGGATGAAGAGATGCGCTTGCACATTGAATTACGTGAAAAGGAGCTGCGCGAACGCGAATTGCGTGAAAACGGCGTGCCCCCCGAGCAGGCCTACTCTGAGGCGCGCAAACATTTTGGCAACGCCCTCGCTTTCCGCGAAGCAAGCCACGAGTCCTGGGGCTGGTCGTGGCTAGAA
The DNA here is from genome assembly GCA_035606955.1 of Candidatus Angelobacter sp. GTDB lineage: Bacteria > Acidobacteriota > Terriglobia > Acidiferrales > UBA7541 > DAHUXN01. The sequence continues at coordinate 972 of DATNDO010000170.1, forward strand.
CATCTTGCCCAGGATTTGCGCTTCGCGTTCCGCATGTTGCGCAAATCTCCCGGCTTCACCGCCGTCGCCATTCTCACCCTCGCCCTCGGCATCGGTGCCAACACCGCCATCTTCTCAATTATCGACGCTATTTTTCTTCGCCCGCTGCCTTATCCCAAGGCAGGACAGATTTACCTGGTTGCAAGGACGGGTAATCAATACGGCGGGCCCTCAATTTCTCCAGCGATCTTTGCTGCATGGCGCAAGCAACAATCGAGCGCGTTCGAACACCTCGCATTGGTCGGCTTTATGGACGACGCCACACTGATGGTCTCGGGCGAGCCAGTACGAGTTCCTTCGGTAGGAATTTCTTGGGATTTTCTCGCCATGACCGGTATTCATCCGATTCTCGGACGCGACTTTCGCCCGGAGGAAGGCCAAATCGGCGGGCCGAATGTAGTGATGATCGGCGATAGCCTGTGGCGCGAGCGATTTAGCGCAGACCCAAACGTTGAGGGCCGAAACCTAACATTGAATAGTAAGTCGTATACGGTTGTTGGCGTTCTTCCACCTGGATTCGCGGATCCGACTTTCAGTCCGCCCTACGCGCAGCTCTGGTTTCCCCTGCAGATTCCGGCTGCGAGCAACAATCCGGGCAATGGAGGTCTCCTTTGCTTCGGCACGTTGAAACACGGAGTAAGCGTCACGCAAGCGGAAGAAGCGCTTACGCCTTCGCTTTTGGAACTGCGGCGCGAGTTTCCGAAAATGTTCATGCCCGACGAGCGCGCTCACCTGGTCCCGCTTCGCGAAATGTTGAACCAGTGGGCGGGCACAGCGGTTCTCTTGCTTTTTGGTGCGGTCGGTCTGGTGTTGCTGATTGCTTGCGTCAATGTCGCGAATTTGTTGCTGGCTCGCTCGGCCACGCGCCAGCGAGAAATTGCCGTGCGCTCCGCGATCGGCGCTAGCCGGAGCAGAATCGTTCGGCAACTTTTGACCGAAAGCGTTGTGCTGGCTGTGCTGGGCGGCCTGCTCGGCGTCGCAGTATGCTATGCGAGCTTTCGGTTCGTTGTGACTCTCGTTCCCGCGAACCTGCCGCATGTTGGAACGTTCGGAATTGATGCTCGCGTTCTGTTCTTTGCGTTCGCGCTGAGTGTTGTCACCGGCGTCGTATTCGGCTTCATCCCGGCATTAGGCGCTTCTCGAGTGGACTTGACCGGGTCGCTGAAGGAATCGACCACGCAAGCCGGAGCGCGAGGAGCCGGACGGCTTCGCGGAATTCTGGCAGCGGGCGAGATAGCCATTTCACTGGTTTTGTTAATTGGCGCGGCGCTGGCGCTCGAGAGCTTTGCGCGGCTTACGGTGGTGCAACCCGGATTCGATCCGCGCAACGTGCTGACGTTCGGAATTTCACTGCCGCCAGAGAAATATGACACGCCGGCGAAACGAGCCGTATTTCTTGATCAGGCGATCCATCGCCTCGCTGCCATTCCGGGAGTTGAGCAGGCCGCCATCGTCTCGATACTTCCGCTCGCGGGGGAAGGAGACATTCTATTCAGCATTGAGGGCGGAAAGAGCGCGGCGTCATCGGGAGAGCCGTTGGCCGCCAACTTTCGAATTATCAGCCCCGACTATTTCCGCACGTTGCGGATCCCTCTCCTACGCGGGCGCGGACTCACTGCAGCGGATAACGCCGCCAGCGCGCCTGTGATGGTAATCGATCAGATGATGGCCAGAAAGTTCTGGCCGGGCCAAGATCCCCTCGGGCAACGCGTCTGGATTGGAAAGCCAATGGGTCCATCTATGAGCGAGCCTGCGCCGCGAGAGATTGTTGGAATCGTCGCCGACATCCGCGAATCGGCACTGGATGACGCGCCGGGCCAGACAATGTTCATCCCTTATGCGCAAACAAAGTGGAATGATTCGGAGTCGTTCGTACTGCGCGTGCGAACCGCGCCGCTCATGTCTGTTCCCGCAGTTCGCGAGGCTCTGCATCAGGTCGATCCCACGGAACCAATGACGCAAATCGAAACTATGGATCAAGTAGTTTCCGGCTCGTTGAAAGACTGGCGCTTTCACGCCACGCTGCTCGGAGTTTTCGGAGCACTCGCGCTGATCATTGCTGCGATTGGCGTCTATGGAGTGATTTCGTATTCCATAGCGCAGCGTACGCATGAAATTGGCGTGCGCATGGCCCTGGGCGCGCAGCGGCGAGACGTGTTGCGCCTGGTTCTCAATCAGGGCGCAAGTTTCGCACTCGCCGGCATTGTGGTCGGAGTGCTTGCAGCAATTGGGTTGACGCGGCTGATGGCGTCGCTGCTCTATGGCGTTACGCCGACCGACCCGGTGACATTCATCGCCGTCGCAATTCTTCTTCTAATTGTTGCGTTGGTGGCCTGCTACATCCCCGCGCGCCGCGCGATGCGCGTCGATCCTATGATCGCGCTGCGTTACGAATGAAGCCGATGCGGAGCACAGCTCATGAAACCACTCGCTGAACTCGCCCGCCGCCTGCGGATGCTGTTTCGCCGCGAGCAATTCGATCACGACATGGACGATGAGATGCGCGTTCACCTGGAACTGCGCGAAAAAGAATACGCTCAGAACGGTTTCTCGCCCGAGGAGGCGCACATGGCCGCACGAAGGAATTTCGGGAATGCGCTCGCGATTCGCGAAGTCAGTCACGATTCCTGGGGCTGGGCCTGGCTCGAACATCTCGGTCAGGATCTCCGTTTCGCCTTCCGTATGTTCGCAAAAAATCCCGGCTTCACCGCGGTCGCCATTCTTACGCTGGCTCTCGGCATTGGCGCCAACACGGCGATATTTTCCGTCGTCTACGGCGTCTTGCTGCAACCGTTGCCCTACAAAGATGCTTCGCGTCTCGTGGTACTGAATGAGACCACCCCGAAAGTCGGCACCGTCAGCGTCTCGTATCCTAATTTCCTCGATTGGCGGCAACAATGCCACGCATTTTCGCCAATGGCCGCCGTGCACGATGTCGGCTTCAATCTCGCGGGCGTCAACCAGCCCGAGAACATCAGCGGCGAAGCCGTTTCGCCGAATTTTCTTTCCATGATCGGCGTGCGCCCGTTTCTTGGACGAGATTTTGAAGCGGCCGAGGAAAAGCCCGGGACCCCGCCCGTCGTGCTGCTCAGCTATGAGCTGTGGCAATCACACATGGGCAGCGATCGAAACGCCATCGGCCGCACCATCACGCTGGATGGCCGCAGCTTTACGATCGTTGGCGTGTTGCCGCCCAATTTCCGTTCGCTCGACAAGACAGACGTGATGCTGCCTATCGGCGTGTGGGCAACAAACAATTCCGGGGAAGCCAACGACCGTGGCGACCGTGGCGACATGATTGTGATCGGCAGGCTCGCGTCGAATGTCACATTCGCCCAAGCGCGCACGGAGATGGAAGGAATCGCTGCGCGGCTCGCGAAAGAATATCCGGCAACCAACGACCAGTTCGGAGTGGCGCTGCAATCGATTCGCGACGCATTCGTGAGCGACGCGCGGCCGGCCATTCTGGTGCTTTTCGGCGCGGTAGTGTTTGTGCTGCTGATTGCCTGCGCGAATGTGGCCAATCTATTCCTAGTGCGTGGCGCGGCCCGCACGAAGGAAATTGCTCTGCGCATGGCCTTCGGGGCCAGTCGCAATCGAATCATTCGCCAGATGCTCACGGAGAGTTTTGCTCTGGCTTTTCTCGGTGGCATTCTCGGCCTGACATTGGCCGTAGCCGGAATTCGCGGAATTGTGTGTCTAATTCCGATGAACGCGCTGTCGGGCGCCAGTGTGAACTTAAACGGCGCAGTTCTTTTCTTCGCGGCGGGCATCGTCGTGCTCGCGGCGTTTATTTTCGGGCTGGCTCCCGCGATGCATTCCACGAGGCCCGATGTGCAATCGGAGTTGAAAGAGGGCGGCAGAACGGCGAGCGCCAGCGCGGCGCAAAACAAGTTGCGCGGCGCGCTGGCCATTGCGGAGATTTCGTTGGCGCTGATTCTCTTAGTCGGCGCTGGCCTGATGATGAAAAGTTTGTACAAACTGATGAGCGTGAATCCGGGCTTCCGGCCGGACCGCGTGCTGAACATGGAAATGGATTTGCGGACGCAGCAATATTCCAAGGATCCGGCCATTCTCAATTTTTGGCAGCAAGTCCTCGACCGAGTGCGCGCGCTGCCAGGCGTCGAAAGCGCTGCGGTCGGGACACATATTCCATTGACGGACAGCCACGGCCGCACAGACATCACCGTCGAAGGCATGGCGCTGCCCACACCAGGGAATTTTCCACATCCTGATTACCACAATGTGAGTCCCCGTTTCATCAGCACGCTCGGCATTCCATTGCTTCGCGGACGACCCTTCACGGATACAGACAAGCAGGGAGCGCCGCTCGTTGGAATGGTGAATACGAGGCTGGCGCAGCAATATTGGCCGAACGATGATCCGATAGGGAAACGATTCATGTTCGGGCATCCGTCGACAGATCCACCGAAGTGGATCACCGTGGTCGGCGTTATGGGCGACACGAAACTCTACGGTCTGGCGAATCCGTCGCGGTTGGAAATCTATGTTTCGTCGCTGCAGTATCCCGACAGTGACATGAACCTGGTGGTGAAATCGCGCATCGATCCCGCGGCGCTGACTTCGGCGATTCGCGGAGCGGTGGCATCGATCGACAAAAACCAGCCGATCTTCGCGATCTCGACGATGAATCAATTGGTGAGCGATTCGCTGGGCACGCGGAGAATCACTCTGGTGCTGCTCGGATTGTTCAGCGCGCTGGCGCTCGTTCTGGCGGCGATTGGAATTTACGGCGTGATTTCTTACGCCGTCGCGCAGCGTACCCACGAAATCGGCATTCGCATGGCGCTCGGCGCGCAGCATAAAGATGTCCTACGCATGATTCTCAGGCAGGGAGTGAAAATGGCGGTCGCGGGCGTTGCAATCGGCGTCGTTGTGTCGCTCGGCCTCACGCAATTGATGTCGAGCCTGCTTTTCTCCGTCAGCGCGGCCGATCCTCTTACGTTTGCCGCCGT
>DATNDO010000171.1:0-14972 GCA_035606955.1 Candidatus Angelobacter sp.
AAGCTGCTGCCTTTCCAGCGGCGCGATTTTATTGGCATTTTCGAAGCCATGAACGGACTGCCGGTAACGATTCGCCTGGTCGATCCGCCGCTGCACGAATTCGTGCCGCACGAACGCGCCAAGCAGGAGGAGCTGGCGAAGAAAATAGGCATTCCGGTCGAAACCGTGATTCGCCGCGTCGAGCAACTCCACGAGTCGAACCCGATGCTTGGGCATCGCGGCTGTCGTCTGTGCATCACGTATCCGGAAATTCTCGAGATGCAGGTGCGCGCGATTATCGAAGCCGCAATCGAATGCCAGAAACGCGGCGTTAAAGTGTTCCCTGAGATCATGCATCCGCTGGTCATGGACAAAAAAGAATTGAGAATTTTGGAAGTCGAGACGCGGCGAGTTGCCGACGCGCTCATCGCAAAACATAAAGTAAAGCTTAACTATCTGGTCGGTACGATGATTGAGTTGCCGCGCGCGGCGTTACTCGCCGATCAAATTGCGGAAGTGGCGGAGTTCTTTTCCTTCGGCACAAACGATCTGACGCAAACTACGATGGGGTTATCGCGCGACGACGCGGGCAGATTCCTGCCCGAATACGTGGACGAAAAGAAGGCGGGAATTTTCGCGGCCGACCCGTTCCAGACGCTGGATCAAGCCGGCGTTGGTATGTTGATCGAGTGGGCGATTGCGCGTGGCAGAGAAACGCGGCCAAAATTGAAAGTGGGAATTTGCGGAGAGCATGGCGGAGACGCGCCGAGCGTGAAATTCTGCCATAAGGTGGGGATGAATTACGTCAGCGCTTCGCCGTTCCGCGTGCCGATTTCCAGATTGGCCGCAGCGCAGGCGGTGATTGAAGAGAAAGCCGCGAAGAAGAACGGAAAACGCAAGGCGCAATGAGTTCTCGAGCATTTATCATTGGCATCTGCGGCGGAACCGGTTCGGGAAAAACCACGATCACGAACCGGCTTTCGCGCGAGCTTGCTGACAGCGGAGTCCTTGTCCTTCAGCAGGATCATTACTACAAAGACTTGTCGCATTTGCCGCTGGAAGAACGTTCGCAGCATAATTTCGACCATCCGAACGCGCTGGATGCAGAACTGTTTATCGAGCACGTCAGGCAGTTGAAAGACGGCAAATCCATCGAGCGGCCCGTTTATGATTTCACGCAGCACCGCAGGGTTCAGGAAACGGCGCGGCTGGAATCGCAGCCGGCGATTCTGGTGGAGGGAATACTGATTTTCGAGAACGAGGCCCTGCGAAACCTGATGGACATCAAGATCTTCGTCGACACGGACGCTGACCTCAGATTTATCAGGCGCCTTGTGCGAGATATCCGCGACCGCGGGCGCACCCTTGAGTCCGTCGTCGAGCAATATCAGAAAACGGTAAGGCCCATGCATCTTGAATTCGTCGAGCCCAGCAAAAGGTATGCTGACATTATTATTCCGGAAGGCGGACACAACGAGGTAGGAATCGATTTGGTGCTTCAGAAAGTGCGATCGCTGATTTCGAAATAGGCGGCGATTCGAAAAATACTGTCGATTTGAAGTTCAGGAACTACTTTAACTATTCGTTACGTGCGCATTTTTAGAAAGAAGTAGAGTCCCGCGAAAGCAAAGATAGCGTCGGGAGCCCACGCCGCGAGGAATGGCGGCAATTGTCCCACGGCGCCCATCGCTTCGAACAGCGCGGCGGTCGCCCAGTAAACGATCCCGATTCCCACCGCAAGAGCCAATCCTCCCATTGCGCCGCGCGCGCCGACCAGAAAAGCAAATGGCATGGCGAGGAACATGATGATGGCGGTGATCAGCGGAAACGCGAATTTCTTGTGCCATTCCACGGAGAGCCGTGAAGTGTCAAAGCCGGCCTTTTGCAGGCCGCGAATGTAATTTCTCAACTGCCACCAATTCATCTGGTAGTACTGGAATACCTCGCGCTTGAAATAGGACGGCGGCTCGGAGATATCCTGAAGGGAAGCCACGCGAAATGGGGCGTAATGCGTAATGGAGGAGCCGCTAAAGTCCCGGACCCAGCCGTTTTCGAGGACCCAAGCGTTCAGGCTCGGCTCCCACGAAGCGCGGCTCGCGTAGACGCGGCGTCGAACTTGAAAATTCGTGGGATCGAGTTCGAAAACGTTCAACCCGCCGAACAAATTGTGATCGGGATCGAAGAGCTGGTAATTATAGATTGTGCCGCTTTCTCCGAATATCCACTGGTGAGCAGGTTCGTAATAAGTTTGCGCTGGGCGGCCTTTGATCTGGTCGTGAATCGCATCCTGGCGCTGATTGGCGTAGGGAAGAAAGGTGTCGTCCAGCAGGAACATGGCGCTCGCGAGCACTACACCCGCCAGGATTAGAGGGAGCGCCAGCCGAAACAGGCTGATGCCGCAAGCCTTGAATGCGGTTACCTCATTATTCTTCGAGAGAATGCCCAGCGTAATGAGTGTGGCGACCAATGCCGCCAAAGGCAGAAGTTGGTAGACCATCATGGGCAGAAGATGCAGGAAGTAGCTCGCGACCATAAAAACCGAGATGTGATTTCGGGAAATGTCCCCGAGCAGATCGAAAAGCGTGAACGCGTCGAACAGAATCATGAATCCGACCAGCATCAGCACAAGCCAATAAATAAAAGTGCGCAGCAGATAGACATCGAAGATCAAAGGAAAAGCGCTTGTCTTGTAACTCACAGGGCGCGTTTCGCCGACGTATAGCGGCGCGCGGCCATTCGGCAAGGGTGCGGGGGCCGAAGCGGCTGTCGCGGGACGGGCTTTGCCACCGATATTGCGGAGGAAAACGTCGCGCAAGTGGTCGAGCCAGCGCGCTTCGGGGCGTATCTGTTCGATGCGGCGCAGCAGGACCAAACCGACCAGCAACGTTGCGATATTGGCCGTCCACACGCCGAGAGCCGGCGTAACCGAACCTTGCTCGGCAAGATGGACGCCGGTGACGAACAACAAATAGTAGGCGCAGATTAACAGCACTGTAAGTACGAAGCCAGCGGCGCGGCCGCCGCGGCGCGGACGGACTCCCACCGGCACTCCAAGAAGCGCGAATAGCAGGCACGCGCTGGGAAAGGCGAACCGCTCCTGCAATTCGATGCGCGCGTCCAGCCAGCCAGGTCCTTTGATGTTGAGCAATTCGCGGACTGAGCGCTCTTTGTCGGAAAGTTTTCGCGGGCCTTGAGAAGCCGCTTCGGCGTTTTCGAGCGACACGTCCATGGATTGAGCGGCGGAGGTGGAAAGATTGTAGCGCTCGGGATCTTTTGGATTGAACTCGTGAGTCGAAAGATCATCGAAGTGCAGTGTAAGCTTGTCCTGCTGCGGATCGGCGGCTACAATGGCGTCCTTTGCGAAGGTCACCTTCGAGCCCGCAGAGGAACTCGAGTCCGCCAGGAAAACGCCTCGCCAGCGTGTGCCGGAGGCGCCGACGTCTTGCACGTAGAGAACAACGTGCGGAAATCGTTCGTCGAAGATTCGCGGTTGCACCGCGAAAGAAGCCTGCGAAGTTCGAAGGCGAGTTTCAAGGGACCGCAACGTTCGCAGCGAACGCGGGCCGAGCCAGAGGGTGATGACGAAAGCGAGAATAGTGGCCGTCAGTGCAATAGCGCCGATGGGGACGAGCAGGCGACGAAGGCTGACGCCGCTCGCGTTCAGCGCGACGATTTCGCTGTCGGCGGAGAGACGGCCCAGGCCAATGAGAACTCCTACCAGCATCGACATGGGCAACGTAAAAATCAGAACCGGCGGGAGCGAGGAAACGAACAACAGCGCCGTTTCGCCCGCCGTTCCCGCATGCTGGACGATCAGCGCCATGAGCTGTACAAGCTGCGGCACAAAAAAAACAAAAGTAAAAACGGCGAGACCCAGCAACGCGTGGGAAGCGACTTCGCGGCAGACGTATCGGTCGAGGATGCGCATGGCAGCGCGGTGTCATTCTAGCACGATGGCGCAGGAGTCGTCGGAGAGTCGTACAGCATGAGCCGTGTGCATTTGGTTCTCCTGTGGCACATGCACCAGCCGCAATACCGGGACCCCGCAACGAAGAGATACATCCTTCCGTGGACGCGTCTGCACGCGTTGAAGGATTATTGGGGAATGGTGCGGACGCTCGCGGACTTTCCGCGCGTGCACGCCACATTCAATGTGGTTCCTTCCCTCGCCCAGCAAATCGAAGAGTACGCGAGCGGCGACTTTGACGATCCGTGGTTCCGCGCGGCGTTCAAGGCTGCCGATGAACTCACGCCGGCCGACAAACGCGAAATTCTGCATCGCGCGTTTCAGGTGAACCATGAGCACCTGATGAGCCGTTGGCCGCGATTTGTCGAACTATTTGAATGGACCCAAAAATCGGGCGAGCGCGCCGCTGCGCAGTTTGGCGCGCGGGATTGGCGGGATTTGCAATTGCTCTCGCAGCTTGCGTGGATGGACGAAGAATATCTGGCGCGTGACCCGATTGTTTCCGCGCTCGCAGCGAAGGGCGCGGATTACACGGAGGCGGACAAGGATGCGCTGCGCGAAAAACAGGCTGAGTTAGTCGCGCGTGTATTGCCGGAGTACCGCGCCGCCGCTGAACGCGGGCAAATCGAAATCTCGACTACGCCGTTCTACCACCCGATACTGCCGTTGCTGTGCGATTCGCAAATCGCGCGCGTCGCGAATCCGTACACGCCGGCGCTCGTCCCTCCGTTCCGTTTTGCCGAAGACGCGCAGGAACAACTGCTTCGCGCGCGTCGCTATCACCAGCAGACTTTCGGCCCGCCGCCGGCGGGACTGTGGCCTTCGGAAGGCTCCGTTTCCGACGAGACTCTGGACATCGCCGCGAAATTGGGCTTCCGCTGGTTTGCCACGGACGAAGGCATTCTTGGACGAACGCGCAACATCGGATTCTGGCGCGATGGCGCGGGCTTTCCGGAAAACGCGCACGAGTTGTATTCGCCTTGGAAATTCAGGATTCGCGGCAGGGAAATCCATGGATTTTTCCGCGACCACTATTTGTCCGATTTAATCGGGTTCGTTTATTCGCGCATGGATGCCTCGGCCGCCGCCGATGATTTTCACCGCCGGTTGCGCCTGATCGGCGAGCGGACGCAAGGCGCCAAGCCCGCCACTGTATCGGTCATTCTGGACGGCGAAAACGCCTGGGAATATTATCCCGGCAGCGGAAGGGAATTCTTGAGGCAGCTCTACAGACGCATTGATGACGATCCCGACATTCGCGCGTTGACGGCCACCGAAGCGATTGCGGAGGCGGGCGAAATCAGCACGCTCGAAGGAATTTTCCCCGGATCGTGGATCGACGCGAATTTCAACATTTGGATTGGAGACGCGGAGGACATTCGCGCGTGGGAACTGCTGCGCGACGCGCGCGAACTGTATGCAAAGGTTCAAGCGGCCGGCAGGGAAGGCGCGCCAGACGCCGCGCGCGCTGAGGATCTTCCAATAGCATATGAGGCGTTGCTCGCCGCCGAGGGGAGCGATTGGTGCTGGTGGTACGGCCCCGAACATGGTTCGGCAAACGATCAGGAATTCGACGAATTGTATCGCAAACATTTGGTGCAGGTTTATTCAGCGCTGGGACGGGAAGCGCCCGAAGCGTTGGCGCATCCGATCAAGAGAGTTCTGTTGCGCTCGCGCCCCGTGCCGCCAACCGATTGGCTCCAGGTGGAAGTGGATGGCCGCGTGACTTCGTATTTCGAATGGCTTGGAGCGGGATACTACGCGGCGGAACGGCGAGACGGGACCATGCACGGGCAAGTGCATTCCATCGGCGAGATGTTCTACGGATTCAGCGCGGACCGCTTCTATCTCCGCGTGGACTCGTTGCGAGAGCCCTTCGAGCAACTCGGCGATTACGAATTTCGATTTGTGTTCGAGGATCAGTCGGAGATGAAGCTTGTGGCGCGCGTGCACAGCGGGACCCTGGCAAGCTTGTCCGCTGAACGAAAGGGAACACTGTTGGAGGACGCGCCGCGGAAAATCTCAGTCGCGCTGGGTAAAATTATCGAGCTGGGTATAGCGAAGGAAATATTTTTGCTGGCCGGACAGAAAACGCTGCGCTTCAGCGTCTCACTTTGGCGTAACGGATTGCCCGTTGATGTGCTGCCTCCCGAGGGATTCATCGAAGTGCCGCTCGGCTCGGATTTCTACGCATGGCCTCTGCAGTAGCGCCCTCCTCTGCTTGTATAATATTGTACTAACTAAATACGTAGTTGACATGATTATACAACCCGCGCGATAGTGCGCCTGTACCTCTCAATGGGCTAGAGGTTCGACAGCCAGTGTTGCCTATCCGAAGAAAGTGACACATGGACGCGTCAGGGCACGGTTTTAGCCGTGCCGCTCAAGTGTCGGGAGAGGAAGGGTTTCAGTCCCTGAGGCGCTGTTGTGGTCTCCAATGCGCATGTGTGCCGATTTCGGAGATGCGACACTGGAGCTTCGACAACTCAGATCTGCGACAGTGAAACAACCGCGTTTTTTCCGGCTGCGATGTATTTCGTCGGCCTGTGAAGGTCCGAGGAGAATCGTGCCACTCAGCGTCGCGTTGGGCGCATGCGCGGTGGCCGCTTTGGGAATTGGCATTTTGAAGGTTCACCCCCGGCATGCCGCAATTGTTCAGATTGTTCGACGGCCCTCCCCGCGAGCCGTCTTCTCCACTCTTCCGAGGCAACAACTTGCAAGTGCTTTTGCGAATCTGCCCTGGGCATTTGAGCCGAATGTCGGCCAAGCGGACGCCAAAGTGAAGTTCGTTGTGCGCGCAAACGACGCAACCGTTCTTCTCACGCAGCACAGCATCGAGTTGTCATGGGCGGCGGCCAATGCGGCGAGTCCGCTCAGCAACGCCGCGTCTCCAGACACGTTGCAACTCCAATTCCTCGGATCGAATCATGAAGTTCTCACACAAGGACGAGCCATGCTGCGCGGAAAGACGAACTACCTCCTGGGCCGCGATCCGAAAAAATGGCTTAGAGATGTCGCGCAATATTCTTCGGTTGAATACAGCGGATTGTACGCAGGTATCGGTGCGCGATTTTACGGGGGAAAGAGCGGGCTCGAATACGATCTGGTGGCCTCGCCGGGCAGTTCATTGCGAAATGTACGGTTGCGCGCCGTGGGCGCGGCTGCGATGCGCCTCGACCGCAGCGGCAATCTCGTTTTTCGAGTACATGGACGACAAATCGTCATGCGCCGCCCGAAAATCTATCAGAGCGGCCTCGGGACAAAAATAAACGTTGCTGGCGGCTACAAACTGCTCGCGGCCAATGTAATCGGTTTCGTAATCGGAAAGCATCGCGCGAACTTGCCAATCGTCATCGACCCGTCCATTTCAATCAGCTACACCACTTTCTTAGGCGGCAGCGGAGCAGAAAAAGGCAACAGCGTCGCCGTGGATTCCGCCGGAGCCGTGTACGTCGGCGGGACCACCACGCTGGCATCGTTTCCTGAAACCGCCACCGGCAACGAAGGGCCGCTCGGAGGTGCTTCGAACCTGTTCGTCGCGAAAATTGATGCCACGCAGAATGGGGCGTCTTCGCTCGTTTATCTGACATTCATCGGCGGCAGCAAAAACGATCGGGGCGGCATGGTCGCCGTTGATAAAACCACCACGCCGCCGCAACTGGCAGTGCTTGGATGGAGCACTTCGACGGATTTTCCGGTTACCGATGGCAGTGCGTTGAATGGGCCGTCGGACTTGACCGTCACAAAGCTCAATGCCGCAGGCGATGCGTTCATTTATTCGAAATACTTCGGCGGCAACGGCGCGGAAGCGACCCAGAACGCCGCAGGCGTGGCGACTGATTCGGCGGGGAACATTTTTGTCACCTCGGACACGGCTTCGACCGACTTGCCGATGGCGCCAACGCTGAACGGATTCAGGACTGTTTACGGCGGCGGCGCGTCCGACGGATTTCTCGCTGAATTCGCGTCCGCATCCGGCGCGCTGATGTACTCGACGTATTTCGGCATCAATGCGACGGTAGGAACTTCGAGCGTTGCTATCGATGCGAACGGCAATGCGTACGTCGCGGGGTTCACTTCGATGCCTGTGAGCTTTCCAACGACGAATGCGTTCCAGGCGGCATATGGCGGCGGCGCTTTCGACGGATTCGTCATGCAAATAAATCCGAAGCTCGGCCCGCAAGGTTTGGTGTACGCAAGCCTTCTCGGCGGAAGCCAATCGGATCAAGCCATGGCGATTGCAGTGGACGCCTCCGTTCCGCCCGACGCTTACGTCACCGGCGCGACGCAATCGCCCGATTTCATTCCCAGTTCAGGCGTGACCAATGCGGGCTATCAAACGAGGTTGAAGGGAAGCAGCAACGCCTTTCTCGCCGTCATCAGCCAAACGACGGGCGGAGTCCCCTCGATTCAATACGAGACTTATCTAGGCGGAACGGGCGCGGACACAGGCGCGGCGATCTCGGTGCTGTCTCCCACGCAAGTGTATGTGGCGGGGAGCACGAGTTCCGGCGACTTCCCGATTTTGTGTTCGTTGCAGGGATTCAGCGGCACTCAAGACGCATTTCTGACTGAATTGAATCCCACAATCGGTGGCGCGGCGTCGCTCGTCTACGCGACGTTCCTGGGCGGCAGCGTGACCACCGAGGCCAACGCAGTGGTGGCGGACGCCTCGGGCGATGCGATCGTTTTCGGCGACACGTTGTCGCACGATTATCCGCTCGCAACAAACGCGAACAATGGATTTCAGCCGACATGCACAAGCTGTGCCGCAACGACTCCGAGCGCTGATGCGGTGCTGACGAAGGTTGCAATCGGGACAGCTCCAGCGGCGTGCGCCGCGTTCAACCCGGCGGTCGCCAATTTCGGAGCGTTGCCAACGGGCACGGCGTCGCCTCCCGTGAACATCTTGCTCACAAATGGAGGCGACGCGAATCTGAATGTCAGCGACGTGACGATCACAGGTGCGAACAGCGCCGATTTTTCGCAGATGAATACTTGCCTGTCGAATTCTCCCATCGCGCCGGGAGGGAATTGCGGCTTCGCCGTCACGTTTACGCCTGCGATTGTTGGAACGGAGACGGCGTCGCTGCAGATGGCTGACGACGGAGTGGGCGCGCCGCAGACTTTGACGCTGACAGGCACGGGAGCATCCGGAGAAGTGACGTTATCGCAGACGTCGCTGAGTTTTGGCAATGTAGCGCAGGGCACGACTACGGTGCCAAACGCCTCGATTTTGACGAACACCGGAAACGCAACGCTGAGCATCACCAATGCAAAGATTTCCGGCGTCAACGCGACGGATTTTGCCTTTGGAGGAAGCAACACGTGTATTGCGGGCGCAGCGGTTTTGCCGGACGCAAGCTGCACAATCGCAGTGGACTTCGCCCCCAACGAACCAAATCCGCCACGAAATCTTGCGGCACAAGCGGTGATATCTTTCGCGGAAAATAGCAATCAGTCGACAGGCACGGCGGCCATTGCGCTGTTCGGAACCGAAGCGACCGCCGCAATGCCTGCCGTCGGTTTGGCAACCACTTCACTTAATTTCGGAAGCGTCAACGTCGGCGGTTCCACGACTCAGCCCCCGGTACAACTCAAGAACATCGGCAGCGCGGCGCTGACTATTGCCAGCATCGGAATCACTGGGCCGAATGCGAGCGATTTCGCGGAGACATCAACGTGTCCTCTGTCGTCGAGCGGCACTCTGAGCGCGGGCGCGAGTTGCACAATTTCCGTGACGTTCCAACCCACTGCGGCCGGCCCGCGCACGGCGACCGTTTCGATTCCCGACAACGCCAATCCGCCGCAGCAGACAATTGCGCTCAGCGGGACAGGCGCCACGGCTAGCGTGTCGCTGACGCCGGCGAGCCTGACCTTTCCAACGCAAAATGAAGGACCGCCTAGCGCGCCGCAAAACGTGGTGCTCAAGAACACAGGCGCTTCGCCCGTGACGATTTCTTCCATCAGCTTCGGCGGCGCGGATCCAACTGACTTCGCGCAGACGAACAATTGTCCCCTGGCGCCGTCCGCAACACTGAACGCGGGCGCCATCTGCACGGTCTCGGTGACGTTCCAGCCCACCGCATCAGGTCCGCTCTCGGCTGTGCTTTCGGTGGCGGACGATTCGATGCCATCGCCGCAGACAGTCGCCGTCAACGGCACAGGAACGGCGCCGATCGTTCAAGTAGCGCCCGCGTCGCTGCAGTTCAGCGCAACGCTCGTGGGGACCGCGAGCGCATCTCAGCCCATTCAAGTGAGCAACAGCGGCACCGGCGCGTTGGTCATAAGCGGCGTAAGTTTTGCGGGTGCCGACGCCGGCGACTTTCAAGCTTCGGGGAGTTGCGTTGGAGCAAGAGGAATGAATATCAGCGTGGCGGTCGAAGCGAATTGCACGCTCGATGTCGAATTCCTGCCGCTCGCGGCCGGAACGCGCACGGCAACGTTGACACTCAACGACAACGCGAACGCGAATCCAACGGTGGTGCTCACCGGAACGGCCACCGATTTTCAGATTGGCCCGCCCCCGGGCGGAACGACTTCCGTAACCGTCATGGCCGGGCAAACGGCCTCGATACCCCTACAGTTGAGTCCTGTGAACGGATTCACGGGAACTGTGACGTTGGGATGCGCGAACGCGCCTCCAGCGGGAGGATGCAGTGCCTCGCCAACTTCGGCCCAGATTTCTGGCGCGACGCCCGTTCCTTTCACTGTGAGTGTCACAACAATGGCGCGCAGTTCGCTCTTGCCCACGGCAGGTCCGGGTGTGCATCGACGAGTGCTTCCCGCGACGCCCATGGCGATTCTGTTGCTGCTGGCGCTCACCATTCTATTTTTTGTGGGCCCGCGAGAGACAAAATCTCGCGTCTTTCGGCCAATCTTGGCACTCAGCCTTCTGCTGCTCTCGTCTTGCGGAGGCGGCAGCACCACGACTCCGCCGCCAAGCGGCACGCCCGCAGGAACCTATACAGTTCAAGCGACAGCGGCGATAGCTGGCACCACGCGCACGATAAATCTGTCGATCACTGTGCAATAGCAGGCGCCGCCAACGGCAAATGTGCGCGGCGACACCAGCGTGTGAAGGGCGGGGAAATCAAAACTGTTTAATCGCCAGGTCGCGTGGACTGCGTCCCACAGGAATCATCGCGATCAGGCATCCTGCCGAGCTGCCGGGTTGCGAGCAGCCCACCGTACGGATCACCGCAAGATCGTCGGAAGCAGTGTCCACCACCAACAACATGCTTCCGACGGGCGTGAATTCCAGCGTTTCCGGCCGTTGGCCTGTCCTGATCACGTCGAGATTCAGAACCTGGCGGAAATTAATCTGGATCGGGACGATTTCGGAAGCCGCCGAGTCTGCGACGTAGAGAAACTGATCGTCAGGCGAAAGAACGGCGCGCGTTGGCGCGGAGCCCAGAAGAACGTAATCGCTCACTTCGTTGGTCCATGTGTTGACGATCAGCAGCCCGTGCGCATCGGGCGAAGGAATATAGAGTTCGCCGCCATCGTTCTTCAGCACGAAGCTGTCCGCTGAGCCTCCCGCGTGCAGGTTCGCAATCAACGCGGGCTTGCGAAGATCGACCACCGAAATCTGATCCGAATCGCCCGAAGAGATGAACGCTTTCGAGCTATCGGGAAGAACGGAAATTTGCTCGGGCTGCGGCACCACATGCACCACGCCAACCGGCGCCAGCGTCAGCGAATTCAGCAAAGACACGGTCGAATCGCCCCGATTGCTGACCACCACAACTTTGCCATCGGGCGTGACGTGCGCAATCCACGGACGCCGTCCCGCGCGGCCGCGCGCAACAATTTGCCGTGAAGCGCAATCAATTGCCACCACGGTGTCCGAGCCCGAGGCTGCCACGTACGCGCGTTTTGCGTCAGGCGAAAAGTCAATCGCGTAAGGGCTTGCTCCCACGGGAATACGCGCGACGATCTGGCTCGATTTCGTGTCGAGCACCCACGCATACCCGCCCAAAGTGCTGACGCCCCAGATTTCGCTGCGTTTCGGGTGCGCGCGTATGCCGCTGGGCGAGGGGCCTACCGGAATGGTGGCAACCGCCGTCAGGCTCACCAGGTTAATCGCTGTCAGCGTGCCGTCCGCGGTGTTCGCGACGTAAGCGTATAAGTGCACACCGGGCAGGAGGGTCGACGGGCGATGTTCGCGAACAATTTCGACGATCGAAATCGCCAGCAGAATCACCAGAATAAAAACGAGCCGGACATTCCACTTGAAGTTGCGTCCACGCGGCGGGGGCGTTGCAAAAAGAGATGACGGCGTGGCCACGGCTGGCTAGTGGAGCGTGCGATGAACGACCGAGGCGATTTGGCGAACTTCTTTCATCAATTGTTCGAGCTCTTCGGGAACGATCGACTGCGCGCCGTCGGAAAGAGCGTGGTCCGGATCGTGATGCACTTCCACGATCAAACCATCCGCGCCAACCGCGATCGCCGCGCGCGAGAGTGGCAGCACTTTGTTGCGCCGGCCTGTGCCGTGGCTCGGGTCCACCAGAATCGGCAAATGGCTGCGCGATTGCACCGCCGGAATGATGCTCAGGTCGAGCGTGTTCCGCGTATGCTCGGAGAAAGTACGCACGCCGCGTTCGCACAAAATCAGCTGATAGTTGCCTTCCGAAAGTATGTACTCGGCGGCCATCAGAAATTCGTCCAGCGTCGCGGACATCCCGCGCTTCAGCAGCACAGGCTTCGAAGCTTTACCCGCCCTTTTGAGCAAAGAAAAATTCTGCATGTTGCGCGCGCCAATCTGAATCACGTCGGCGTATTTCTCCACCAGATCGATGCTCTCGTTGTCAATCGCTTCCGTCACGATGCCCAAACCGAATCGCTCGCGGACTTCCGCAAGAATTTTCAGGCCCGGCTCGCCCAAGCCTTGAAAGCTGTACGGCGACGTGCGCGGTTTGTACGCGCCGCCGCGAAAAAGATGCGCTCCGGCCGCCTTAACGCATTGCGCGACGGCCATCGCTTGCTCGCGAGTCTCAACCGCGCAGGGTCCGGCAATCACCGCCAACGCCGCGCCGCCGATACACACTTCTCCGGCGGGAGTGGGAATGCGCACAACCGTGTTTTCCTCTTTCGCGTCGCGGCTTACCAGTTTATAGGGCTTGCTGACCGGGATGCATTCAACAACTCCGGACATCGCTTCGAGCGAGCCGATGTCGATCGCGCCGGAATTTCCCGTGATGCCGATGGCCGTGCGGTTTGAACCGGGAATCGGGTGAGCGCGCAAGCCCAGCGATTCAATGCGCTCGCATACGGCGCGGACCTGCTCCTCAGTGGCGTGCGATTGCATTACAACCAGCATTCAACCAGTCTCCCTAGTGTTCGAAAAAATGACTTGCACGCAGGGCTTGACGCGTCCCAATGCGTCGCACAATCGTTCGTTGAACCAACGAGTGTACTGCATCGCGCGCCAACGCTGCAAACCGCGCCTCCGCTTGGTCGTGGGTCAGTTTGATTTTTTTGTTCGTGACACAGAGAGTCGCTGACCTCGGGCTTTTGCTTTTCCTGTGTAGACCGCTCGCGCTCAGTTACGGACAACGGCTCTCGGCGGCGTCTTTTCCTTTGTAGGGGCGGGGTTCACCCCCGCCCGGGCGAGACGAATGTCTCGCCTTCGCATGCCGCGCACCCGCGCGTCGTACACTTTCTTGTGTAGCTCAGGTCGCGTTCCCCCTGACACTCGGAAGGCCCGAGCGGCCTCTGCTCAGTGTTGGGTCATTGCATTTCCTTGCTCGTGTGAATCACCCGCGTTTCCGGCGGGTTCGAGCAGCAATTCCGCCGTCACGCGGCGGGACTCTTCGAGGATGCGTTGAAACAACGCGGCCACTGCCTGAGCGTCGAGCGGCCCGGGATTGTAGCGCTGCGCGTGGCGAAGAATATCCTCCTCGCGAGCCTCATCGCGCATGGGCAGTCCAGTCTCTCTCTTTATCTGCGCCAGCTGAATCGACATTTGCGCGCGCCGATTCAGCAAGCGGACAAGCTCGCGGTCTAGCTCGTCGATCCTTCTTCGATGGTCGTTCAGTGTCACTTGGTTTCTCCTTTTGGTAGTGGGGCCGTTTGAATTTTCCTAATCGTGACAATCGCGGTCAAAATTCAAACTGACTCACTGCCCTCCTTTTTCGCCGGGTGGCTCACGCTTTAAGGTTTGGCCTTCACGGGTGCCCCATGCTCGTCTTGTGAGCGTGGGGCTTTTGCCCCTCTTGCCGGTGGCCCACGCTTTGAGGCTTGGCCCTTATGGGTGCCCCATGCTCGTCTTGTGAGCGTGGAGCTTTTGCCCCTCTCGCCCTTGGGCACGTGGCACAGGGTTTTAGGGCGCGGTTTTTACACTGACGCAGGAAGTGCAACCGTGCCAGACGCCTTCGTATCTCATTCCTTGCCTTTGTAAGGGCACGGTTTCAACCGTGCCGTAACCGCCGCAGAATCTGTGCGGCTTTAGCCGCTGAGGTCATGATTCCGAGTTCTCACGCAGACTCTAGCAGCTTGTTGAAAAACTCCATTTCTTGCCATGTTTTTGTAGGGGCGGCTTTACGCCGCCCTTATTTTCCCTGGGTTTCTGCAAACTGCTTCCCGTGGAAATGAAACCAAGAACCCTTTTTCAACAAACTGCCGGGTGGCCCACGCTTTGAGGTTTGGCCCTTACGGGTGCCCCATGCTCGTCTTGTGAGCGTGGGGCTTCTCCGTTTCTTGCCATGTTTTTGTAGGGGCGGCTTTACGCCGCCCTTATTTTCCCTGGGTTTCTGCAAACTGCTAGAGCCGCATGCGCCTTTCACAAGCAATCCCACTTCGCAAAAAAAACCGCAAAAAAAAAGCCGCAAACCCTTTTCGAGGTTTGCGGCAAATTTCAGTGAACTTTGTCTGCGCTCTGCTCTTACATCCACTCAACTCCCGCGCGCATGCGCTTCACCGTGGCCGCTACCCCGTAAGGATAGCGGTAAGTAAAGCTGCAATAAAAATAGCGCGTTGCCGTCAGTGCCTTCATTTTCAAGCCCAAAGTATAAGATGCCGC
>DATNDO010000182.1:0-15950 GCA_035606955.1 Candidatus Angelobacter sp.
GGAGTGCCAAGCCCTACGATGGTGAAGTCGATTTCCGAAAAGGTGCCGAGTTCCTTGATGGTCTTCAAGTTGCTGCCGATGTCCGCGATTTCAGGAACTGAAAAAGTGGTGTTATCGACGTTGATGCCCGGGGCGCTCTGGCGTATGTAGAGCAGGCGGTCTTCGTCGCGATTTGCGAGCGGTCGCAGGAGCACGCCGCGTACCACGCTGAAGATGGCCGCGTTCGCGCCGATGCCGAGAGCCAGAGTCACGGCCACGGTGAGCCACAACGCGCGCGCTCGCGACAGGGAACGTATTGCAACTCTCAAATCGTGAAGAAATCGCATGTTCCGGCCTCCTTTTCGGCCACCGTTTATTTCCAGAAAGTCGTCACAACCTAACTCGGCCTTTCGCCTCGCGCCAGACGATCACACTAGCCGCCGGCAATCGCGCCGATGACGAAAAAGGGTTCCTTTCCCGAAGCGACCGCTTCGGGCAACAGCGCGTCGGGCGAGTCGTGGGAGAGATCCTGCTCGCAGGCGAAAAAGCGCACAAACGGACGCCGCTCCTGCGTCGTGTGATCGCGAATCGTGCCGCACAGCATGGGATACCGAGCCTCGAGCGCGTCGAGCACGGAACGCTGCGTGACGCGCCCCTCGACTTCCACCGTCACGTCGCCATGGTCGAGACGCGCCAGCGTCCGCAGATGCGCGGGCAATGCGACTTGGATCGTTGCTCGACTCATTTTTCAATTCACGGCAGCGTCTGAACCTCAACCGAGAGCACAGCCGGCAAATCGCGCACGATGGGAGCCCAGCTATCTCCCGCATTCGCCGACGAGTACACTTGCCCGCCTGTAGTGCCGAAATACACGCCACACGAGTCGAGCGAGTCGACCGCCATCGCATCGCGCAGCACATTCACGTAGCAATTGCGTTCCGGCAGGCCCTTCGACAGCTCTTCCCACTCGTTTCCGCCCGTGCGGCTGCGATAAACGCGCAATTTCCCGTCGAGCGGGAAATGCTCGCCGTCGCTCTTGATGGGAACCACGTAAATCGTCTCCGGCTCATGCGTGTGAATGTCGATTACGAAGCCGAAATCCGTCGGCAAATTGCCGCTGACTTCGGTCCACACATCTCCCGCGTTGTTCGTGCGCATCACGTCCCAGTGCTTTTGCATGAACAGCACGCCCGGCTTCGACGCGTGCATGGCTATGTGATGGACGCAGTGGCCAATCTCGGCCTTCGGGTCGGGAATGTATTGCGAGCGGAGTCCCTGATTGATGGGCTTCCACGTCTTGCCGCCGTCGTCGGTGCGAAACGCGCCCGCCGCGGAAATCGCGATGAATATCCGTTGCGGATTACTGGGATCGAGAACAATCGAGTGCAGGCACAATCCGCCCGCGCCCGGTTGCCATTTGGGCCCCGTGCCGTGGCCGCGAAGTCCTGAAAGCTCCTGCCAGCTCTTGCCGCCGTCGGACGAACGGAAAAGCGCCGCGTCTTCAATTCCCGCGTAGACCGTGTCAGGATCTTTCAGCGACGGTTCGAGGTGCCACACGCGCTTGAATTCCCACGGATGCTGCGTCCCGTCGTACCACTGGTGCGTGGTGAGCGGCTTGCCAGTCGGCCCGGACGTGTCGTACACAAACTTGTTGCTTTCGCCCTTGGGCGATCCGTCTGGCGCAGTCGTCGATTCGCCAGGCGGCGTGCCCGGCTGTATCCACGTTTTGCCACCGTCGTCGGAGCGTTGAATCACCTGCCCGAACCAGTCGCTTGTCTGCGAGGCGAAGATGCGGTTCGGGTCAACCGGCGAGCCCTTCAGGTGATACACCGGCCAGCCCGCAAAAAACGGGCCGCTCACGTCCCACTTTTCGCGCTTGCCATCCGCCGTCAAAATGAATGCGCCTTTGCGCGTGCCCACCAGTACGCGTACTTTGCTCATCCTCGTCTCCTCGTCGTATTTTTCGTGCCGCGAAATCTATCACGGTGCCGCAAAGCCCTCTATGCCAAATTTTGTTCATTTGCGGTCGAACCTCAGTGCGCCACTGCGACTGCAGACGTGCCGTCCGACCACCGGCGCACAGGAATTATGTACATGCTTATGGGGCTGGGAGCGCCGAGAATCTGTTGGTCAAGCACCTGAACCGGGGATCCAGGCAGATTTTCACCCCAAGCCGTGCCTTCCGGAACGTAAAACATTAAGTGGGCCAGGTTGTGACTGCCCTGATCGGTCAGGTACGCTTCCTTGGACAACATGTAGCACATGGCTCCGGGCTGCAAAGCGGGCACTTCTTTCCTGCCAAATGCCTCAACTCCTTTCCTGATTTGATCTTTTGACTGACCAGCCAAGACCAACTCGGCCCTCTTTAGAATCAGGGGGAGTATGGTTCGCGCAGCCGGCGGATTGTAGCAGTCTGGACTCCGGTTTTGGGGGTTCCAAAACTCGGGATTATCAAAAGGGGCATTCCATGCTCGTTCCACCAGGCATACGAAACCGTTCTTGCCTTTGACTGCGGTTTCGTAACCATGTCGTCCCAGGACCAAAATCTCGGCGTCGCTGGAAATGGACGGCGGAGCCGCAGTGCGCGCCAGGGCAACTTCGGCATTGCGGTCCGGGATCAGGTACTGTTCCAGCGGGGCCATTGTTGGATACGGCGCTTTCGCGTTCTGTGCTTGCGTTGACCATGCCGCGCCCAGCACGAACACCGGTGCGAAGATTGCTAATGCGATTGTCCTGATGATCTTTGGGTGCATCGATTTTCTCCTGCCATTGGTCCGGCGGCTTTACTGCTCCTCATATGCTTGCTCTAACCTCGTTGGCTTCGAGTTATGTCACTCGATATTTTTGTGGTTTCGAGCCAGTCCTCTCGATTACTTTCCTGGCTTCCAGATCGAGTTTCACCGTTTCAGCGTACCAACTGACGTTCCCCACAAATTTGCCTTTCAGGTTCTTGCCAACTCGCGCGAATAATTCCGTGTGCGTGAGTTCCCTGCTTCTCAAGCCGGAGACGATGGCCTTCTTGATGGTTTCGTATTTCTGCCTGTCGATATTCTTTCCGCTTTTGCCCAACGGATGTTTGGTAAGTATTTTTTCTTCCGGCATTTTCGTATCTCCTTGTCGTTGAAAATACGTCGCTGCCAAATTCAGTTCGCGTTCGTTAGGTTAATCCCCCTCCGCGTGCTTTCAATTTGTCATTCGAAGGCACGACTTGCTCCGGGGAATTTGCTCCGCGCGACTTCTGAACGAAGCAAATTCCCCGGTTCACGCCGACGAGAATCAAAAGGTCACTCTTACGCTTTTGCTGCTGCTGTTTGCTGCGGGCGCATCTGTTTCATCCATTCGCGCATCGCGGCGATATGCCCCGGTGAACGAGCCTCGATCCAGCTTTCGTAACGCTGCGCTGCCTTCTCGATATTCGCGGCGAATGCTTTATTCGCGAAGCGCTCTCGAGCCTGAGGCAGGGCCGGCTTGATGCGCTCCCACACCCCGAAAAACTCGCCGCTGGTCTCAAAGAAAAGACCGTCGTGGAGCAGGCCGTAATTCAGCAACGCGCAGGCTTGGTCCCAATAACTGACCACCATAATATAGTTCGTGCCGCCTTCGCTCATCGGCGGGGCAACGCGCATGGCCTCCTCAAAAGTCTCCGCAAAATAGTTCTTGAAGAACCAATCGCGCGCCTGCCGAAGCCGCGCTTCGCGGCGCAAATCGTAGACTTGCAAGTGAAGTTGCGCTTGTTCATGCGTCGGTTTCGTTTCCATGATTCGTATCTCCTTTTTCGTTGGTTTTTCTGAATCCGCTGCCTGAGCTGAAATCGTCACAAGAAACTCTCACCGCGCGAATTGCGTTTTCGAAGACGCTCCTATTTGTGTCCCCCGTTCATTTGCTCTGGCCGCCAACGTTCGAAAAACTGGGCAGAAACGGAACCGGGTCCCGTTCCTGCCATCGCCGCCGCACTTCCGCCAGAACTTCGTCGCGGTTCGCCGCCATTTTCTCTACGACGGCATTCGGCGCGCCGGTTTCCTCGTACCGCGTCCCCCAAATCAGCAAATCCAAGACGACGGGCGCCAGATCGATTCCCTTCTCCGTCAACCGGTAATTCACTTTTCGCCCGTCGCTCTTCTCCGGCTCCGCCGTGATGATCCCCGCCGCCATGAGCTTCTGTAGGCGGTCCGCCAGGATGTTCGTGGCGATTTTCTCATCCGATTCCCGAAACTGTTTGAACGTGTGGAAAGCGCGCACCATCATGTCGCGTATGATCAGCAGCGACCAGCGATCCCCCAGCGCCTCGAGCGAGATGCTCACCGGGCAGCCGGAACGCTGTTGCGACTTGAGCTTCCCTCTCTTCACGGCCGCACACTATCAAACATCGCTTGCACAATGCAAGTGATATTTACTTTACGCGATTCGACGGAAAGGGACGGCTATCGTTTTTTTGGGAAGGCAATGCGGAGACAAAAAAAGCCCGTCCCGATATACACCGGGACGGGCTTTTTGCCGAGGAAAACTACAGGCTATTACTTGGAGCCGAAGTGATAGACGATTCCGACCGAAAAGCGCTCGGCATTTTGCGTCGCGCCGTTTGACCGGAAGCCGAAATACTCGAACTGCGGCCGCAGACTGATGCTGCCGCTGCTCGACAGCCCGATGTCCGATCCGCCGCCAAAGCTATATGCGAACGGGTTGGACGTGGCGCCGAGCGCTGACAGATGCGCCCCGCCAAAAAGCGCCTGACCAAATGGCGTGAAGCGACTGCTACGGCGAAACGAAATCCTCGGCCCGAATGTGTAGGTGGAAGCGGTAAGTCCCACGCCACTCGGAGAACCGTGGTAAACGCCGAAATCGGCAACCACGCCGAGCCAGCTATTCGCATTGAACGTCGCCGAACCGCCGAAGCCGTTCAAATTGGTGCCTGGAGCGCCGCCTGAACCGTTAAGGTGCAGCATGGAATAGCCACCGGCAACGTCAGCCTTGGGCATGTCCTGCGCGTACGAGCCCATTGCCAAGAGGCCGAAAGCAAGTGCTGCCAACATGATTCTTTTCATTGTTCTCTCCTATGGTATCGACAGTCATACAGCGTCTGTTTTGCCCCCGAAGCAGAATAAATCCTTCCCCGGGAAATGCGATCGTTAGGTCCCTAAGTCCTTTATTTACTGTATAGTGCCGTAGTTTTCCGGCTTTTGATTAGCTTACGGCGGCTGGGCGCACCGGTCAATTCGATACACGAATCGTTGTTCTCAGACCGTTATCCTGGCCTTTCGGACAGTTTCGTAGTCATTTTCAGGTAGTTTCGCGCCGCATCAGTTGCGCTATGATACGGACCGTCATTGGACGACTGGGACCGGCATATTTTGACGGGCGGTGCCGCGGGCGAGCCGGACCGCGCATCGAAATACTGAAGCAGCGCTCAGCGCATTCGACGAAGGAGAGTGCTCATGCGAGGATTCATTCTGGGGATTGTCGTCACGATCGTGGTGATTGGTGCCGTGGGGCTTTTCGTCCTGGAGACTGGGCACGTGAACATGCGCGCCGACGTACCGCCATCCTCGCTGGAAACAAAGGTTGCGGGGCACGCGATGGATGCCAGCGTCGCGCGGAATGCGCCGAAAGTGACGAATCCCGTCCAGCCGACCGAGCAGAACCTGGTCGATGGTGCCGAAATTTACTCCTTCAAATGCGCGCAATGCCACGGCGATCCGGCGCACACGAAATCGCTGCTCGCGGAAACTCTCAATCCCCCGCCGCCGCAATTCTTTGGCGACGACCGCCCGGACATGCCAGAAAATCAGAATTACTACATCACCGTCCACGGCATACGCCTGACGGGCATGCCCGGCTGGAAAAACGCGCTGACGGACGTACAAATCTGGAAGGTCGTCACCTTCCTGTCGCACGTGGACAACTTGCCGCCCAAGGCAAAATCCGTCTTCGGCCTGACCGGCGACGCCCCCGCCCCCGCGCCCGCGAAACCCAAAAAATAGCCGCAGAGTGATCTGTCGCTCAGAGCTTCGCCGCGCGCGGACGGCTTAAAAAGTACAACACCGGCCCAAGGACGATCAGCACAGTGCCTACCGCGAGCG
This sequence comes from Candidatus Angelobacter sp., assembly GCA_035606955.1. Classification (GTDB taxonomy): domain Bacteria; phylum Acidobacteriota; class Terriglobia; order Acidiferrales; family UBA7541; genus DAHUXN01. The sequence goes on from DATNDO010000182.1 coordinate 6,057, forward strand.
AACTCGTCGAGCCAATCGTTTCCGTGCGATTGCGGAGCACCGCAAGAATCATCAGCACAAGCGGCGGAAGCGAAAGCAGCACGGCACCGGCGATTCCTCCCGGGATGCGATACGGCCGCGGCAGCTCTGGCTCGCGAATGCGCAACGCAATCAGCGCGCCAAATTCCAGCAAAATGCTCAAGCCCGTCAGCAGCACGTCCATGATCACCAGATGCTCGAAATTCAGGAACAAGCACGCGCCCCAGCACAGCGCGCAAGCGGTAATCGCCACCCACGGCATGCCTGTCTTCGACGACGTGCGCGCGAAAATGCGCGGCAAGTAACCGTCCTGCGCCATCACCAGCGGCAAGCGCGAAAAGGAAAGCATCAGCGCGTTGAACGTCCCAATCGCGCCGATGGCGCCGCCAATCGCAATGGCAATCGAAAGCCATTCGCCACCGAGTGTGCGTCCTATGTCCACCCAGCCTCCCGTCGACCATCCCATTGCGCTGATCCCCGAGCGCGCCACCGCGCCAATCGGCACAATGTAACTCACAACGACGAACAGCACGCTGAAGAGCATCGCCAGCGGAAATGTTCGCTGCGGACGCACCACTTCTTCCGCAATCGTCGAAGTGTTGTCCCATCCCATGTAATTCCACATGGCGATTAAAATTCCGCCGAGAATGTCGAAATGCGCGGACGCGCCGTGCGCGACCTCATGCGCCGGTGAGATTGACGCGCTCCAATGCGCCATCGCGCATCCCGTTAAAATCACAAATGGGCTCAGCAGCAGCACAGACATCCACACCGAGCCTTCGCCCACGGCCCGCGCGCCGCGCAAATTCCAAATCGTGCACACCACAATCAGCGCCAGCTCAATCGCGATTCCGCGATGCCCTGCCGTTATAGCCGGAGCGAAATGACCAACGTAATCGACGAATAGCGTCGGATACAGCGCCATTTCGAAAACGCTCCCCGCAAGAGTGAGCCATACTTCCTGAAATCCCCAGAAGCGGCCCATGCCGCGCTGCACCCAAATGTAAAAGCCGCCCTCTTCGGGAATCGCGCTGGAAAGTTCGCTGACCATCAGCGCGGCGGGCGCACTCCACAGCAGCGGCGTAATCAGCAGAATCGCCAGCGCGCCGCCGTAGCCCGCCATCTGCACCACATCTTCCAGGCCGTACGGGCCGCCCGACACCATGAAGTAAGTCGCGGCGACTAGCGGAAGTAAACTGATCTTGCTGCGCGCACACACGCGCGGCGCGTGTTGTCCGGCGATGGGCTCGGCGGCAGCGCTCATTCGTGATTTGGCATGAATTTCAAGAAACGCGCCGATTTATACCACGATGTGGGAGATTGGAAGGCCGAAGTTTAAGCTGTGAGATCCGAAAATGCGCGCGACGCGAGCCCGACGCGCCGACCGCAGACGCGGCGGGAAAGCGATGACCGAGATGCTACCGGGCAGCCGTGCTGGCCAAGCCAAATTGGCGCCCTTGTCGAGGCACTTTCGCCGAGAATTGGCCCGGAACATCGGACCGTCGATTTTTCACTGAAGTCATTTTGTCTCATCGGGCTTGCGAGTTAGGGGCAAAGTACACGACGTAAAACCACGAAAGAATGCCAGCCAAAATCGCCCACAAAATGGATCGATTGCGCTGCCACGAGCAAACGACAGCGACGGCGGAGCCAAGGCCGATGCCGGCGCCATAACGTCGCCGTGTGAGCCTGAATTTGGGCCGGGAGTTGAGCGAGAAACACACTCGCAACCATTTGCGTCCTCCATGTGCGGTCATTTAGCCTGGATTCCCTACTCGGAACAATTTCTGGCGGATTGTACTCGCCTCCCGTCCCCTCAACAACGAATTCCGCAGCAGAGCGGGAAACCCTGTTGCCGGATGCGCGGCATCGAATAGTGCGCGCGGCCGATGCGCCTCGAAATCAAAGTAAAATTACTGAATGACCTGCCCGAAATGCGGCGCGGCCAACACGGAAGGCGTGCAGTTCTGCACGAACTGCCACGCTACGCTGCTTTTCAAATGCCCGAATTGCGCACATATGCAAGCGCATGGCGGCACGTGCGACAGTTGCGGCGCGAATTTCGAGCTTTTCTGGGCCAGCTATCTCGCGCTGAAGTCAAAGGAAGAGCAACAAATCAAAATCGATAAGTTCAAGAGTGAAGCCGGCATGTTCATCCGAATCCTGATGCTCCCGCTCGCCGGCGGCGCTTCGCTCACGCGCTTTCTCTTCGGCCAAGCCGCGATGCAGTTCATCGGCCGCATGTTCTCTCGCCTCACCTCGCGCTGACTTTAATTCCCCTCAGCTGCTTTTCCATCGCGTTGCGCCGCATGCCTCGTTGTACAATGCGCGCGCTCACATTGCAGCCGGCGCGAGTCCGGCGGAAAAGGATTCCGCGAATGCAACCCAACCAGCTCTTGATGCCGAAACAATCAGCCATGGCCAAATTGCTGCTGCGCGTGATGATTCTCTCCTTGGGATTTTGCGCAGCCTCGTTCGCGTGCGCGCAAACCTCTGGCGCAGCGCCCGCGGACAACGTCGACCGCTACGTCCTTCAAGCCATGCATGGGCAGAAAATCCCCGGCCTGGCATTGGCCGTGGTGCGCGACGGCAAAATCGTGAAAGCGAAAGGCTACGGCCTCGCCGACATCGAATGGAATGCGCCCGTGACGCCGCAAACGGTATTCGAGTCGGGTTCCATCGGCAAACAATTCGCCGCGACTGCCGTGATGATGCTCGTCGAAGAAGGCAAAATCGGCCTCGACGACAAAATCACCAAATATTTTCCCGATGCTCCCGCGACCTGGCGCGACATCACCGTGCGGAATTTGCTGAGCCACACATCGGGAATCAAGAATTACACGGACGGTAAGGGAGTGGACTATCGCAAGGATTATACGGAGGGCGAATTGCTGAAGATGGCGGAATCGACGCCGCTCGATTTCGCGCCCGGCACTGGCTGGAATTACAGCAACACGGGATTTGTCGTGCTGGGAATTCTAATTCACAAAGTCACGGGAGAGTTTTACGGAGACTTTTTGCAGCAGCGCATCTTCCACCCGCTCGGCATGAACACAACGCGCATCATCAGCGAACCGGATATTATTCCGAATCGCGCCTCGGGCTATCAGCTTGTGAAAGGCGAATGGAAAAATCAGGACTGGGTTTCGCCTTCACTCAATACCACCGCGGACGGCAGTTTATATTTCAGCGTCCTCGATTTGGCCAAATGGGACGCCGCGCTTTACACCAACAAGCTGCTCAAGCGCTCGAGCCTCGACCAGATGTGGACCATCGCAAAGCTCAACGACGGCAAGTCCAACAAGGGCGATTACGGTTTCGGCTGGTTCATTCACAGCATGAATGGCCACCGGCTGATTGAACACGGCGGCTCGTGGCAGGGCTTCACGAATATGATTTCGCGTTACGTCGATGACAAGTTGACGGTGATTGTGCTGACGAATCTCGATTCCGAGCATTCAAATCCCGGAAAGATCGCTCATGGTGTAGCCGGCCTGTACATTGCGGCGCTAACCCCGCCTCCGCCGCACAAATCCGCCGCGCAGAAATGAAAAATCAATTGTGAGGCGCGCTCGGACGGCGTTACGCCGCGCTGGCGTTTTTTCCCTCGCGAACTGCTGCGCGCATCATCGCGGTGATTTCCGGCGTGATTCGCCGTATGTTGTGCTCGAGTCGTGCGTGCTCCGCGGCTTTCCGCATGACTTCCTCTTCCGAGTCCGCGTGAACAACGTAACTGCATCCGGGAATAACATCATCGCAACGAAGTGACTTGGCCATGGGGAACTCCTTCCGGCCTGCGGCCATATTTCGTATGGCCTGAAGATACAATTCTGCGCGCGATTCTACGCCCCGTCACGCCCGCAACACAACCATCCCCCGTTTGCAGGATCAGCGGATCCATGCCGTGCGGGCGACTTGGCGCTCGCCACGTGCAATTCTAGAAGTGCTCTTTTTCTTCCGCCTCGGCAAATGGCGTTTCAATATCCGTGGAGATGCGCGCCCACGCGCTGGTGCGCCAGTTGTCCACAATGTGCTTCGCGGGCACCCACGCGCCGACGGGCATCAGCAAACGTTCCGAGAGCGCCGCAACATACGGCTCATACATGTGCCGCAAATCGCCGAGCCGCCGTTCGGATTCGTCGCGATCCTCCGAGCAGCAGTCCGAGAGTTTCGCCGAGATCAGGACTTCATGCAATTTTTGCAACTCGCCGGGAGGCAAGCGCGCGCCGTCCGTGTGCTTCGGCGGGCAATTCAACACTTGCGCCAGATCCACCACGGCGTGGCGCGAAATCGCGAATGTCAGTTTCGCCTGCCAACGCAGCGAGCCCTGGCCATATGAAATCAGCAGCGCGGACGCATCCAGAATTGTCGTTAGCGCCGCCAGCCACGATTGATTGTTGTGTTGCGAACGGAAATAGCACAGCACCGGATACGACAGGTGGCTTTCCATCAGCTCGGCCGCCCACGTTTCCCAGTCGTGAAAATATTGCTCGAGCGCCGCGACGCTCTGCGGCTGCGTGTGGCGTTGCAGCAATTCCGACGCCGTTGGCGGCGAACCCGCGCGCGCGTCGAGCAGCGAGATATTCACTTCGCGTCGCGAAAACGCGCCGTACAGCACGGGCAAATAGCTGATCACCACGGCAAGAAAACCGAAGCCGATACCCGCTTCGATCACGGTAATCACGCGCGCCAGTTCCGTCTGCGGCGTCACGTCGCCCAAACCCAAAGTGAAAAACGTAGTGCCGCTCAGATAAAAATCAGCGAGGAAGCCGCGATGTTCGTTCACTCCCAGACTGATTGCTGAGCCGACGCCGAAATGCAAAAGCGCGAAAGCGAAAATCAGCCCCAGAGCCCACACGACGAACAATGCCAGCAACGACAGCGGCCCGAAGTAACTCAAAAACGATTCGCGGCGGCTGCCCCGGCGAATCACCCGCGCGACGCCTCTCCACGGAATCCACGTGTAACGGTAAAACATCCGCACGATGCGGAATCGCCGCGTCACGCGCCGCGGCAAAATAATCGTCTCGAACACATCCCACAAAATCACCACGAGCACGGCCAGCCCGATTATCGTCGCCGCTAGCGCCATCTTCCCCGCCCTTCACACCCGGGCATCGCAACAGCGCATGTCTGTGCATCCATGCAGGACATTCTAGCCCGATTCGCGCGTATGGCAACGCAGCTTCGCGCGCCCGCTCTTGACACTCCGTTGTCCCCGCCGTATCTTCCCAGCAGCGCAGGGGTATACGAATCTAATTTTTCGTCGAACAAGTCAGGTAAGTCCGTTCGCGCTTTCACGATACACGGTTTTGGAGGGACGATGGCGACTACCGTAACGGGAACCAGCGGTACCAACGAGCTTTCGGCCAAGGCAAAGGCGGCGGGCGCGAGAGCGAATCGCCGTTTCGAGCATTTATTTTTCTCCGGGATGGCCCTTGTAATTCTCGCCGTCGTTCTTCGCGGTTTCGCGCGCACGTATTTTCTTGCCGGCGTGTTTCATGCGCCGTTGCCAAACCTGCTCATTCACATCCATGGTGCTGTATTTTCATCCTGGATTTTCTTGCTGATCGCGCAGACTTCGCTTGTTTCCGCGGGCCGCGTGGATATACATCGCCGTCTGGGCATCGCCGGATTCTTGCTCGCCTGCGCTATGGTTGTGCTGGGCATTCTGACGGCAACGGGCGCCCTTGCGCGCGGCGTGGCGCTTCCGGGCATGGACGCGAAGACGTTCTACGCCGTGCCTATGCTGAACATGCTCCTTTTTGCCACGCTGATCTTCTTTGCGTTTCGCGCGCGCTTCCAACCCGCGGCGCACAAACGCATCATCCTCATCGCTACGATCGCGCTGACACCCGCAGCGTTCACACGCTGGCCCAGCGCTCACCTGAATGCCCAGGTGGCCTTTCTATTCACGTACATCCTGCTGCTTTGCTTAGTGGCCTACGATTTGTGGTCCATGCGGCGAATTCATCGCGCAACGGCCTGGGCCGGAGCCTTCCTGATTTTTGTCGCGCAGATGAGCCTGATCATTGGAGGGGCAGCCGCATGGCACGCGTTCGCTACATGGGCGCAACCCCTCGGCCGCATTTTCTCCTGAATGCCGCGCCGCCGGCGCGTCCCTCCCTTTGCGCTTGCGCGGCGCTCGCGTGAGCGCGATAATGGCCGCGCCTGCGGCGCCCGGATCACGTTTTCGGAGATTGCTCATGCGACTTCTGTTTCCGGCCCCTGTAAAGCGCGCCTGGCTTTTATTTGCCACGCGATTCGTGTTGCCACTCGCGACGATTTTTGCTCTTGTCGTCGCGACGGCTTCACCCGCGCGCGCGCAAAATTTCGCCGATAACTCAAAGTGGGAACTTGGCGGGCACTACGCCTTCCTCACTCTCCCCTCGCAATGCACCGGCGGTTCGACATGCGAGACCAGCAATTCCGGACTCGGCGGAAACCTCACATACAATTTTTCTCCGTGGATCGGCATCGATACCGAGATGGATTTCTTCGGCGACAATGGCAGCGCCTCGACGAATCTCACGGGCGGTAACGTCACCGAAGGACTTTTCGGCTTGCGCTTCGGCCCAACAACGCGCCGTTGGGGACTTTACAGCGTGATTCGCCCGGGCTTTGTGAATTTCGGCCGCGTCCTCGGCTCGACCCCCGCTAGCGGCACGCCCGCGCCCAGCGCGCCTCCCGACGCCATCCCATCGCTTGCGCCAACTCCTGTGCCGCGATTTTCCGCGGTTCTGAATTATCAGGCTTCCTCGGCGACGCCCGTCTCGATGCTCGGCTTCACGCGCGCCACCGATTTTGCCTTCAATTACGGCGAAGCCATCGAATATCGCCCCACCAAACATGTCGCGCTCCGCATTGACGTGGGCGATACCATCGTCAGGTACCCGGGCGCCTCACTCGGCTCGCAGTACCACGAACACAACTTCCAAATCTCCGAAGCCATCGTCTTCCGCTTTTGACGTTTGCCCAGCAGAACAATCCACTTTATGAGGGAGCGTATATGAAGAGAGCGGCGATTCTCGCATTCGGACTCCTGCTCGCAGCGCAGGCGCTCGCGCAGGACACGCCGGACAAAGTGACTTTCGTTCCAGCCAAGCAGGTCGATCTGGCGGCGCGTCGCAGCGCCGCGCGGCTGCGCGCGGGCGTGTGGTATGCGACGTTCAACAACAATAAGGGTTACACGACCGGCGTCGTTCGCCGAACCTCCGCGACGCTGGCGGAGGAACATGCGTCGTGGACCGACGTCTGGTACGTCATTCGCGGCGAAGGAACGCTCGTGACGGGAGGCTCCTTGATCGATCCTTCCACGGAGTCACCGGGCGAACTTCGCGGGCGCGCTATTGCCGGAGGCGTTGAACGTCACATCGCTCCCGGAGACGTAATCACCGTCCCGGCAGGCGTTCCGCACTGGGTGCGCAGGATTTCCGGGAAAGAGATTGTCTATCTGATGGTGAAAATCGCCGCGCCCACCCCCACGCAACGTTGAGCGCTGGCCATCCTACAAACGAGTTTTGCCGCTTACAACCCGCCGCGGTAAATGTGAATCAACTCACGCATATTCCGGCCCCCACCCTGAGTCCTAAAGGGAGATGAAAATGAAATACTTTTTTCTGGGTGTAGTCACTACGCTGGTCGTTCTGGTCATCGTCGTTTGCGGATACATTCGTCTCGGCTTCGCGGAAGTGCGTGGCGATATTCCCCCTTCCCGTCTCGAAAGCTCACTGATGCGCGCCGGAGTCCACGCGTCCATTCGCCGCGAAGCGCCGGATATTCCCAATCCGTTTCCGCCAACCGACGAGAACCTGATCGCCGGCGGCAAGTTTTATCGCGGCGACTGCGCGGGGTGTCACGGAACCCCCGGCAAGCCTTTTGGCAATGACGGCGTCGGATTGTTTCCGCCCGCGCCAGAATTCCCCGTGGTCGGCACTGAGCTGACAGAGTCGCAAATCTTCTGGGTGGCGGCGCACGGCATTCGCCGCGCTGGCATGTTCGCAAACAAACCGTGGGCGAAAGACCAACAGCTGTGGACTGTCGCCTCCTACATCAAGCGCATGAACTCGCTGTCGCCTGAAGTGAAAGCGGCCATCGCTAAACCCGATACCAGCCAAAAGTGATGCTACGTCAGCGGTCTGAGTGAAAAGTTCGTTGCATGGCATTCAGGGGGTCGGAGCTTTAGCTCCGACAATACGCTGTTGCAGATTCAGGGGTTTCAACCCCTGAGGGTCACGAGAATCTTCAACGAATTTGCAACTCACCACACTAGGGCAACATGGCAATCATCTACGACTGGGGGCATGTCTATCGCGTCCTCGTTGTGCGTCGAATTCCTGCCCGATGTGAGCGACAATCTCATCGCGCACTCTACGAAACGCCGCGAGTTTTTCTTCCTCAGTGCCTTCCACAGTGGCGGGATCTTCCAAATCCCAGTGAATGAATTTCACCGTGGCGGGAAACACCGGGCATTTCTCGCGTGCGTTCGAACACACGGTCACAACGTATGGCACGGGCGACCCCAAAAACTCCGCAACATCCTTGGAATGCTGGCCCGCAATGTCGATGCCAATTTCGCGCATCGCCGCCACAGCAAGCGGATTCAGTCCCTTCGGTGCAATACCTGCGCTCATCGCGTCGAACCGCTCGCCCGCCATGCTCCGCAGGTAACCCTCCGCCATCTGGCTGCGCGCCGAATTCCCCGTGCAAAGAAACAGCACCTTCGGTTTCATCGTCGGCCTCCGTTTTTCACGGCGCGCAACAGCTCGATGCGCAGCAGGATTTGTCAGCAGCGTCAATTTGCGCAGCGGGTTTTTTGGCGCGAATGAACGCGCTCGCGAATTTGCCCTCCACGTGCGGCGCAATCGCATCCGCATCAATTCCCGCGGCCGTCAGGAATTGCCGCGCGTCTTCAATGCTGTAAACGCGCGTCGGCTCGATTTCGATTTCCGCGAATCCCGCCGCGTCGAGCTTCGCGCGAAACTCCGATTCCTGCATCGCGCCCGCAACGCAGCCGACCCACAACTCCACGCTTCGCCGAATATCCGCGGGGACATCTCCGCGCACTACCACGTCAGAAACCGCAAAGCGGCCCCCCGGCCGCAACACGCGAAACGCCTCGCGCAACACGCGGCCTTTGTCGGCGGAAAGATTGATCACGCAGTTCGAAATCACCACATCTACCGAATTCTCCGGCAGCGGAATATTTTCCATTTCTCCGCGTAGAAATTCGACATTCTCGACGCCCGACTTGCGCTGATTCTCCCGCGCCAGTTCCAGCATTTCGTCCGTCATGTCCAGGCCGTACGCTTTTCCGCCCGGACTTACGCGGCGCGCGGAGAGCAGCACGTCAATTCCGCCGCCCGAGCCGAGGTCGAGCACAATTTCGCCGGGTTCGAGCTTCGCCAGCGCCGTAGGGTTGCCGCAACCAAGCGACGCCGCAACCGCCTCGGCCGGAATCGCCGACTTCTGCGCTTCGTCGTAGAGATTGCTGGTGATGGGATCGCACGCGCTCAGTCCCGGCGCGCCACAACAGGCGCTGCTTCCCGCCGCCACGCGTTTCGCCGCTTCGCCGTATTTGCTTTTCACTTCGCTCTTGATATCGCCGCTCATAAAGGGCCTCCGTCGGGCTACGCATCTGCTTGCACGAATATGTTCGCTACTCTACGCCACTGTACTCACATACGTCAAGGCGAATATATCATGGTATACTACTCGCATGCCGAAACCTAAAAAACGCGCCGCCCTGCACCATGTCTTTCGCGCGCTCGCCGATCCCACGCGCCTTCGTTTGCTGAATCTGATCGCCGGCCGCGAAGTCTGCGTCTGCTATTTTGTTGAGATTTTGCGCCTCAGCCAGCCGAAAGTCTCGCGGCA
>DATNDO010000155.1:0-10044 GCA_035606955.1 Candidatus Angelobacter sp.
GCCGGTTCTATCTCTCTTTGGATGGAATGTCCAGCCGGCTCGATTTGCCGGTTCAGGCGCGAACGCCGGCCCCTACTGCGGAAAGCTCCTGTTCGATCTTTTCGTTCATTTTCGCGCGGCACAGCTCAGCCGCGACGCGTATGGCGTTCTTGATCGCGTTCGAATTCGACCGCCCGTGCCCAATCACCGTGATTCCCCGTACGCCCAACAGCGGCACTCCTCCATACTCCGAGTAATCAATCTTCTTGCGGAACTCGTCGAATGCGTGCCGCGACAGCACATAACCCACCTTCGCGCTCACGCTGCTTTTCAGTGCTTTCTTCAGCATTCCGCCCACGTGCTCCACCAGCCCCTCGCTGATCTTCAGCACAATGTTGCCGATGAAGCCGTCGCACACAATCACGTCCACGTTGCCCTTGAAAAAGTCCTTGCCCTCCACGTTCCCCGTGAAATTCAAGCCTGTCTGCTTCAATCTGTTCGATGCTTCGCGCGTAAGCTCGTTACCTTTCATTTCCTCTTCCCCGATTGACAGGATGGCCACGCGCGGCCGCCGCGTCCCGAAAATCGTGCGGTAGTAAATTTCTCCCATGATCGCGAATTGTTCCAGTTGCTCGGGCTTCGAATCCACATTCGCGCCAACGTCCAGCAACACCGCCGGATTGCCCTTGGCCGTCGGAAACGCCGCCGCCAGCGCCGGACGATCCACCGAAGGCAACTGACCCAGCACAAAGCGCGCGATCGCCATCACCGCTCCGGTATTCCCCGCGCTCACCAGCGCATCGGCCTTTCCATCTCTCACCATCTTCGCGCCCACATGCACGGAGCTGTCGCGTTTCTTGCGGAATGCATGCGACGGCGAATCCTCCATGGTGATCACTTCCATGGCATTGACGATGTCGATGGAAAGCCCGCGATGGGAGTGCCGGTTCAGCTCGGCGCGTATTTTGGACTCGATACCGACCAGCACGATGCGCACGCCATATTGGCGCGCGGCAAGCACTGCGCCTTCGACTTCGGCGCGAGGAGCGTGGTCGCCCCCCATGGCGTCCAGCGCAATCGTAATCATCGGATCACTGCTCAACACTAGCAGGAAATATAGCAGGAACTGTCGCGTTTAAATCAGGCCGAGGTATCCACTACCGCGCGGCCCTTGTAGTATCCGCAATGCGGGCATGCGCGATGGGGCAACTTGGGCTCGTGGCAATGCGGACACTTTGAAATCGTCGGCGCTGTCAGATGGTCGTGCGCGCGCCGCGTGCTGCTGCGCCTTTTCGAGTGACGTCGTTTTGGATTCGGCATTCCTGCTCCTATTGGCGGAGACGCACAGCGTCCTGCCTCAAAGATTCTTCCTAAGTCTTATTTTATTGCTTTTTCGACCAGTCTTGCTTTAGGCGTGCGAGCGGCGCCAGGCGCGGGTCGGCGGCATGGGTTTCGCAGCGGCACTCTTCCTGGTTCAAGTTCACTCCGCAGTGCGGGCAAAGCCCCCGGCAATCGCTGCGGCAAATCACCTTCATCGGAAGCGACAAATTCACCTGCTCGGCCAGCACATCCGCCAGGAACAGCCCATCCCCTTCAAAGAAAGCAATCTCCGTATCGTCCAGATTCAAACGGAATTCCTCTTCTCGGCTCACCGAGTTCATAGGACGGTAGAACAAATCGAAATTCTTGCTCACTTCCTCCACCACAATCTCCAGGCATCGCGCGCAGACCATCTCCAGTCGCGTGTGAAACGTTCCATAGATCCGGATCTGATCGTCTACCAGTTCCGCCGTCGCGCGCACGTCCAGCGGTTCCACCTGGTGGAATTCGCCTGAATGGAAATCGAGTGTGCCCGGCGCGTAATTCTTCCGGATGCGGATTTTCCGTGTGGCGAGTTCGTGTACGTCGAGAAACATCTAAAATTCCCAGGGAAAGAGTGAAAAGCCATTATAAGGTGCAGTCGCGCAATGTCAAGGAAGCCCCTCGAAAAGCGTTCCTCCGCTGCGTATCGAACACTGTGCGCAGTCCTCTGCGTCAAACGTGAATGCGGGCGACAAAACCAAGCCGCAAGGAAAAATTACTGGGTCGATTCCCGCACGAGAACAATGTCGGATTGCGTGTTCTCGCGAAGAATTCCCAGCATTTTGCCAGCAGGCGACCAGTAAAAGTGCACATGAAAAGTCCCAGACTGGAAGTTCGTGATCTGGCGACCCGGCGAACCATCGAGTGGTTGAACCCACAAATTCGACACGCCGTTTTCCGTAATCGGGTAGGCTAGCGCCTTTCCATCTGGAGTGAACCGGACATATCCGGAAATGCGCGGGTCGGGCTTGAGGACACGGCGCGGCGGATTCGACAAAGCATTCAGTCCAACAATCTCGATTACGGCTTGGCTCGGCCCGCTCTGGAACAAGAAAGGTAATTGCTTTCCATCGGGCGAGATCCCGGCCATTGGGGCGGCTACGAATCCATTTGGAATGGCGGTTCCCGTCACTACTTTCGATTTCCCTCCGTTGACGGAGACGCGCAGGATGCGACCGCCTGAGCCGTCAGTGAAATAAATCCACTCTCCGTCGGCGGAGCAAACTGGCAAGAGGTCAGCGCCTCCGTTAGTGAGTTGCATCGGGTTCGAGCCGTCCGCATTAACTCGCCAGATGTCGCTTCCGCTGGTCCCGCCATGAAAAGCCCATTCGAGCGCCAGATAATGCTCTCCGCAACGGCTGACCGAACGTATGAATCCCGCAGAATCGCTTTCCAAAGTTGTGCGGTTCGTTCCGTCCGCATCCATCCGCACCAGATTTGGACCGTCGACAACGAGGAGCTGATTGTCCGCGGCCCAATTGAAGGCATAGACATCGGGGACTTGCGGGACAGAGGAGATCGCAGCGCTTGGTTCGCCAGTCGCCGGCAGAAGACTAAGCGTCCGAGTAGTCTTCACCTGGACCGTGGCCATTATCCGACCGTTCGAGGAGAGCGTCAGAGTCGCGTAGCTGTTTGTATCTCGCGTGATGTTGCGGAAGATTCCGCCTGGATACGAAATGTAGCCGATCTGCCCTTGGGCGTAATTCGGCCGGGTGTGGCAATTGGCAACGATCCCTCGTCCACTCGGCAACCAATGCAATTCGTATATCCGTTTGTCAGGAAACGCCGCCAGCACACTGGTCTTCCCGCTCGTTACGTCGAACAATCCGACTCCGCCTGCGGTGCCCGGCGAGGGGTTCAAGTTATAAGCGATTTTCTCGCCATCCGGTGACCACGAGAGCCAGTGTGGAGGAATGGTGGAGTGGGGTTCGACATGGAGTACTTTTTCATCACTTCCGTCAACGTTCGCGCTGAGCAACCGCACTTCGCCCCCGACCGGATCGTTCGCCCGGAAATAGGCGAGGCGTTTCCCGTCGGGCGAAAACGCAATGTCGCTGTCCACGTCGCCTGCCACTTGCCGCGGCGTGCCGCCCAGGACCGGCGCACGATAAAAATTGAACACAGTCGTGCTCTTGTCACCGGCTTCCCTGAAGTAAATGTAATTGCCGTCAGGCGAAAATGCCAAACTGCGATAAATTGCGGGCGAAGGACGGATGATCTGCGTATCGCTGTTTGTTGGTACGTTGCGTAGCCACAGGCTGGCCTTACCGCCTTCATCCTGCACGCTGAGGAGGTAGTTGCCGTCGGGCGAAATCGCGGCAACCTCGGACTGACCTGTGTTGGTCAACTGCGTCACAGCGAAATTCTGGAATGGAGCCGTCCCGCTGCGGTGCAGAAACGCATAAATTCCGTAACCCGCTGCTGCAAGCAGAACGAGCACAATTACTACTGTGGCGGCGAGTCCGAATTTGTGCTCGCGCGCGACTTCTGCCACCGATGAACTGCCCGACCCATGCGCGCTCGAGATGACGGTCGTACGGGCGCTGCTTGCTCCCATACCTGTGACTGCGGCCGTTATCGTTCCCGTGCGGCCCGAATCCGTGTCGCGCTTTAGCCTTTTCAAATCCGCGCGGAGCTCTGCCGCCGATTGGCAACGCACTTCGCGGTCTTTTTCGAGGGCCTTCTCGATGATTTCTTCGAGCCTGGGAGGAATCTCGGGGTTGAGCCTCAGTGGAGGCACGGGCGCGCGATTCAAAATAGCATCGTGAAGAATTGCGGTCGTGTTTCCGTTGAACGGCATTTTTCCAGTCGCCATCTCATAAAGCACTGCGCCGAACGAGAACAAATCCGTGCGCGCATCCAGCCCTTCTCCGCGCGCCTGTTCCGGCGACATGTAGGCCACCGTGCCCACGGCCACGCCGGGGCTGGTAAGATGCTCGTGAAGCTGGTCGACCGTGGCTTGCGTCACGTTCTGCAGCGAGCCGGGATGGTCTTCGGCCATTTTGGCCAATCCGAAATCGAGAATCTTCGCGTGCCCGCGCGACGTGATGAAGATATTTGCGGGTTTGATATCGCGATGAACAATTCCGCGCGTGTGTGCAGCATCCAGCGCATCCGCAATTTCGATGCCCCATTCCAGCAATAGGTCAAGCGGCAGGGGATTTCCCTGGATGCGATGTTTCAGCGTCGCCCCTTCGAGGAATTGCATCGCGAGGAACGCGTGGCCATCGTCCTCGCCGATTTCGTAAATCATGCAAATGTTCGGATGGTCGAGCGCCGAAGCCGCACGCGCTTCCCGGCGAAGACGCTCAAGTGCTTGTGGGTCCCGCGCCGTTTCAGCGGGAAGGAATTTCAGCGCGACGTGACGCCCGAGGTTCAAGTCTTCGGCTTCATACACCACGCCCATTCCGCCTCCACCGAGCTTTGCCAAGACACGGTAGTGGGAGACAGCGCGCCCGATCAGCGGGTCTGGTTCTGCCATGCGCTTGCTCTTAGCGTGATTTTGCTTTCTAGCTGCGCGGCATCTTAGGCTGCCCCGCAATCCAAGTCAACGCGCCGCGTGCCGCCGAATGGAAGCATTTGCACGGTATTAAGATGTATTCTTCCCCCATGGCCGATGGCGATAGGGAGATTCTGCACGCGCGCGTTGGGCTTTGCCTCGACTGTTGCCATTCTTGTCGACTCAAATCCGATCGCGGCTCGGAGTTTTATTTGTGCGAGCTTTCTAAAACCGATCCTCACTTCCCGAAATATCCCCGTCTCCCCGTAATTTCCTGCTCAGGATATGCGCCGGAGGATGCTCAACAAGTTCGATGAAGCCCCTTGTTTACCTCGCGGCGCGCGGTTTCTGCATGCCGAATTCCTTTTCGTGCTGTTGCAGCAGGTAGTTGTCCGTCATACCCGCGATGTAATCGCATACAACGCGATAGGGCGATCCTCGCCGCGACTCATCCGCGTAAGAGCGCGGCATGCGCTCCGGATGCTCCATGTACAGCACAAAAAGCTCGTCGAGCGCCGCCACGCTACGGTCGCGATCCTCGATGATTGCGGGATTCTCATACAGTCGCGTGCGCAGGAATTCCTTGAGCGCCCCATTCTGCTCCATCACCGCGGATGAAAAAGTCGCCAGCCGCTTCGGATGCCGCCGAATATCTTCAACGCTCGTGGCTCCCGCGCGAACAACAACCTCGCGTGTCGTTTCAATTAAGTCCGTCGCGAACACATCCAGAACACTCTTCAGTGCCTCATTGAATTTCAATTTCCGACGTCCGCCGGAATATCGCTTGTCCACATCCTTGTACGCCTCGCCAAAAACAGCCACTGTTGCCACCAGGTCGTCCAGATCCACAATTCGCGCCTCGAATCCGTCGTCCAAGTCCGCCGTGTTGTACGCAATCTCGTCAACCAGATCAATGAGCTGCGCTTCGAGCGGCGGCCGCTCGTCAAGGAGATATTCCGCCAGCTCCGGATATTCCGCGGCAGAATAGTCCCGCGAATGTTTGATGATTCCCTCGCGCACCTCAAACGTCAGATTCAAGCCCGGAAAATCCAGATACCGCCGCTCGAATTTCTCCACGATGTGCAGCGCGTGCAGATTGTGATTGAAGCGGTCGCCGTGCTCGCGCATTCGCGCATCCAGTTGGTGCTCGCCTGCATGGCCAAACGGGGGGTGTCCAATATCGTGCGCGAGCGCCAGCGCCTCGACCAGATCGCTGTTCAGTTGCAGCGCGCCCGCCACCGTGCGCGCTATCTGCGCGACTTCGAGCGTGTGTGTCAGTCGGTTGCGGAAATGATCCGAAAAGCGCGTTGTGAAAACTTGCGTTTTCGCTTCGAGCCGCCGGAAAGCCCGCGAATGCACCACGCGGTCGCGATCGCGCGCATAGTCGTTGCGATACGGATGCTGCGGCTCCGGATATCGCCGGCCGCGCGAGTTGCGCACATCCATCGCGTACGCAGCAAGATTTGCAGCAGCGTGCATCCCGCCATTGTAGCTGGTCTCACCACGCCTCACTAGCCAGTCACAAGCCGCCGTCACTTGTTCCCAACTTGTTGCGCTCGGCCAATTCAATTTCAATGCTAGAATCCCGCCCCAGCTCTTTGCCTCCTATGGTATTCGACGAATGACACTCGCGCTAATCTGGCCCCAGCCGCTCGACCCTTTGCACTCGATGGCGCTCTCTGCGCTTGTCGCCGTCGTTCCTCTCGCGATTGTCTTGGTGCTGATGGGCGGCTTGCGCAAGAGTGGCCTGCTCTCCACCGCGTGCGGTTTGCTTTCTGCCGGAGCGCTCGCCGTTTTCGTCTGGCGCATGCCCTTCGTGCTCATGTTCTGGAGCACTGTTTACGGCATCATCTATGCGCTCTGGTCCATCATGTGGATCGTTTTCGCGGCCCTGTGGCTTTACAACCTTGCCGTCGAGACCGGCCAATTCGATCAGCTCCGCCGCTGGATGACGCAACGCGCCTCGGGCGACCCTTGCATTCAAGCCATCCTGGTCGCTTTCTGTTTCGGAGCGCTTCTCGAAGGCACCGCTGGCTTCGGAACGCCCGTCGCCATGACTGCGTTTCTGCTTGTTGGCATGGGTTTCAAGCCGCGCCGCGCGATTGTCGTTTCGCTCATCGCCGACACCGCACCTGTGGCTTTTGGTGCGTTGGGTATTCCCATCGTCGCGCTCGCCGGCGTCACCGGCCTCAATCTGATGAAGCTCTCATCCATGGTCGGCAGGCAGCTCCCGTTCATTTCCTTCATTCTGCCAGGCTATCTGGTCTTGGTCGTGGCTGGACGCAAAGGATTGAAACGAACTTGGCCCGCGATCCTCGTGGCCGGATTCAGCTTCGCCTTTGCGCAATTCCTCGTGTCGAATTTCTGGGGACCTTGGGCGGCTGACATCATCGCCGCGCTGGCCTCAATCGCCGCTCTCGTCGCGTTTCTGCATCTCTGGAAACCAACGGGAGAAAGATCTTCCGCCGTCGCTCCCGCCGCCGAATCCACTCCCCTCACAGCGCGCGAAGCCTTCACCGCCTGGCTTCCCTGGATTTTGCTCTCCGCCGTCATGGTCCTGTGGTCTTACCTCAAACTCTTCGAACTAGACCAAATCACTTTTGCGATCCCGCATCTCCACAACGCCATTCTCATTACCCTTTACGGCAAACCATATGCCGCGCTCTACTCCTTCCAGCCTTTGGCAACCGGTACAGGCGTTTTCGTCGCCACGATTCTCACGACGCTATGTCTGCGCGCACGTCCGAAGGTTTTTGCGCAGTCCGGTGTGAAGACGCTTCGCCAGTTGCGCATCCCCGGGCTGACGGTCATCATCATCGTCGCCCTCGCCTATCTCTATAATTATTCTGGAATGGCTTACACGCTCGGCGCGGCCTTGGCCCGCGTTGGGGGATTTTTTCCTCTGGTGAGCAGTTATCTTGGCTGGGTCGCTTGCTTTCTAAGCGGCAGCGACACGGCAAGCAATCTTCTTTTCGGCAATCTTCAAGTCGCCGCCGCTCATCAACTTCATCTGAATCCAGTGTTGCTCGCCGCGACGAATTCCTCCGGCGGCGTCACCGGCAAAATGATCTCGCCGCAGAATATCGCCGTCGGCGTCACCACCGTCGGCCTGATTGGCGAAGAGGGCAAAGTCCTCCGCTCCATGTTCTGGCACAGCATTATTTTCGCCACTGCCGTCGGCCTTCTCGCCTTCGCCCAGGCTCACTGGCTCTCCTGGATGGTCCCTTAACATCGCTCCGCGTTTTCACATCGCTGGCTTCGACAGTGCAGCCTTTGACGGTATCCGCTTCTCCATCTCACCGGCGATTTGCTTGGCCTTCTCGGTCATGTTCGCCGCGGTCTGCCCCGCTTCGAGCTTGAATTCAATGCCCACCCCGCCGATGACCTTCCCGGACGCATCATGAAGCGGCAGTGAAATGTCGTATCCGTGCTTTTCTTTTTCCACGTAGGGCTTCCCTGTTTTCATCGGCGCGCTGTCGTCCGCCTCGCATTTTTCTCCGATGTCTTTCCTGTCTGTTGATGCAATCGTCCGGCACCCGCGCGCGGATACGATGACGATGCCGATCTCCGTCGCCTCGGGATGCTGCGCGTGCGTATCCTCCACCAGTTTCTGCGCCACGGTTTTCGTCTGGTGCGTCGCCGTTTGTGCCAGTGTCATTGCAGACGCAAGGCAGAGCCCAAACGCCGCGATCCCAGCGACTCTCAAGACGCGCTCGAAATATATCCATCGGTTCATCGTTGTTTCCTCCTTTTTTTCTACATTACGGGGCCGGCTCGTCTCTCATCGTACGCCCCGACAATTGCGCGCAGGCTTAAACCACAATTAATTTTCGTTTATCTGCGCTTCAAATCTTTTCGCCGCGCGGCGCTTTATGGTATGAGAACGAAAGCGTGCAAATTGCGGGAGGACAACAATGAAGAAGCTGATGGCAATTTTTGTGACCACTCTCTTTGTACTGAGCCTGGCGGGCGCTGCAAGAGCGGCGGACCCCTTGAAACTCGTCGCGAAATACAAAATGCCCGCGGATGTCAAAGGCCGCTTTGATCATCTCGGCGTGGACCTTCGCGGAAACAGACTATTCCTTGCTGCCGAGACCGCTCATGAAGTTCTCGTCTTTAACTTGCGCACGGGCCGGTACATTCGCGCCATTACCGGCATGGACATTCCGCACGCAATTTTTTGCCGCGAAGATCTGAACCGCATTTACATCACGGACGGCGGCACTGGTGAATTGAAGATTTACGATGGAAAATCCTACCGCTTGCTGAAGAGCGTGAAACTCAAGGTCGACGCCGACTCCATCGGCTACGATCCCGCCACGCATGACCTTTATATTGATGACGGCGGGGGCGATGCCCACGAAACTTTTTCCATGTTCAGCGTGGTGAACACAACTACGGGCGACAAAGTCGCCGATACGCAAATTGACGGCGACACGCTCGAAGCCATGGCGCTCGAAAAATCCAGCCCTCGCATTTACGTCAACAATCGCGCGAAGAACGAAATCTCCGTGATCGACCGCAAGACGCACAAACTCATCGCGAGCTGGCCCATCAACATGGGCACATTCAACGTCGCCATGGCCCTCGACGAAACTTCACATCGTCTCTTCATTGGTTGTCGCGGCGGCCAAATCGTCGTCTTCAACACGCGCACCGGAAAAGAGCTTCAAGCGCTTCCCATTCCCAAGGGCATTGACGATTTAATCTTCGATTCCGCGCATAAACGCATTTACGCCGCGTGCCCCACTGACGGAGGGGCAATCGCCGTTTACCAGGAGACTGATCCGGACCATTACAAGTCCCTCGGCGAAGTCGCATCTGCCCCCGGCGGGAAAAACGAAGTCCTCGTTCCCCTACTCGGCCGGCTCTTCGTCACCATTCCCCCGCAGGCAACCGCGGCGGGCGAGGTCTACGTCTACCGAGTCATGTAAACAACCCGGAGCCTCCGGACCACATAGCGCGGGTCATGTTATGCATCCTGTGCCCGTATGGTGGCGCTCCCCGCGCCGCGGACGTACACTATTAGCGCCCGCCTTTATACAATCACGCAGAGGAGGAAACATGGCACGCAAAGCAACAGCGGTTTGGAACGGGTCGCTGAAGGAAGGCAAAGGCAACATCTCTACCGAGAGCGGCGTTCTCTCGAAGTCGCCCTACTCATTCAAGACGCGCTTCGAAAACGAGCGCGGCACCAACCCCGA
>DATNDO010000195.1:0-9511 GCA_035606955.1 Candidatus Angelobacter sp.
ATGATCGCGGCGTCGGAATCAGCATGGGGGACAGCAAATGCACGATGTGGGACGAAGGGGCGGACGATGAAGGGTTGCTGCACGCGAAAATTGAACCGACGAAAATTACGTTTCGGCTCAATGGAAAGTCGTACGTCGTCAGCGACGCCGCCACGGTGAAGAGTGCGCGCAACCTATTCGGCCCTCTTGTAAGTATCGAAGAACAGCAATCCGACCTTGGCGCAAAGCAGCGGGCGCTGGGCGAAACACAACGCGAGTTTGGACGCCAACAGCGCGAAGTGAAGGTGCCGGTGCCGGACATGAGCGCGGATTTTCAAAAGGTGGAGACGGACGCGAAGCGGTTGAGCTCACAGGGCGGGACGCAATCGGAGCTTGGCGATTTGCAGTCGGAGATCGGGGACTTGCAAAGCCGGCTGGGGGACCTGCAATCGCAGGCGGGCGACGTACAGTCGAAGCTCGGCGATCAGCAGTCGGCTCTTGGGGACCAGCAATCGGCGCTCGGGGATAAGCAGTCCGCGTTGGGCGACCAATCGGAGAAAATTGCAAGCGATGTGGCGGGGAAGCTGCGCGCGATGCTGACGCAAGCGATTCAGAATGGAACGGCCAAGGCGGAGTGACGCAGTGGTCAGTGATGAGTGACGAGTAAAAGACGAGAATCGAAAGCAGATCCCTGCCTGCGGCGGGCAGGCCTCGCCGCATGGCGGCTCGGGATGACAAGGCGTTGGGTTTGTCGCGGCCGACGGCGCACTCCATACGAGACGGATATGGTGTCGGGTTCAACGTAGGAGCTGCGAAGGCGAAACACCCCACCTTTCGCAAAAGACGCTCCCTTCCTTCGTCAGGGTGAACAGGATGGAGCACCCGTAGGGGCAAAGACCAGGCGGCGGAACGACGCGCTCGCTCTTTGCATTGACATACGAAATGTTTCGTAGTACATACGCAAGGGTGTGAGGCGAGTAGTACGGGCCGGGTCATAGAGGAATCGGAAGACGTTTCGGGAGTCTCTTCGTCAAAGAGGGTGAAGAGTGAACAGTCTCCTGCAAGATTTGCGCTATGGTTTGAGGATGCTGGCGAAGTCGCCGGGGTTTGCGGCGGTGGCGATACTGACGCTGGCGCTGGGGATTGGCGCGAACGCGGCGATCTTTCAATTGATTGACGCGGTGCGCCTGCGGACGCTGCCCGTGAAGGAACCCAACACGCTGGCGATTGTTCACTTGAACCGCAACCATTGGGGCCAGGGAAGTTTCAACGGCGATTATTCGGAATATACGTTTCCTCTCTGGGAACAGATTCGACAACGACAAGAGGCGTTCTCTTCGGTGGCTGTCTGGGGCCGCGGCTTCCTCAATCTTGCCGTCGGCGGCGAAGTGGATTACGCGCACACGGACTGGATGAGCGGGCAATTCTTCGAAACACTGGGTGTCCAACCGTTTCTCGGCCGCTTGATTTCCGACGCGGACGATCAGCCGGGCTGCGCGGGCGGGGTGGATATCAGCTACTCGTTCTGGCAACGGCGCTACGGCGGAAGCGCTTCCGTGGTCGGCAAAACACTCACTCTCGAGGGGCACACGTTTCCGATTCTGGGCGTCACGCCGCCGAGTTTTTACGGCGTCGCTGTCGGCCGACAATTTGACGTAGCCGTGCCGGTGTGCGCCGAGCCGGTCATTGCGAGCCAATCCAGCCGCATGACGGGACCCAGGTCGCGCGAGAGCTGGTGGCTGGCGATGGTCGGACGGATGAAGCCCGGTTGGACGCTGACGCGCGCCACGGCGCAGCTTGGAACCATCATGCCCGCGGCCCTGCACGAAACCATTCCGCCGCAGTACGACGCCGACGGCGTGAAGCACTATCTGGCGTATAAACTGGAAGCGCGTCCTGCCGCGAATGGTTTCTCGAGCTTGCGGGAAGAGACTTCCGATCCGCTCTTTTTGCTTCTGGGACTTTCGGGGTTGGTGCTGCTGATTGCGTGCGCGAATCTGGCGAACTTGATGCTGGCGCGGACGAGCGCGCGCGAACGCGAAATCGCGGTGCGTCTGGCTCTCGGAGCGACGCGTGGACGGTTGATTCGGCAAATGCTCTCGGAGAGCGCGCTGCTGGCCATCGCGGGAGCGGTGTGCGGAGGATTTTTGGCGGCAGGGCTCAGCCGATTTTTGGTTGCGTTTATCAGCACGCCAAATAATCCGATTTTTCTCGACATGCCGACGGACTGGCGGGTACTTGGATTTGCGGCCGGCCTTGCGATTCTGACGGCAATTTTATTTGGACTGGCGCCGGCAATGCGCGCCGGAAGCGCTTCGCCGGGAGCGGTTTTGAAGACGGGCGGGCGCGGAATGACAGTGGGGAAGGAACGATTCCGGCTGCAAAGAATTCTCGTCGCATCGCAGGTGGCTCTTTCTCTGGTGTTGCTCGCCGGAGCGCTGCTCTTCACGCGCAGTCTGCGCAACTTGATGACGCGCAATCCGGGTTTCCAGGAAAACGGCGTGCTTATCGCCAACGTGGATTTCACCCGGCTGAAAGTACCTACAGCGCAGCAGGAGCCGTTTATGCGCGATTTGCTCGAACGCATCCGCGCGATTCCCGGAGTGGCGGCAGCAGGCATTTCGGAGCGCTCTCCCGTGAATGGAAATAGTTCGAATGATGAGATATTGAGCCTGACGGGAAACGACAGTGGTCACTCGGCTTGGGAGGATTACGTCAGTTCGGGGTATTTTCAAACCATCGAGAATCCAATGCTCATGGGCCGCGACTTCAATTCCAACGACACGGTCAGTTCGCCCCGCGTGTCCATTGTGAATCAGACGTTTGTGAATAAGTTCCTGGACGGGACAAAAGATGTGATTGGCAAGCGGTTCCGAGTGTGGACTTCGCCGGGCGAAACACCTCGGTATTACACGGTCGTCGGTGAAGTGAAGGACTCGGTCTACAACGACATGCATCAGCCGATGGTGCCTGTAATGTATTTCCCGCGCACTCAGCTTGCGCCGCCGGCTATTTATCCCGGCGCGACATTCCTGATCCGCTCGCAAACAGGCATGAAGGGGCTGCTCGATGCGGTCAAGGGCACCATTGTGGGCGTGAATCCTGAGATCGACATCGACTTCGAAGTGCTGCGCACGCAGATCCGACAGACGCTGACGCAGGATGAATTGATGGCCACGCTGTGCGGATTCTTCGGCGCGCTGGCGGTGCTGCTGGCAGCGATAGGACTCTACGGCGTGATTTCGTATACGGTGGCGCAGCGGACGAACGAAATCGGCATTCGCATGGCGCTGGGTGCTCAACGCAGAAGTGTGGTGCGGCTGATTCTGGGCGAGGTGGCGATTCTGATTGCGATTGGAGTTGTCGTGGGGACGGGCTTGACGCTTGCGGGAAGCAAGGCGGCCAGTTCGCTGCTGTTCGGCTTGAAAGCGCGGGATCCGATTACGTTGGCGTTGGCGGTGGTTATTCTGGCGGCGATTGGATTTGCGGCGAGCTTTTTGCCGGCGCGACGGGCGTCGCGGCTCGATCCAATGGTGGCGCTGAGATATGAGTGAGGCAGTGGCGAGCGAGAAAAGCCAGGCGTGAGTCAGCAGATGCAGTAGGGGCCGATCCGGAACTTCTTCGTCTAACACGACGGGGTGAACGATGAACAGTGTTCTGCAAGATTTGCGCTACGGGTTGAGGATGCTGGCGAAGTCGCCGGGGTTTGCGGCGGTGGCGATACTGACGCTGGCGCTGGGGATTGGCGCGAACGCGGCGATTTTTCAATTGATTGATGCTGTGCGTCTGCGCACGTTGCCCGTAAAAGATCCCACTACTCTCGCAATCGTGCACATCAACAAGAATCATTGGGGCTCGGGGAACTTTAACGGGCCGTATGCGGAATTCACTTTCCCGCTGTGGAAGCAAGTCGAGCAGCGACAGCAGGCGTTCTCGTCCATCGCCGCGTGGGGCAGCAACCGGCATAACCTGGCCACGGGCGGGGAAGTGGACATGGCCCAAGTGCTATACGCCAGCGGAGATTTCTTCAGCACGCTGGGTGTGCCGCCGTTCCTTGGACGACTGATCTCTTCGAGCGATGACCAGACAGGGTGCGCAGGCGGAGTGGACCTGAGCTACTCGTTCTGGCAGCGACGGTACGGCGGAAGCGCGTCGGCGATTGGCAAAACGCTTACGCTGGACGGCCATGCGTTCGCGATTCTGGGCGTGACGCCGCCGAGTTTTTACGGAGTTTCCGTCGGCGACCGCTTCGATATCGCTCTTCCCATTTGCGCCGAACCGATTGTCCGTCCCGGGCAGTTCAGCTTCATCACTGGCGACAGGCCGCGCGAGACGTGGTGGCTCTCCGTGTTCGGCAGGCTGAAGCCCGGCTGGGCGCTGCAGCGCGCCACCGCGCAGATGAACACCATCATGCCCGGCGCACTCCACGAAACGATTCCGCCGCAGTATGACGCGGAGGGCGTCAAACACTATCTTGGGTACACACTCGAAACACGTCCCGCGGAGAATGGATTTTCGCAGATGCGTGATGACGCCTCCAACCCGCTTTGGCTTTTGCTCGGCCTTTCGGGTTTGGTGCTGCTGATCGCGTGCGCCAACCTGGCCAACTTGATGCTGGCTCGCGCCAGTTCGCGCGAACGGGAAGTGGCTGTGCGGCTGGCTCTCGGCGCTTCACGCGCGCGCCTGATTGGCCAGTTGCTTTCCGAAAGCGCGCTGCTCGCCGTTGCGGGCGCGGTATGTGGAGGATTTCTGGCCGCGGCGCTGAGCAAGTCGCTGGTCGCTTTCATCAGCACACCGGATAATCCCGTTTTTCTGGATATGCCGACGGACTGGCGCGTGCTCGGCTTCGCTGGGGGTTTGGCAATTCTTACCACATTGCTCTTCGGCCTGGCTCCCGCTCTGCGCTCCGGCAACATACCTCCGGGCGCGGTTCTTAAAACGGGAGGGCGCGGGATGACCGCAGGGCGCGAACGTTTCCGCCTGCAGCGAATCCTGGTGGCTTCGCAAGTGGCACTGTCGCTGGTGCTTCTGGCAGGCGCGTTGCTGTTCACGCGCAGCCTGCGCAACTTGATGACGCGCGATCCCGGCTTCCAGGAAAACGGCATCCTGATTGCGAACGTGGATTTTACGCGACTGAACATAGCCACGGCGCAGCAGCAACCATTTACGCAAGACCTGCTGGAACGCATCCGCGCGATCCCGGGAGTCGCTGCCGCCGCGACCTCGATCCGCTCGCCGGTCAGCGGAAGCAGCAGCAACGATTGGATACTCGACGACAAAGGCGGCCATCCGCACGGCGCGTCGTGGGAAGACTACGTCAGCGCGGGATATTTCGAGACCATCGAAAACACGATGTTGGCGGGGCGCGATTTCAATTCCCAGGACAGCGCCAACTCGCCGGGAGTCTCGATTGTGAATCAGACCTTCGTAAAGCAGTTTCTGAACGGCGCGAAGAATCCCATCGGCATGCGATTTCGCGTGTGGAACAATCCGGGAAAACCGCCGCGGTATTACAACATCGTCGGAGAAGTGAAGGATTCGGTTTACAACGATATGCACGACCAGATGGTGCCGGTCATGTACTTCCCGCGGATGCAGCTTGCGGCGCCGTTCGTTTATCCCGGCGCGACGTTTCTGATTCGCTCGCGCGGTGGAATGACGGGGTTGCTTAGCTCGGTGAAGGACACGATTACCGGAGTGAATCCCGAAATTGACATTCAGTTCAAGCTGCTGCGCACGCAGATCCGGGAATCGCTGGTCCAGGATGAATTGATGGCCACGCTGTGCGGATTTTTCGGCGGCTTGGCCATTTTGCTCGCGGCCATCGGAATTTATGGTGTGATCTCCTACACCGTCGCGCAACGCACTAATGAAATCGGCATTCGCATGGCGCTGGGAGCGCAGCGCGGAAGTGTGGTACGGCTGATTCTGGGTGAAGTGGGCATTCTGATCGGCATTGGCGTTGTCGTTGGCGCGGGATTGACGCTGGCGGGAAGCAAGGCGGCGAGTTCGCTGCTGTTCGGGTTGAAGGCGCGGGATCCGCTTACGTTGGCGCTGGCGGTAGTTATTCTGGCGCTGATTGGATTTGCGGCGAGCTTTTTGCCGGCGCGGCGAGCGTCACGACTGGATCCGATAGCGGCGCTGAGGTATGAGTGAGGGAGTAAGGCAGTGGCTAGTGACCAGTGGCCAGTGGTCAGCGAAAAGCAGGAGCAGGTCCCCCTCCTCGGTCAGGGCACGCCGGGTTCCCTTCGTTCCTCGGGGCGGGAGGGATAACATGCGTTGCATTATGAGCGAGTCGGGCGAAGGGTGTGTGGTTTCGAGATGGACGTCTCGCCATCGGACATTGAATATATGAAGCGCGCCACTTATTGCTCCGGAACCTCCCTATTTTTAGCAAGGTACGGAATCTCGCGTTCGGTCTCCCATCTGCAGAGTTATTGAACAACGTTATTTAGGGGTGTGCGATGAGGACTCTTCTGCAAGACCTGCGCTACGGCTTTCGGATGCTGGCAAAGTCGCCGGGATTTGCGGCGGTGGCGATACTGACGCTGGCGCTGGGTATCGGCGCGAACACCGCGATTTTCAGCATGATTGACGCGATTCTGATGCGTTCGTTGCCGGTGCAGGATGCGCAGAGCCTGGTGCTGCTGAAGTGGACGACGCGCGGGAGGCCGGACATTCACAGCAGCAGCAGTTACGGCGATTGCAACCAGCAGCGCGGACGCACCGGACCGCAATCCAGTTGCTCGTTTTCGGAGCCGTTTTTTCACGACGTCGCCGCGCAGGCGAAGGCCTTCTCGAGCGTCGCGGCGTTTGCATATGGGGGCCAGCTTGACCTCAGCGGAAATGGCACGGCGAGCGTGCTTTCGGCGCAAGGCGTCTCCGGGGCATTTTTCCCCACGCTCGGGATTCGGGCGGCAACGGGACGGCTGATTGCACCGAACGATGATTCGGTTTCGGCGCCGGCCGTGGTGGTGCTGAATTACGGGTATTGGAAGACACAGTTCGGCGGCTCGCCGTCCGCGATTGGCAAGACGGTCCGGCTGAACAACATTCCGTTTACGATTATCGGCGTGGCCGATGCGCGATTTGACAGCCTGAGTCCCGGACGCATTTACGACGTGTGGGTGCCGCTTTCCTCGCTGGCTCAATTGAGTCCCCACCCGTGGGTGAAGGCGCGGGCTACGGACGTTTACAGCTGGTGGCTGGTGATTATTGGACGGCTGAAGCCGGGCGTGAGTAGCGGGCAAGCGCAGGCAGAGGTGACGGGACTCTTCCGCAACGACATGCTGCACGGAGCGAAACCGCTCGCGAAGCCCGCAGATGATCCGACTGTCGCGGCGCTTCCGGCACAATCCGGGCTGACCGGAGAGACGACGCAGATTTCCACGGAGTTGTACGTTCTGATGATGGCTGTGGGAATTGTGCTGTTGATTGCTTGCGCGAATGTGGCCGGACTGCTGCTTTCGCGCGCGACGGCGCGGCAAAAAGAAATAGCCGTGCGGCTGGCGTTGGGCGCGGGACGCGGACGGATCGTGCGCCAATTGCTGACGGAGAGCATTCTGCTGTCGACGATTGGCGGAGCACTGGGAATTCTGTTTGCCGTTTGGGGAACTCAGGCAATCGTTTCGCTGATTGCAAGCAATTCGGACCGGCCATTTGGATTTGCGCCGGGAATCGATGGGCGCGTGCTCGCGTTTACGCTCGCCGCTTCCGTGCTTACAGGAATTATTTTCGGGCTCGCGCCTGCGTTTCGCGGGACGCGTGTGGATTTGACGCCGGCACTGAAAGAAGGCACGGGCAGCTCCGTCGCAGAGGGACGGGCGGGCGGCAAATGGTTGACTCTGGGCAATGGGCTGGTGATCGCGCAAGTGGCGCTGGCCGTAGTGGTGCTGGTGGGTGCGGGACTTCTGGTGCGGACGCTGCAAAATCTGAAGAACGTGGATCCTGGATTCGATACACGGAATCTGCTGACGTTCGGTTTGGATCCAACACTTATCGGATACAAAACGCCGCAAATTGACGTGTTCTACCGGAATTTGCAGGATCGGCTGGCGGCGATTCCGGGAGTGGAGTCGGTCAGCTATTCCAACATGACGCTGCTGAGCGGCAGTTTGTGGGACACGGGCTTCCACCTGCAGGGCACGCCGAAGGACGAGGAAGCGGATGCGGATTATCTTCCGGTGGGCGCGAATTTCTTTTCCATGATGCACATGCGACTGCTCTCGGGACGGAATTTTACTTCGGCGGATTTCGCCGGCGCGGAAGCGGCGCAAGAAAAGGAGGAACAGCGGAGCGCGGCAGTGGAAGCAAAGGAAGCGGGTATCGCAGCTCCCGCAGGAGTTGCGGCGGCTTCAGAGAGCGCGGCGAATGAGGCAGCAGTGCCCGTGATTGTCAACAAAAGATTCCTTCAGAAATATTTCCCGAAGGTGAATCCGCTGGGGCAGCGTTTCGGCGAAAGAGATGCCGACCCGGCAAAAGGAGACTGGGCGGCTCCCGGATGGATGATTGTTGGAGTGGTGAGCGACGCAAAATATCAAGACTTGCGGAGTCCGATCGAGCCGACGATGTACGTGCCGTCGAGCGGGGGCAATACGAGCTTTGCGGTGCGCACCCGAATGAATCCTGCGGCGATCACTCCAATGATACGCGGTGTGGTGAGCCAGATGGACAGCAACCTGCCGATCTTCGACGTCCACACGCAAACGCAGCTGATCGACCAACTGCTTTTTCAGGAGCGGATGATTGCGCGGCTTTCGGGATTTTTCGGAGTGCTGGCGCTGGTGCTGGCGTGCATTGGGCTGTACGGACTGCTTTCGTATGAAGTCGCGCGGCGGACGCGGGAAATTGGGATTCGCATGGCGCTCGGGGCGCAGCAGAAGGACGTGCTGCGGCTCGTCGTGGGGCAGGGAATTCTGCTGGCGGTTGTGGGCGCAGCGGTGGGAATTGGTGTGGCGGCGGGCGTGACGCGCTATCTGGAATCGATGCTTTACAACGTCCATGCAAATGATCCAGCGACGATGATTGCGGTCGCTGTGCTGCTGACGCTGGTGGCGCTGGCAGCGTGTTACATTCCTGCGCGGCGTGCGACGCGGGTGGATCCGATGGTGGCGCTGCGATACGAGTAGTTCATAGTCGATAGTTGAGAGTTGAGAGTCGAAAGCTTCTGCGGGCGACGCTGCGGTGCGCCCACTAACGCCGAGCACGCTTAGACTTTCCGTTTCTTGCGCGACCCAAATCCCCCTAACATTTCACTTGACCTGCGGGCGTCAGTGGGAGTTCAATATGTTGCGATGCCACATATGGGAGCAACAGCTTCAGGACTGGAACGGAAAAAGGGCAGCGCCGAGTTGCTGATTCTGTCCCTCGTCGAACCGCGTCCGCGTCACGGCTACGAAATCAGCAAACTTATCGAGCAACGATCCGATGGAAAATTGAGCTTCCATGTGGCTTCGCTTTATCCGCTGCTTTATCGGCTGGAAAGACGCGGCTGGTTGCAAGGCAGATGGGTGGAGAAGAGCGGGCAGCGGCG
>DATNDO010000197.1:0-10486 GCA_035606955.1 Candidatus Angelobacter sp.
CGGAACAGAGGGCGATTCTTCGCGGTGCTGGCGGCGATGATGTTTGTGTCGTTCTTTCTGCGGACAAATAAAGGCGGGCTGGAGGAACCGATTCTCTGGGCCGGAATGGTCCTGTTGGTGTACAACCGCCCATTTCTTAAATCGTTGCTCAATTTCCGAATGGTTGCAGCAGCACTGGCTATCGCGTTCCTGGGAATGGGAGCGAAGACGTGGTTCCTGCCCAAAGTGCTCCACCGTTCGGGGGAGCCCGCGACGATCAGCAACCTTGTGCAAATGGCGACTGCGACTGCTGCGACGCGCTGGGGAGACGACAGCCTCTACCGCGGATATTGCCAGTTCGTGAATACGCTGCCCGACAACCGATATTTATTTGAGGGCTCGAAAGTTGGCGTGTATGCGCTGACCAGCTGGGTGCCGCGCTTTGTTTACCGCGATAAGCCAGACCACCCGTTTCGTGGCTTGGGGTTCATGATGTATTCGGATTTTCATTCGTTTCCCATGGAGACTCCAGCGCCGACGCTGGTCGGGTCGATGATGGCGGACAACGGAATTATCAGCCTCGTGGAATATTTGTTTGCGGCGGGGTTGTTTCTCGGCTGGTTTCGACGCGCGACAACAAGTGGAAGCAGTTCAATATACTGGCACGTTGGATACGTTTTTTTTGTGCTGTTCGGCGGATTCTCCGCGGACGAAGGAATTTTGGGGCTTATTTATACCCTTCTTCTTGGGTACGGCGTGGTTGCGGCGGCATACCTGCTGATAAGCATCAGAAACATGGCGCGTTCCTCCTCCCCCACAGGGTTGATTGCTGCCAATGCGCCGTTTGGCGCTCAAGACAATTCATTGCCAGCCTGACTGCTTCGAAATCAGAGAGTCCAACTTTAGATTTGTTTGTCATCGGATAGGCACACGAATCGGAAGGTCATGCATCGCGCTGCAATTCGCCCACGGCGCGGCGTTTTGTTCGTCGATTGCCAGGGGCTCGGCGACGTTGTCCAGAGCTTGCCGCTCCTCAAGGCGGTGTGCAACTGGAGTGAGTGCAAGTGGCCGGTCCGCGTTTTGTTTGCCACGCGGCAGCACTATGAGCTGGTTCGAGAAGAAAAGTTGCAGATGATCCCGATTTTTGTCGGGGAGTTGCGCCGTGACGCGGCCGGATTGATGAATCTATGGGCGAAGCTCGCAGGGAAGTCGGATTTGATTGTGTGTGCTCCTGAAATGTCGCCGGGCAAACTCGTTTTACTGAAATATTTGACCGGCGCGCGTTATGCGTTCGGAGAAGCATCCGCTCCATACAGCCACTTCCTGAACTTTTCGGCGGAAGCAAGCTGGACCGAACCTTATCTTGAAACCGCGGACAAAATAGCCGCAGCCCTCGGATTTGATACGCCGCTCGATCCGCCGTCGATTCGATTGACGGCTGACGAGATTTCGTGGGCGGGATCTGAGCTGGCGCGCGCGAGATTTGCCGACGGGCGGCCCCTTATTGGAATTCAGTGTTCGTCTGTGGTGCCGTCAAAGCGGTGGCCATCTGAAAACTTCGGTTCGGCAATTCAAAATGTGCACGAGGATTTTGCCGGACTCCAGATCGTGAGTTTCGGCAGCGCGGATGAGCGGCCCGCTGCAGCAGAGGTTGCCGAAACGGTTGCAGGCATTCCGTGGCTCGAAGGAACCGGCCGGTGGAGCATACGACAAACGCTTGCGATGCTCGGCCGCTGCGACGTTTTCATTTCTGGGGACACAGGGTTGATGCACATGGCCGCTGCGGTTGGAACGCGAACAGTGAGCATATTTGGCCCGACTTCAGCGACCAGGCGGGCGCCTCGTAGCAACGGGGGAATCGCGTTGTGTCCAGCGACGCCCTGCCATCCATGTTTTCGAGGGCGATGGACGCCGTGCGACTGCATCCGCCAAATTTCGTCTGGGCGAGTTAGCGATGCAGCGAAATGCTGTTTGGAATCGGTCGCCAAGAAATATCAAGACAAAGCGCGGGCTGCGATGGCCGTGGGAGCATAAAACAGATGTGCGGAATATTCGGCATGGTTTCACAGCACGGGGTGGATCCGGACCTTCTATGGTTTGGAACGCACAGTGTGCGTCATCGCGGCCCGGACGATTGGGGATTTGTGAGCCTCGCGCCTTTCGAAAAATGTACGGAACGCTGGCGATACTGGCGGCGCTGGAAAGAACGGCAACACGCGCGCGAATACGGAATCGGACTCGGGAGCCGGCGCCTCAGCATTTTGGATCTTTCGGAGGCAGGCCGCCAGCCGATGAATTTGCGCGGCACGGAGCTATGGATCATTTGGAATGGCGAAATTTACAACTACCGGGAGCTGCGCGCCGAATTGGCCGCGGATCATTGTTTTACTACGGAAAGCGACACCGAGGTTTTGCTGGCAGCGTACGAAAAATGGGGGAGCGAGTGTCTTGGACGGCTCAACGGAATGTTTGCGCTGGCCATTTGGGATGGAAGGCGCGAGCGAGTGTTTCTGGCGCGCGACCGGTTTGGCGAGAAGCCGCTTTATTACGCGCATTACAACGGCCGATTCGTTTTCGCGTCAGAGCTGAAGCAATTCCTGGAGGATAGCGAATTCGAGCGCGAGGTCGACCGGTCGGCGCTGGCGGATTTTTTGTTACTGTCGCTGCAGGATCATGATGAACGCACATTTTATGCGCACGTGAAACAACTTCGAGCGGGCCACTGGATGGAGATAGACATTCGCGGCGGAGTGCGCGGGCCATATCGCTATTGGATGCCGGAAATCACGGACGATTTGGATGCGTCTCGCGACAAATGGTTTGGTGAAGAACTGCCATTTCTGCTTCGAGATTCAATCCGGTTGCGATTGCGCAGCGATGTGCGAGTGGGAATTTGCCTGTCCGGCGGACTCGATTCGACGGCGATTTGCTCTCTTGCGGCGGCGCAAGTATCTGACCCCGCTTCCTTGGCCGCTTACACCATGTCCTTTCCGGGATACTCAGAGGATGAATTGAGCTCCGCCGAAGAGGTTGCTAAACGAGCGGGCGTACAACACGCTCATTCGACATTCCGCGCCCACGATTTATGGGAAAGGCTTCATGCCTTTGTTCATTCGCAAGACGGGCCGACGGGCGGCGCTTCGACCTTTGCATCGTCGCGCGTGTTCGAAATGGCGAGAGAAGATGGCACGATTGTTCTCCTCAATGGACAAGGTGGTGACGAACTGTTTGCGGGGTATGACAAATTTTATTTCATGTGGCTGCGGCAGTTAATTGCGCGCGGCCGATGGTTGCGTTTCGCCGCTTCAGCGGGAAGTTACTTTCGAGAGAATGGTGTGAACCGATGGAATCTTGCTCAGGGCCGGAGATATGTAGGTCCGTTTCTGAGAAACCGGATGATGGGAATGTGGCAGTTCAGTGTTCCGGAGATGCGGAATCAGACTGCGGAGACAATTGACTTAGACGGAAGCGAGGGCTTAAATCGCCGGCTATGGCGAGATATCAGCGAATTCAGTCTGCCATGTTTGCTGCATTGGGAAGACCGCAATTCGATGGCGGCGGGCACGGAAGCGAGGCTGCCGTTTCTGGATCACAGGCTGGTCGAAGCGGTGTTGTCAACGTCGGCGCGCACAAAATTGAAAAATGGATTCACAAAGTATTCGCTGCGCTGCGCGATGGACGGACTGTTGCCTGCGGAGATTTGTTGGCAGAAGAAAAAGCGCGGATTCGAAACACCAGCACGTCAATGGTTCAAGACGGATTTGGCGCCGCAAATCGAAGAATTGCTCTCGCAGCGAGGTAGCCCGTTGTCAGAATTCTTCGAAATGGACCGACTGCTCGCGCAATTCAAAGTGTATGAAAAGGGAAGTAGTGGCAGTTTGACCGAAAACGAGTGGTTCAAGCTCGTCGGCACGAGCATTTGGCTCGAGCAATTGAAGTCGTCGTCTCGCAGGCCTGTCCCGGAAGCCGCGCTGGCGGTTCAGTAGCAGTCCCTCTCACTCGATGGCAATAGAACATAATCGAAGTTCGAATTCGCTTCCGCGCGTGAGTGTGATTGTGCCGTGCCGGAATGAAGCTCGATTTATCGCACGCTGCCTCGAATCGATTGTCGCGAACGACTACCCCAGGGACAAACTGGAAATTCTCGTTGTAGACGGCATGAGCGATGATCAGACCTGGAATATTGTTGGCGACATCGCTCGCGAGCGTCCAGAAGTGAAAGGGCTTCGCAATCCGCGATTGATAACGCCGGCGGCGTTGAATTTGGGAATCAGTCATGCGCGCGGCGAAATTGTTTTCCGCATCGACGCCCACGCACGCGTGGCGCGTGACTATTTACGCCTGTGCGTGGAAGGTCTGCGGAAGCATGAAGCGGACAATATCGGCGGCGCGATGGAAACGCTTCCAGCCCATGACGGGCTAGTCGCGAAAGCCATTGCCGCGAGTATGAGCCACCCATTCGGCGTCGGGAATTCTGATTTTCGCGTTGGAACCGAACAGGTGATCGCCACAGACACCGTTTTCGGAGGTTGTTACCGCAGAGAAGTGTTCGAGAGAATCGGGCTGTTCAATGAGCGTCTGATGCGAACGCAGGACATGGAGTTCAATCAGCGTTTGCGGAAGGCCGGGGGGCGAATTCTTTTGGATCCGACGATTCGGTGTTGCTACTACGCGTCTCCGGATCTGAAATCGTTTGCCCGGCACAATTTCGACGACGGCATGTGGGCAATTTTGCCGTTTGCGCATAGTGAGGTAGTGCCAGTACGCATTCGGCATCTGGTGCCGGGCGCGTTCACGGGCGCCATCATTCTTTCGTCGATACTTGGAATCTGGCTGGAGCCCTTGCGCTTCTTGCTGGTGGCGATGATGGGAATCTACGTTGCGGCTAGCCTTGTCTCATCGATTCACATCGCCTGGCGCAAGCACGATTTTCGCTATGCCTGCTTGTTACCTCTTGTTCTTGGGATTCGTCACTTTGCGTACGGGTTCGGCTCGCTTTACGCAGTGATGAAGCTCGTATGCAATCGTAAGTTCATGTCGAACGCTTTGTGGAGGGCAAAAATTAAGCCGGCTTAGACTGTTGCAACAAAGACTGAGTTGTGATTGTTCGCAGTGGCATTTGATTGGACGTTGATCGGAGTTGTCTTGGGAGGCTCTGATGATCAAGCGAGTGTTTGACGTAGTCGCATCGACTGCAGCATTGAGTGTTGTATGGCCTTTACTGATTTTCATTGGGCTAATCATCAGACTGGATTCGCGAGGTCCGGCAATCTACCGCAGCAGGCGCGCAGGGCGTTGGGGGAATCCGTTTCTGATCTTGAAATTCCGCACCATGGTCGTCGATGCGGAAGAGTCGGGAGGCCCATCCACGGCGGAAGATGATCCGCGAGTCACGCGCGCCGGCCGGATTCTCAGGAAATATAAACTGGACGAGCTTCCCCAATTGCTGAATGTGTTGAAGGGCGAAATGAGTATTGTGGGCCCTCGGCCGGAGATTCTTCCCGAAGTGGAGCTTTATTCGGCGGAAGAGCG
Source organism: Candidatus Angelobacter sp. (assembly GCA_035606955.1). GTDB lineage: Bacteria > Acidobacteriota > Terriglobia > Acidiferrales > UBA7541 > DAHUXN01. The sequence goes on from DATNDO010000197.1 coordinate 5,512, forward strand.
GCAATTGCTATCCGTCTTTCCGGGAATCACGGACTGGGCGTCGCTGAGATTTCGCAACGAAGGTGAGATTTTGAAGGGCAGTCCCGATGCGCATCAGGCGTACTGGGAAAAAATTCGCCCGGAGAAAATCCGGTTGGGACTCGAGTACGCGCGAAGCCATTCATTTTTTGACGATATGCGGATTTTGTTCGAGACCTTGGCTGTCGTATTCCGCGGGGCGAGCAGCGATGCAATCGAGTAAGCATTTGCTGACGGCCGCGCGTGCGCCGGAAACAATATCCGGTGACCGCGACCTGGCCGGCTTTGCTCGCACGATTCGAATCGCTACAGCGCGCATGATTCATCGCGCGAAGAGTTCGCATATAGGCTCGTGTTTTTCGACGGTTGACCTGCTGGCCGTTCTGTATGGGGGGATTCTGCGTTTTGATCCGTTGCGGCCTACGTGGCCGGAGCGCGACCGGTTCATCCTCAGCAAAGGACACGCGTGCGCCGCTCTCTATGCGGTGCTGGCGGAACAGGGATTTTTTCCGAAGAGCTGGCTGGATACTTTTTATCAAGACGGTTCCGCGCTGGGTGGTCACGCGATGCATTCGGTCCCGGGCGTGGAGGTTTCAACCGGATCGCTCGGCCACGGCCTTTCGCTCGGGTGCGGCATGGCCTTAACAGGGAAACGCGAGGCCCGCCCGTTTCACGTGTTCACATTGCTCAGTGATGGCGAGTGCGATGAAGGATCTGTGTGGGAGGCGGTTTTGTTCGCGGGCCACCATCAGCTCGAAAATCTGGTCGCCATTGTCGACTACAACAAGATTCAAAGCCTCGGAGGCGTCGATGACGTTCTGGACCTGCATCCATTCGCCGAAAAGTGGAGCGCGTGTCGGTGGGCCGTTCGAGAAATTGACGGCCACAACTTGCAAGAAATTGAATGTGCGCTGCGGCAGGTTCCTTTCGAGCGCAACCGTCCCAGTTGCATCATCGCCCGTACCGTCAAAGGAAAGGGAGTGAGCTTCATGGAGAATGAGTTGCTATGGCATTACCGTTCGCCGAATGACGAGGAATTCAAAGCTAGCATTGCTGAATTGAGCAGCGCTTCGTGAGGTCAGCGTTCGTCCGCAGCCTTATGGTGTTGGCGGAAGAGGACAAGCGCGTCTGCCTGGTTACCGGCGACTTGGGATTCGGCGTTGTCGAGCCGTTTGCCGCGAAGTTTCCGGGTCAGTTTGTAAACGCCGGAGTAGCCGAACAAAACATGACGGGAATCGCGGCCGGGATGGCTTTGTGCGGGAAAGTAGTCTTCACATATTCGATTGCGAACTTTCCGACTCTTCGTTGTTTAGAGCAAATACGAAACGACTGCTGTTATCACAATGCGAATGTAAAAATCGTGAGCGTCGGAGGCGGGCTCGCGTACGGTGCGCTAGGCGCGAGCCATCATGCGACGGAGGATATTGCAGTGATGCGGGCGCTGCCGGAAATCACGGTTGTCGCGCCCGGCGATCCGATCGAGGCAGAGATGGCGACACGAGCGCTGGTGGCTCGAGCTGGACCCGCGTACTTGCGGTTGGGGAGGTCGGGCGAGCCGTTGGTGTATTCAGGTGATGTAAATTTTCAGATTGGCAAAGCCATTCGAATTACGGACGGTGATGATGTCACGTTGATTGCAACGGGCACAATGCTTCATGCAACCACGCAAGCGGCAACGCAACTGGCGCGAGAGGGGATTGCGGCGCGTGTCCTGAGCATGCATACGATTAAGCCGCTGGACGTGGACGCGGTGTTCGAAGCCGCAAGAGGGACGCGCGCGATTATCACCGTCGAGGAGCACAGCATTATTGGCGGACTGGGAAGCGCGGTTGCCGAGGTGCTTGCCGAATCCGCTGGTTGCCACGTCCGCTTTAAACGCATGGGCCTTCCATCGGCGTTTACCGCAGTCGGAAGCAGGGAATTCCTGACAAAGTCGTATTCTTTATCTGTTGAGGGCATCGTCGAGTCAGCCATGCAGGTTTTGGAGTTGGCTTCCTCCCGCGCATGACTTGCGAATTAGCGCAAGAAAAAGATCGCGAAGATCGGAAGGACTAAAATGACATATCGTGTGCCGTTCGTGGATCCACGCGCGCACTATCTGCACTTAAAACCCGAAATCGATGGAGCGATCATCGATTGCCTTTCGAACGGCGACTTGATTGATCGTCACCAACTTCGTGATTTTGAAGCGCGGCTGGCAGCGTTCGTAGGCGTCAAGTATGCCGTCGGGTTGAACAGCGGGTATCACGCGCTGCAATTTTCATTGCAGGCGGCCGGTGTTGGAGCGGGAGACGAAGTCATCACCGTGGCGCATACGTTTGTCGCGACTGTTTCCGCGATCGTAAACGTAGGCGCGCAGCCGGTGCTGGTCGAAGTTGGCAACGATTACAACATGGACGCAGATGCGTTTGAGGCCGCGATTACGACGCGGACGAAGGCGGTTATTGCGGTATCCCTCAACGGGCGGGTTTGCCAGATGGATCGCATCGTGGCAATCGCCGAGAAGCATAAATTAATTGTTATAGAAGATTCTGCGCAAGCGCTGGGCGCGGAACTTCATGGCCGCAAGGCCGGATCGCTCGGCCTGACCGGCTGCTTCAGCTTCTTCCCTTTTAAAATTTTGGGAGGATTCGGCGATGGCGGGGCGATCACCACGAACGACGCTGACGTCGCGCGCATGGTGCGCCGTCTTCGCTATAACGGAGAGGACCGCGAGACCGGCGAATACCATTATCACGGGGAAACTGCTTTGCTGGACTGTGCCCAAGCGGCCGTCCTGAATGTAAAGCTCAACTATCTTTCGAAATGGATCGAGCATCGACGCGGTATTGCCGCTTTGTATCAGGAAGGCTTGCAAGGCATTTCAGAATTGCGTCTGCCGCATTTCGACCAAGCTGCTCGACGCGACGTTTTTCAGAATTATGTGATTCGGACTGAAGCACGAGATCGTTTGCGTGAACACTTGACGAAGCACGGCATCGAGACTCTGGTGCATTGGCCAAAGCCGATGTGGAAACATGAACGGCTGGGTCTGCAAAATCCCGGGCTTGCGGAGACGGAAAAAATGTGCAGGGAAATAATGTCGCTCCCGATGAGCGCGGAGACAACAGGCCAGCAAGTGGAAATCGTTGTCAATTGCATCCGTGATTTCTACCAAGGTGCCAACGCCTCAATGCGCTACCGAGTCGCCGCAGCCGGGCGATTCGCCGAATAATTCCTCGATTTAGCTCCTCGCTTTTCCCCGCCTGCCAATTCGGTACATTCGGTTCCGCGCTCCAAGTATCGTGCAACCGCTTGCCTGCTGACGCGAGTGTGGCTAAAAGAAGAAAAAGGCAGGCGTTGGCGGGAACGTGCAGATTGAAATCGACGAAACTGTGCACCAGCAACGCGCTGCACGCAGCCAACGCTCCCGCATAGAAAGCATGGCGGGGCTGACATTCGTGCGAATTCAGATTCGCGAAGCCTTGGCGGAAAAGCAGCAGGATGAACGCTAGTCCCAGAAGGCCGCCGATTATGCCTGTCTCAGCCAGCAACTCAAGGTAATCGTTGTGCGCGTGATCGACGACGCGTTCAGTGTAGTTGGTTTCATACTGCGGGAAGACAGTCTCCAAGGTTCCAAGGCCGGTTCCAGTGGGGTAATGGTCCCGAAAAATTCTCAAGGTGTCGCGGTCCATGGAGACGCGTTGGTCGCGCGAGATGTCGCTGACAGTCAGCGCTTCGAATCGTTGCATCGTCGCGCTGGCACCAAACCAGAAAACGATCGCCCCACACACAGTCATCAGCGACGCGAATGCGAAAAGCTGCCGGATTTCGATGCTGCGACGTCGCGATATGAAAATCAGGAACAAGACTGCGAACGCAAACCCAACGATTCCTCCGCGAGAACCGCATAAGATGAGCGCCGCAATCGGCACTGCGGTGAGTAACGCCACGAGCGCTGCTTTCTCGCCGCGCCATGTCCTGTGGAGGAGCGTCGCGAGGCCAAAGGGAGCGGTCATCTCGATGAAGCCCGCGAAATGGTCGCGGTCCACGAACGGGCCGAACGGCTCGGATGATTGCGGCAGTGGCACGAACCAATACAGTTTTCCGTTGAATGTGTAGGCTTGCGCGATTGCGAAAAGCGCGACGAAAAATCCGAGGCTCACCAGGAAAACCGAGAATGCTTTTAGCTGCGCACCATCGCGAAAGGCTTCCACTGCCAGAAAAGCGAGCGCGAAATACGCAATCCATTTGAGCAATTCGATCTTGGTCGCATAAGGATAGGCTGAAAGTCCCAAAAATGTTTGTGCTACGCAAAATACAATCAGGCCAAGCACCGGCAAATACAGCCAATTGGGGCGAAGATCTATTTGCCGCTGGCGCACCGTGACAAAACCCCAGAGTACGAACAACAGTGCCGCGCCAATTTCGAGAACTGCCGTGCTCCAGTCGGGAACGCCTCCGTCGGTGAGCACTGCAAACGCTAGAAGGCTGCATATTCCGACGCGAATCACGCTCATCGTTAGCGACTCACCTTCTAGCACTCACTGCTCGGCGCCCTTTGTTCCTTGCGTAATGGGCGTGAGAGACACGTCGTCCACCCAAACGATTCCGCGCAGTTGATTGTCAAACGCCGGGCCTGGCGCACAGCGAAGCAAAATCTCCAGCATTTGTGTGTCTGTGCCGCTCTCGAAATCAACTTGCACAGGTGTCCAATCTTTGGTGCCGACAACGGCGGGAGTCAGGACTTGCAGTTCTTCGGGACGGCGTGGGTCGAAAATATCGAATTGAATCCCGGCCCCGGCGGAAATTCCTTCTGTGCGCAGGTAAACAAGAAATCGATACCGCTGATGCGATGCGACGTAGGCATACTGAAAAATATGCTGGAAATTGATATTCGCCGCGCCATCAAACGTAATTCGCAGCGATTTATGGCCTGAATGCAAGACGCCGCTGTCGAGATCGTAGGAAGCTCCGC
>DATNDO010000208.1:0-3192 GCA_035606955.1 Candidatus Angelobacter sp.
CGTTTTTCGGCTATAATGTGCGCATGGCTATAAACGTGCTCCGTATCCCAGGCCTCACCTATGACCGTGTCCACGAATATCGCGTGGGCCCCAGCGGCGCGATCGAACATCGCTGGACTCTGCAAGAGGGCGGCCAGCGCAGCGATGGCACCAGCGAATGGGTCGTCGCCACTAATGATTTTATTCGCACCGCCGTGTGCCACGCGCAGTCGCATGTGAGGGACTGGTTCCAGGCTCGCGGGATTTCCTGCGAACGCATCTCCGCACTGATCGAAGAAGAGCGCCGGACGAAAAAGCCCACACGCGGCAAGACAGCGCCAGTGCTGGTGGCGGCAGGCCGCAAGAAGTAAATCCTTTATAGATTCCTCGCCATTCCTGTGAGCGCTTCAGCGGCGGCAAGAGCCGTAGTCCTGCGCGAAGATACACTGTGAAGAAACTTGCTCTAAATTTCTACCAGCTTCGCGCGACGGCGCCGACGATGTGCGCGAGGGCGTCCAAATCGCGCAAGTCAATCACTTCACCGGGCGAATGCGAATAACGCAGCGGCCAACCGAGTGCAATGTCGATCGAGCCATATCGCAAAAATGCCGAGCCATCGTTTCCCCCGCCCGTGATTCCATATTGCACGGGAATGTGATTTGCGCGCGCGAGAGCGACGATTTTTTCTTCAAGCTTGCGCGGTACAACGTTTGAATTGTCGATGGCGCGTACTACGAACCCTTCGCCGAGCTTCGCGTCGCCGAATCGTTTCGACTCAAGCGGCGAATCCGAGCTGACGAAAGTATCGACGGCAAAAACGTAATCCGGCTCTTTTCCCTCTGTCGCAAGGCGCGCGGCGAGTTTTCCCGCTCCGACAAGCCCCAGTTCTTCACCCGTTGACCACACGAAGGTCACATCGCGATCCTTCAAATTCGGCCCCAGCGCCCACACGGCAGAAATCAATGCTGTGTCACCCAGGCGGTCGTCGAAACTGCGGGCGTTCGCGCGCGCCCCGGCGAGCCTGCGATATTTCTTGGGGATGGTGATGAAATCTCCGACGGCAATGCCCAGCTTCGCCACTTCTTGTGGAGAACGCGCGCCCACGTCGACGTGCGACATCAGCGCGCGCCCGGCCGGCCATTTAAATCCAGGCTCGTCCCATCCAGCGGGAAGCTCCATAATTCCCGGAACGGATGCGCCGCTCTTCGTATGCACGAGCGCCGCGTGTCCCAAAAAGAAATCGGAGATTCCGCCACCGCCGCTGACGGCGAGCGTGCCATTGGGCATCACTTCCTCAACGATGTAGCCGATTTCGTCCGTGTGGGCGACAACCATGATTTTCGGCGCGTGAGCGCTGGCCGGCGCGCTGGCCACGTGAAGAATCAAGTTGCCGGCGTCGTCAGTTTCGGTTTTCGCCCATTTCGGGAGGAGTTGCTTTACAGCTTCGCGCACAAGGGTTTCGTGGCTGCTCACGCCATAGGTTTCGACGAGGCGCGAAAGAATTTGCTCGTTTGTTGGAGGCGTGCTCATCGGAGCTGGATCCACCGCCGCGCGGGCATCAGAAACTTCGGACTTTGTGATCGATCCCTGCAAATACGCTTGCAACAAATCCGTCAAATCGTTCAGGTCTTTGGCGCTGATCATTTCCGCGGGCGTATCCGGCCAATCCGTGGCAATCGCGAGATGGGCGGCGCGCGCGGGCGTTTTCGGTGCTGGCAAATAACTGCGCGGCATCAACGCCGCGGAATAATCCTGTTCGATGGGAATTTTATTTTCCTCCGCGATTTTCTTCAGGTCAGCGGTTAATCCTGAAAATTTCGCGTTGGGATCCTGTTCGCCCACCAGGACGTCGCTGCCCATGTCGCGGCGCGGCCCGCGATGCAGGGTTGGCTCCGTGGGAATGGGCGGGCTGGCCGTCAGGCGGCCAACGTAAATCAATTCGTCAGGCTGCACGGCATCGAGCATGCGTTCGAGGCCGCGCGCACCGGCCCATTGCTGGGCCACGAACGCCACGACCAGCGTCCCATTCAATTTCGACACATCCAACCGGCGCAACAATTCCACGAGCGCAACATCGCCAAAGCGGTCGCCAATGGCCGGCGATGCGTAAAAATTCGAATCCAAGGCGTAGAACGTGCGATCAATTGCAACCGGGCTCAACAGGTCGGCGCCCACACGCTTCGCTTGAGCCCCTGAGGTTGCGCCAACATCCACCCACATATTTTCAATGTCCGCGGGATCAGGCGGATGGAGACGTCCCGGCAATAGATGCACGGAAAGCCCAGCCACCACGCCGTTAATCCATTTTCCCGAAGGTGCCTGAATTTCCACGGGCTGCGCGGAATAAAGTTGGTTGAACATGGGCAATTCGCCAAATTGAGGCAAGCGCTGAAGCTGAATGTAGCCGTCGTCGGTGATGTTGCTGACGACGTATCCGGGCTCGTCCATGGGCGAGACGAGTAAGCGCTTCGGGCCGCCGCTGCCTATGGTCACAATTACGTCGCCCAGATTGTCTGTGGTTGGCGAGAAGGCCTTCAGCCGCGCACGGATTTTGGCGGCGAGATCTGCTTCGTAACCCGGAATCGCAGGCGTCTCGACGAATTCCTTCATGTCTTGCGGCACTGAGCCCGGCACCTTGGTCGCTCGACTGGAATCGTTCGGCACTTGAGCGCCTGTCTGGGCAAATGTTGGCGCTGCGCTTGCTGCAAGAATTAGAATGCAAGCTATCAAAGCTATCCGTTTCATCATGACGGCGCTCTCTCCTGATTCGTGTTCTGGCTTTCGCGTTCGTCTTGTGCGGCGCGCAGATGTCGCGGCAATTACGCACGAAACGAAGCGGCGAATGTAACGCACGCGCGCGTGCGCCGCAACAATTTCAGTTATGCTGCAGTTTTTTTGCAAGCGTGCGCGAAACTTGTAAAAATCCGTGAAGGGTTCATAAGTCGACATACAATTCGCAGGGAGGCTGCCATGCGAAGAATTCATGCGTTGCTCACGCTTACCGTCACGCTGCTGGTGACGGTCGTTTTGATTGCACCGGCCGCGTACGCCCAGGTGTCGCACGCCAATGCGCCCAATTCGCGGCCTCGTGCGCGCGACCTTGGCATTCATCCAGGCATTTATGAACCGGGTCCGCTCAATGCGATTACCGATGTGGCCGGCGTGCGCGTGGGACAAACGACCATCGTTCAAGGCGAGGATGTGCGCACGGGA
>DATNDO010000011.1:0-12618 GCA_035606955.1 Candidatus Angelobacter sp.
CCCTTTGCCAAGCAGATCCGCGCTGCAGCGGCGAGGAACGGCGTAGACGAAAACCTGATTTCGAGCGTGATTTTCGCGGAATCGAATTTCGCGCCGCGCGCGCTTTCCTCCAAGAGAGCGATGGGCTTGATGCAGTTGATGCCGCAGACTGCCAACCGGTACGCCGTCAGCAACGCTTTCGATCCCGCACAGAATATTGCGGGCGGGACGCGCTACTTGAAAGCGCTGCTTGACCAGTATCACGGCAATTTACCGCTGGCGCTCGCAGCCTACAACGCAGGTCCCCAACGCGTTGCACAGTATGGCGGCGTGCCACCGTTCCCGGAAACGAGAAATTACATCCGCCGCGTGACCAAGAAGCTTAAGAAACTGAAAGCAGAACAGCCTCCCGCACAACCCCGCTGAGATAATTCCAGCCGGAATTCGCGCTGGGCGTTCGCCCGTTCGTTCGCGCGCGACTGACAATCCGCGCTATTGCTGTTGGGGGATTTGCGGCTGTTGCGGAGGCTGTGGTTGCGGCGACTGAGGAATGCCGAACGGAGAAGTTCCCTGTTGCTGAGCTCCGATAACGGTCGATACTGTTCCTATCGTTTGAACTTGCTCAAGCGGGTTGAAGATGAATTCCCACTGCTTGTAAGTGACTCCGCCTTTGTAAACTTTGATCGAAGACTTATCCGACTTCCCTGCTACGCCAATGATGAAGCCGCCTATCACCGGCCCGGAAGAATCAGACGATTCGTTGACGTTCATTCCCGGATTTGTTCCCGTTTGCGCCTGCAGACCCTGGCTGCCAGACGTTCCCAGGCTCCCCAGCGCATTCTGCGGCTGGCCATCTTGCACTGCCGAGCTTGAAAAGCCCGGAGGCACGGGCATATTGCCGGGAGCAACACCGGAGCCGCCAAGGACTCCCTGTTGCGCTGACGGCTGGCCGGGCGGTTGTGATGGCAGCTGGCCGCTCGAATTGTCCGTGGTAGCCCCTGGAATTCCACCCGAGCCTCCTGCAGCCGGAGTACCCGTGGCAATGCCCAGTTGGCGTTGCCTGTCGAGAAAAGCCATTTGCTGCAACGACGTGTAACGCACGCTGCCAATGAGCAGGCCCGTGGGTGTGACGTAGATGAAGCGCCACGAACCGTCTTCTTTGTTCATGGGATTCTTGTACGCCTCGCGCAGAAAGCGAACGCCATTCTGTTCTTTCACCAGATCGTCGACATTCGTCGGGAAGCGTCCGAACTTGCGATAGTAAAGTCCGATGGCACGTGCATATTGCTGGCCCCGCCAGATCGTCTCCGCTTCCTTTTGCCGCTTGCCCTCGGTCAAACGATTCACAAACGCCACGGAACCTCCGACAATCAGAAGGGCGACGAGGAAAAGGACAAAGATCAGAGCGAAACCTTTCTCCCCGCGCCGGATATTGACTGAAGTGGTTGGACGGGACGTCATGGCTGTCCTTGTTGCGGCGGCGGCGGTTCGTCCGTCGGCTGCGCAAGCATCAGGGTGGTGTGGCGGCCTGAAGCAAGCTCTTCTAGTTCCACCGAATTGCTGCCGATGGTCAGGATGCGGAATTGATTGAGCAGCGTTCCGCCTACGGGGACGATATACACGTCATCCGCATTGGCAGAAAAACACGCGCGTTTCTGGCCGGTGCGCAAGTCGGTGACAATTCCATAAAAAGTCGCCGGCACAGTGACCGGAGGAGGAGGCGGGGGCGTTACAGGCATCGCAGGCTGCTGGGTCGCCACCACTGACGGAGGAGGAGGCAATGGCTCGGCGCTGAATATATTGCGATGCTGGCCCTTGTATTCTTCTTTCTGGATGCGGTCGAGCAAATCGAGTCGAAGCGAGGGATCGAGCACATCCAGCGGGGTGAACCTGATGTCGCTGGCACTGGCGCCCGTAAACATGGAATTCCTCGATTGGCTGGAGTACGCGGCGATGGCGAGAACAACCAGCAGCGCCCCCAACGCATACAGTTCGTATCGAGTCTTTTTCGTCATGGCATCAAATGCGGAGATACGTTCGGAGTGTCAGACTTAATTTGATAGCCCCGGACGTTTCCGAAGTCAAAGTCAAGCCGTCGAGCACGTAAAAACGTGGAGAGTGCTCCAGGCTATTGATGAAACGAATCAAGCTTTGATAATCGCCCTGCACTGCCGCCGATATCTGGACTTCGCTCAAGCCCCGATCCTTCACGGCGGCTTCGTGGTAGCCAGTGCCGCTGATCTGGACTCCCGCCTGCTTGCCCATTTCGCCAAGGTCGGAAATCACAGTCGAATAACCGGAAGATTCGGGAAGCAAGTTGCGCTGGTAGAAAGCGTCGCATTCCTTGCCAACGTCCGGTAGATGTTTCTCGACGGCTTGTCCCTTTGCAACGTCGGCAGCGAGCAACTTCTCTTTCTGCGCCAGACGATTGCGCTCTTGAGCCTGCGACTGCGGCGCTTCGCTGGCTATCCGCATATTGGCAAAAATCAGCGCGGCATCGAGAACCAGCAGGCAGGCCAGCGCGATCTTCACGCCCAGCTTCCACTTCCGCGAATTGTTTCTCGGCGTCATATTGTTGCGTATTGCGCCTCCAGCGAAAGCAAGACGGCGCCCGCATTTCCTGTCGCGACTTTCTCTGGATGACTCTCCTGCGTCGGCCTCACACTTGAAAAGGCCGGCGACGCCACGATGGAACGCACAAACTTCATCTTCTGCTCGTCGTTCACTGCGCTTACCACTAGCATCACTTTCACGTGGCCCGTTTTATCCATTTGCGGCGAGATACTGACCACGCGCACGCCGGGAGGGAGAATTTGCTCCAAGTCCGCGAACATTTTTGTCCACGGAAAAGTCCGCTGCCCGATGAGGTTGTTGAGAAACTGGGCGCGGTTCATCACTTCGACAGTCTTCGGATCCTTAAGTTTCACGCGGAGCCGTTCCTGTTCGCGTTGCGACGCCTGGATCTGATCCTCGAACCGGCTGATGTCCGCGCGGATTGCGCCATTGGTGCGGCGTGCCCGCACTGCATGGACGGAAAGAAAAGACAACGCCGCGACCGCAATGATTCCCAACGTAACCGCAGTCGCAATGAACCGGCGGTTGTTTTCGAGAGGCGATGACGCGAGATTGAAACGAGTCTTCACGTGACTGCAAAATTCTCCTGATTGCCGTTAGGCGCCACGGTTTAATTGCCAACCCACTAAAGATTCCAGCCCTTGTGCGACCAGCGATCTGGCTTCGGCCGAGAATTCGCTCGAGGCCGCCAGAGGCTCCGCGGGACATCCGATTTCGCGTCCCAGCATTTCGCGCAAGTTTTCCTCGCCCACGCCGAAGCCCGCGATGCGCAACTGCTCGACTTTCCCGCCCCAGGTGTCTTGATAAAAGGCGAGCGCGGGAAAGACTTCGTCGAAAATCGCCTGCGGCTTGAGCACATCAGTTTCGGTTCCCAACTCCGTCGAACGGTATACGCAGAGTGTTTCGCCGCGAACGATCACGGTAGTCAAATTGCGACCGCTCATTCGCACGAGAATCGTGGCCACATTCGGTTCAAGCAAAGGTAGCGTCGCTAGCGTCGAGCTCTGGAGAACACCGGCAAAAAGACCTTCGGCCTCGAGTGCGGATTCATATTCGCGAGTTATTTTCTGACGCGCCACGGCGGCAACGATTTCGATTTTTCCTTCGCGGCCAGATTGCCGCATCCACGATATGGCCGCTTCTTCCGCATCGAACGGCAGGCTTTTCTTAAGCCGCCAACGCAAAAGAGGGCGCGCGTCATCCGCTTGTCGCGGAAAAGTCTCGAAAGGCAAAATGAAAACGCGGATCACGGCGTCGGGAACGAGCAGAGTAACTTCCTCTCCGTGGACCGGCACGCGAGAGAGCACGCTGCGAATGGCTGTGCGCACGGCATCCTGGTCCAGAATGTTCTGCTGAGTAGCGGAAGGAACGATCGCTCCGTCGGGTAAGGACTCGGCCGCGAATCCGGAAAGATGTGTTGCATGACCCCATCGGGCGGCCGCCACGTGCGTCGCCGCGATTTCCAGCACGGTGGCGGGATGCGGCATGGCGTCGAGCCAACCGAACAGACGTCCGCGCGAGCTGCTGCCCTGATCCATTGGCTGAATGCTTGTCAGACTATTCAATGAACGTCACCTTATTGATTTCTCGCAGCGTTGTCATTCCTGCGCGCACACGAGCAAGCCCCGATTCGCGGAGGAACTCCATGCCCTCTTCCTTCGCCGCGCGCTTGATTTCAGAGCTTGGCCGGCGGTCAATGATCATCTCGCGGATGCGGTCTGAGAGGTCGAGCAATTCGCAGATGGCGGTTCGTCCGTGAAATCCGCTGCCGGAGCATTCCAGGCAGCCGGTGCCCTCATATAAAGCAACATCGGCCCATTCCTCCGGGTCCAGGCCGGCCTCGAGCAGTACCTCGGGAGGAAGCTGAACCTGTTTCTTGCAATTGGGGCAAATCACGCGCACCAGGCGTTGCGCGAGGATGCAGTTCAAGGCCGAAACGAAGTTATACGGCTCGACCCCCATGTTGATGAAACGGCCAATCACGTCGGTGACGTTGTTGGCGTGGACAGTTGTGAATACCAGGTGGCCCGTGAGCGCCGATTGAATGGCGATCTGCGCCGTCTCCTGATCGCGAATTTCGCCGACCATGATTTTGTCCGGGTCGTGACGCAAAATAGACCGCAAGCCGCGAGCAAACGTCAGTCCCTTCTTTTCGTTCACCGGAATCTGGGTGATGCCGCGGACCTGATATTCGACGGGATCTTCGATGGTGATAATCTTGTCTTCGTCGGTCTTGATTTCATTGATTGCGGCGTACAGCGTGGTCGTCTTGCCCGAGCCCGTGGGGCCCGTGACCAAGACCATTCCGTAAGGCTCGCGAATGTAGCGCCGGAATTTGCGCACATCATGTTCGGCGAAGCCCACTACGTCGAGGTTCAGAGTCCGAAATTTCTCACTCAGCGTTTCTTTATCCAGCACGCGCAACACAGCGTCTTCGCCGTGTATCGACGGCATGATCGAAACACGGAAGTCGATGAACCTGCCTTTATAACGCACGCGGAAACGGCCATCCTGCGGAACGCGCCGCTCGGCGATATCGAGTTCGCTCATGACTTTGATGCGCGAGAGAATCGTGGAATGCCATTCCTTCGCCAGCGGCTGCATGGCGTATTGCAACACGCCGTCAATGCGGTATTTCACCGCGACTTCGGAGTTGCGCGTTTCAATATGGATGTCACTGGCGCGCCGCTCGAGCGCCGTAAAAATGACAGTGTCAACCAGGCGGACGACGGGGCTCACACCGGAGTCGCTGGTGAGCTTGTCCATCGAAATGTTTTCGTCGCCCTCTTCGTCGCTGACAACCTGGAGCGTGAATCCTTCTGTCGCCTGATCGAGAACGCGCTGGGATTGCTCCGTGCGTTTCAGCAGGTCGCCGATCTGCGTGGCGGTGGCAACGCGGATGATCAGCTTCTTGCCCAGCAGCAAAGACAATTCGTCATTCACCAGCAATTGGCTGGGATCCGAAACCACAACAACGAGCGAATTGTTGTGGGCTTCGAGAGGAACGAAGTTGTAGCGGAACATCAGTTCCGCGGGAATGGAATGGAATAATTCAGGGTCGATTCTCTGCTCCGTCATGTCAATAAAAGGCACACGGTAGCGCTCCGCGAGCATCTGCGTGCGTTCGCGTTCGGCCGCATCGTCGCGGCCCCGTTCCGGATGTAAATCCCGATTCGTAGTCGCCATATTCTTTTATCCCGTGCCGCCGACTTGAAGGGAAAACAGTGGCAGGTACAGGGCCACCATGATGAAAAAGATGAGGCAGGCAATCAAGATGAGAACAGCCGGCTCTATAATCGAGATGAGCGCGGCCGTCTTCAGGTTGGTTTCCTCTTCGTAAAATTGCGCAATGCTTCCGAGCATGGGAGCGAGCGCACCTGACGCCTCGCCGACTTCAATCATATCGAGGGCAAGGTCGGGAATCATGTGCGTGCCGGCCAAGGCCGCGTGGAGCGAGCCGCCTTCGCGCACCTGTTTGGCGGCATCGTGGACGGAACCGGCTACCAGGCGGCTCGTCATCGCGTTCGCGGCGGTTTCAAGGGCTGCCACCAGGGGCGTTCCCCCACGCAGCAGAGTGCTGAGCGTTCGCGTAAACTGCGCCATCTGAAATTTGATCCACACGTCGCCCACAACCGGCATTTTCAATTTCGCCCGATCCAACACCAGGCCGCCGCGGCTGGTCTTCGACCACAAAAACAGGAAAATCGCGCCGAAGATTATAGTTGCCGCGAACGTCAGCAGCCAGATTCGGTAGCCCACGACAACAGTTATCAAGAATTGCGTTGGGACCGGAAGCGTGGTGCCCAAGTCCTGATATAACCTGGCGAACTGCGGAATCACATAGGCCACTAGGTAAGAAACGATGCAGGTTGCCACAAAAATCAGAATGGCCGGATAAATCAGCACGCCGATCAGCTTCTTGCGTATGCCTGTAGTGACGCGTTGATATGTGATGTAATCATCCAACACGCCGGACAAATCGCCGCTCTTCTCGCCGGCGCGCAACGACGTGACGTAAACCATCGGAAATGCACCGGTGGCTTCAAAGGCGTCAGACAACAGCTCGCCGTCGCGCACCCGCAAGCGCACATCGTTCAGAAACGGCCGCATCTTGGGAAGCGCCGCCCGATCCGCCAGCAAATCGAGCGCCTTCAAAATCGGCAGGCCTGCTTTCACCAAAGTGTTAAATTGCTGATTGAAAATCAGAAAATCGGCTGTGGGGAGCTTGCGGCCTCCGCGAAACCCACTCATCGCCCGCGTGACACTCAGATTGGGCCGCACGGTGTAAACATAAAACCCGCGGTCGGCGAGCTTCTGGCGAGCCTCTACTTCGGTCTGGGCGGTCTCCAATTGCTGGAAAACGTGCCCAGTGGTGTCCCCCACTTTGCAAACAAACTCAGCCATAACTGGCGCGTTACGCCGGATGCCCTCCGGGTTTGTCTATCCAGTTTAGCATATTGAAAAGAACCCCTACGGAGCGCTGGGGTTGCCTGTGTCCATGCGTAAATAGGCTAGGAGCGTTCGACGCCTCGCGTTTTAACCTGCAACGTTCCCGCGGAACTCCGTCCTCGGTCTGGTCACCGCGAGGACGAGAACACGACTACCATTTGCGTCTGCCGTCGCTCTTGCGTATTATCTTTATCTTTCCGGAACCAATAGGGCAACTAATTTTAGGTCCGGCACCCTGGGGGGAATATTATGCGCGTTGGAAAGTTCTCGGTTTGTTTGGCCATGTTCTTTCTAATTTTTGCGTTGGCGCGAATGGCATCTGGCCAGGGCGCGAACCAAGGTTCGATTCAAGGTACGATCACCGACCAGTCCGGCGCGGCTGTTCCTGCCGTTAATTTGAAAGCCACGAACACGCAAACAGGAATCAGCTTCACAACTACGAGCGACGCGGACGGGCTCTACACGTTTTTGGTGGTGCCAGTAGGGACCTATACAGTCGTTGCCGAGAAGTCCGGGCTGGCGACTGTGACTCAGGAGAACGTAATCGTAACGGTCGGCGCGCGGCTTACGCTCGACCTTTCAATGCCGCTCGCCAGCCAGCAATCGACGGTTACGGTATCCGGGCAAGCGCCGATCGTCGAAACCACGAAGAGCGCGGTCAACTCCACGGTCAACGAGCGTGCCATCGCGGATCTGCCCACGAACGGCCGCAACTTCATCAACTTCGTCTTGCTGACTCCCGGCGTCACCACCGATAACCGCGGCGGCGATATCAGCTTTGCGGGCCAGCGCGGCACTTTGAATTCACTTGTCGTCGACGGCTCGGACAACAACAACACGTTCTTCGGCCAGACGCTCGGACGTACCGGCTCCGGCCGCGCGCCGTATCAATTCAGCCAGGACGCCGTGCAGGAATTCCAGGTCAATTCCAATGATTATTCGGCGGAATTGGGAAACGCGGGCGGCGCGGTGATTAACGTCGTTACCAAATCCGGCACGAATTCGTTCCATGGCTCGGCTTTCGAGTTTTACCGCGACCGCTCGATGAACGCCAACGACCCGATACAAATCGCCAACGGCAAGCCACGCCAGCCATACCACTTCAACCAATTCGGCGGCGACCTTGGCGGCCCGATCGTAAAGGACAAGTTGTTTTTCTTCTTCGATTATGATGGCCAGCGCAACACGGTCGCTAATTTCGTTTTCCTGAATGGCGCGCCGTTCTGCGTTACGTGCACGGCCAATCAGACCACTGCTATCAATTACCTCACAGCTCGCGCGAATTCCTGGAGCTCCACCTTCAACCAGAATGTTTACCTCGCAAAAGTGGACTGGCACATCAGCTCGAATGAAATGCTTTCCGCGCGTTACAACGCACAGCGATTCACGGGATTGAACCTCGAAAGCGGCGGTCCCCAGAATTCGTCCGAGCATACCGGCGCGTCGGACGTCACTTCCGACACGCTGACCGCGACTCTGACTTCGACGCTGCGTCCCACGCTCGTCAACGTATTCCAATTCAATTACGCCCGCGACAACGAGCCGGGATTTGCGAATAGCGATTTGCCACAGGTCACCGTAAGAAATGCCGGCGTCACCGTTCTGACTGCGGGGCGCAACTTCTTCAGCCCAAGATTCACCAATATCAAGCGCGGCGAATTCGATGATGCAATTTCATGGATTCACGGTGCCCACACGATCAAGACGGGCGCGCACATCATGATCGACCGCATCGCCAACTTTTTCCCGGGCAATTTCTCCGGCCAGTACACTTTCAACAGCCTTGAAGCTTTCGGCTGCAATTTAAACGGTGGGGGCGCTTCCTGCTTCACGGGCCTCGACGCTAATGACACGTTCGTGCAGGCATTCGCAGGAACCGGCACCACCGGACCCACTACGAGCCCTAATCTTTCCGAATATTCCGGCTTCGTGCAAGACGAGTGGCGCGTGCGCCCCAATTTCACGCTGAATTATGGTCTGCGTTACGACTTCGATAAAATCGCGCAGCCGCCGACGCTCAATCCTGATCCGCAACTCGCGGCAGCAGGCGTGATTACCAACCAGATTCACAACCAGCGCACTGAATTCGGCCCTCGCCTCGGTTTTGCGTGGACTCCGCTTGCCAGTAACCGGTTGGTGGTCCGCGGCGGCTATGGCATGTACTATGGACGCACACCGGCAATCACCGTGGGCACGGCCATGTCAAACAATGGCTTGAACGTCACCACGCTGACATTTTCCCCCAGCTCCACTCCATCGATTCCGACCTATCCGAACAACCTTTGCGGCGCGCCCACACAGTCCCCCAGTTGCGCCGCGCCAACCGGAGGCACGGCGAGCCCGCCGATCGTCTTTGGCTTCCAGAAAAACTACAAAGAGCCCAATGTGCAGCAGTTCAGCCTTGGCACGGAATATGAAATCAATCCCAATACAGCCGTTTCCATCACGTATCTTCACGTCAAAGGGACGCACTTGACGCGCACCATCGACGTCAACTTGCAAGGGCCTGAGATTCAGCAGCAGATCGGTGTCGTCGGCACAAGCACCGTGCTCACGTACAATCAAATGCCTCAGACGGGAGCAGTTCTGGGAAGCCCCGTCCGGCCGTTCCCGAATTTCTCGCGCATCGAAGAATTCCAAAGCAACGCGAATTCGAGTTACAACGGCATGACGGTGCAGTTGAACAAACGCTTTGCAAGGAATTATCAGCTCACGGCGGGCTATACCTTTGGCAAGGTGACCGACGACGCCCCAGACGCTACTTCCGTTGTGCCCTTCTCGTTCGACGACACAAAGATGGTTTCCGATCCGCTGAACATTCGGGCCGACAAAGGGCCCGGCATCAATGACCAGCGCCACCGTTTTGTTCTGAGCGGCGTGTGGAATCTGAACTACGCGAGCGGGATGTCTTCGGCGATTGCCCGTGGCGTCCTGGGCGGATGGGAACTCAGCGGCATTTTCACGGCGGAATCCGGTCAGCCCTATTCTGGCTTCCTTGGATTCGATCTGAACGGCGACAGCAACCGAAGCACGGATCGCACGCCGGGACAGGGACGTAATACGTTCTATACCCCGAAATTCATCTCGCTCGATCCGCGCGTCACACGCAACGTGAATATTACCGAGCGCTACAAGCTGCAGTTCATCGCCGAGGCATTTAATGCGTTCAATCGTGCCAACATCATCGCGGTCAACCAAACTCAATTCAACGTTGTGAGTGGCGCGACCTGCACGGGCACAACGACGAACACGTTTGGCGAATGCCTCAATCCGGTTCCGTCGTTCGGCCGAGCAACAAGCACGAATATCAACGGCGGCCCCGGCTCGCGCATTCTGCAGCTCGCCGTGAAGTTCGTTTTCTGACGTGAGGGCACTGCGGCGATCATGCGGTTCGGTTTCGTAGGGGCGCACTCTTGGGTCGCCCGGCGGCGGACATGAGTGCCGCCCCTACTGCGGTTTGCCGGCGAGCGAAGCATCGTCCACGATTGCCACTCCTGCAGGCGGCTCGAAATGGAATTCGGATTCTGCAATAGGGATATTTTCGCGCCAATCGCCGAATCGGAACTCCGTCTCGATGTTGCCCGGTTGGCGAATCGTTACGCGCACCAATTGGTCGCGCGGATTCACTTCAAAGAACACCTCGCTGAAAGCGTCCTGATCTTCCTTGCGCGGCTCGCAAACCAGAACTTCGTTGCCGGCTTCTGTGACACGCTCCGCCGGGTTAATTGAATCGGACGCGCGCGACGTGGCCTGTTCCGCCGCGGTACTCAGCTTCAGGCCGCCGCACAGCTTCTCGAGATTCACCTTGCCGGCCAGCAGAGCCAGCGGCGTGCGCCAGTCGGAGCTTTGTTTGACGGAAGTACGACTGGCCGTGTGGTCCGCCGGCACGTAATACCAGACGTTCTTGCCGTCCACGAGGAACAGCTTCTTTTCCGGCGAATCGTAGTCCCAGCGCATGCGTCCTGGCTGCGAGAAATAGACTTTCCCGCTTTCAGCGCGTATTCCAGCGCCGCCCGACTTGTACGTTTCGAGAAATACCGCCGACATGTTTTGGGTGTGGTGGTAATGCGTCTCAAGCGCGCGCGCAACATCCTTCGCCGTTTTCACGGCAGGATTTGCAAATGAAAACGTCACGAAACTCGTCAGCGACAATAAGCACAATGAAATTCGCACATCCACAGTTTAGCAGGAACACGCGGCGCCATTGTAGGGGCGGCTTTATGCCGCCCGATTCTTGATTTGCCGACGCGAAATGCGGGCGGGGTAAACCCGCCCCTACACGGATTCCCATGGCGGTAGATAAGGTTTTACAGGAATTTCCTTCGTTCTCCAATCTGCCACCACCCAATCGGAAAACGGCCACTCCGCAGCCTTCCTAACCAATCCGGCGCGAACGGGATTCATCAAAATGTACGAGGCCACATGATTCAGGGATTCTTCGCTTCGGATCACGTGATCGTAAAATCCCTTCTGCCAGAGAGCGGAAATCTGCAAACGCCGGGCACGCGCGGCCGCGGCACCTTTGAAGTTCCTCACCGCGAGGAGAAGATCGGCAGTGGGACGGTCGCCAATGAGCAAGACATGAAGGTGATCGGGCATGAAGCAATATGCATGAATGTCGAAGCCGTGCCTTGCGCAGGTATCCCGCAAAACAAGCGTGAGTTCACTAGCAAGTTCCTCCCGCGCGAAAAACGGCCTGCGTTCCCGGCAACAGATGGTCACAAAATAACAGCGCGCGCCGTGATAAGAAGCCAGCGGAAGGCGGTTCGGCTTGCGCCGCGGCGGGACGTTCGCCATAGCGGCGGGATTTTACCTCAACAGGGCGCAACGCGTGTAACGTACAAAACGCGGGCGAAGCAGCAAGGCCTACAAAACCGTGCGCGCGCTTTGCCTTTGTAGGGGCGGCTTTATGCCGCCCGATTCTTGATTTTGCCGACGCGAAATGCGGGCGGGCTAAACCCGCCCCCACAGAAACAAACGACGGGCGGAATCGAGTGGGGGCTACTGCAACGCGGGCAAAGCATCGCACGCAGCGGGGGTGGCTATTGGCGCGCCGGAGAGGTCCGCGTGAATCACCGCAGGCTCGGTGCTGCAAAAACTACGCTGGCCGGTCGTCCCCACGCTGATCGGAGTCGCGGTGACAAGATAAGCCTCATATCCAGGCGCACCGCAGCCCGCCGGCGGAATGACGGTTGGTCCTTGACCCGTATACGCATATGTGTAGCCGCTCTTTTGACTCGGCGGCGTCGCCAGAACGCTGTCAATCAAGATCGCCTGGTTGCAAGTTGCCGGGGCGCCAGAAACACCGCCA
Source organism: Candidatus Angelobacter sp. (assembly GCA_035606955.1). Classification (GTDB taxonomy): domain Bacteria; phylum Acidobacteriota; class Terriglobia; order Acidiferrales; family UBA7541; genus DAHUXN01. The sequence goes on from DATNDO010000011.1 coordinate 12,314, forward strand.
AGCGTGACGAGCAACGGAGGAAAGCCATTCCCCCAGGTCACGTGATAGGCGACGGCAGCAGTTGTGATGGTGCGAACGTTCGATGCGGCCGCTGCCTCATCTGCCATCATGCGCGCGCGCAAAAAATTCGGTATAGCAATCGCGGCAATAATCAGAATGATTGCCACAACCACCAGCAGCTCAATCAGCGAGAATCCGCCGCTTGGAGATCGACGCTGCCCTTCTGTCCGAGTTTGAGTTGATATCACCATTTTAGGAGCCATCCACTCTCTTCCTTTTTTGTCTGTCGCCATTCGAAAAAAAAA
>DATNDO010000242.1:0-5096 GCA_035606955.1 Candidatus Angelobacter sp.
CCTCTTTTCCGGACTTCAATGCTTTCTGTGAGTAGTCGCGCGCCTTCTCGAAATTGCCCTGGTGCAGGTAGGCGCTCGCTAACATCCAGTCCGCTTTCCACGCAGTCGGATCCAGTTCCACGGCTTGTCCAAGAAGTTGAATCGCTCCCGGATAATCCGATTCGCGGTAGTGCAGCATCCCCAAAGCAAGTAGCCCTGCCGACCCTTTGGGATCCATCGATACGGATTTTTCCAGACTGGCCTTGGCCTCCGGTAATTTATTCAAACGCAAATAGCACATACCCATCAGGTAATTCACAAACGGGTTTGCGGGCGCCATCTGCAACGCTTTCCCCAGGTGATTTTGCGCGGAGGGAAGTTTGTTATCACGCAGATCCTTCAGAGCGTGCTGCACTTCCTTCTCCGCTCGCGGCGCGAGAATCGGGCCCGAAGGAATTACGGGTTGGTCTGTCTCGTTGTTTGGTTTTATATAGATAATGGCATTTACCGTGATGCTGCCATTCGATCCCCCTTCGGGCACCATCACGGTTTGATGTGCAACCTTATAGCCGGAAACCGAAACTTCAATATCGTACTCGTCGCCCGGGCGGAGTCCTGTCAGCACCCATCCCCCTTCAAGGGGACGTGGCGGCGCAACGTTTGAGGAATTAAAAGTGACGGAACTGACAGTGAAAATAGGTGGTGTCGCTGGGCTGCCGCCGTACTCATCTCTGAGGTAAATCATGAGGGTCGCCGACCCTCCCTGATTCGTTGGTTGCACACCTATACTGTTAGGATCCATCGCGCTGACGATTGGCGTGCGGGTTCCTCCCTGCGCCATCGCCGAGAGTGAAACGGTCAGACCAGCCAAAAGGCCCGCCACGAATCTCAGTCCCAAATTCGCGCCCACTTTGTTCGGCATGCTTTAGCCCTTTGACAGCACCCAGCCGCCGGCAAAGCATAGCACTTTTTCGGTTCGTCTGAGGGGTTTTAGACTCGAGCCAGCGGCAATTTGCGGGCGGCTGGCGGCGTATCCGGAAACCACTCGCTCAACCTTCGTTGACACCCCTAACCCCTGCTGCTAAATTCGTCGTTCTGCCACATAAAGGGGGGAATTACCTGAGAATTCGCCGCATTCGAAGTGTGTTGATGCTCGCCTCCGCATTCGTGCTGGCAGGGGGGTGCGCCGTCAGCAGAAAGAAAGTCGCTGTTCCGGCGGCGATTCAGCCTGCGCAAACGGCAACAAAGGCCGACCTGATCGCCCTATACAACCGCGAAGCGTCCGCCATCGAAACCCTGAACGCCTCCGTGCGCCTGTCTCCGACCGCGGGTTCCGTGCTGAGCGGCGTCATCGAGCAATACCATGAAGTCAACGGATACATCCTCGCGGCTCGGCCCGCCTCAATCCGCGTGATCGGCCAAGCGCCCGTGGTGGCAAAAGACATCTTCGACATGGCCAGCGACGGCCAGACGTTCCGAATTTACATCCCCCCGAAAAACAAATTCATCGTCGGTCCTGACAACTTGCGGCGCACCGCGGCGAAGCCCATTGAAAATCTGCGCCCGCAGCATCTTTTGGAAGCTTTGATCTGGCCCGTGATTCCGCAGAGCGAAAACGTGCTTCTGGAAGAGGCGGACGCGCTCCCGTTCCGGTATTATGTGCTGACACTGGCAGTGGGCGGCGAGCAAGGATGGGAGTTGGACCGCAAAATATGGTTTGACCGCGCCACTCTGCAAATCGCGCGAATTCAAATCTACGGCCCCGGAGGCGAATTGGTTTCCGATATCCGCACAAACAATTGGCAGCCTGTCGCCGGCGTGAATTATCCTAAAGATATTCTGCTCGCGCGCCCCGCCGACGAATACCAGCTTGGCATTCACATCACGCAATTAACGCTGAATCAACCCATCACCGGCGATAAATTTCAGCTCACGCAGCCGCCTGGAACCGAACTCGTCCAACTCGGCGAGGAGAAGCAGCCTTGATCCGTCACATGATTTTGCGCAACGTGATGTACCGGCCGGTGCGAACGTGCATCACCATCATCGCCGTCGCCATCGAAGTGACACTCGTTTTGATTGTGGTCGGCCTCACTTCCGGTATGCTCTCCGACACCGCGAAACGAATTGAAGGAATTGGCGCGGACATCATGGTACAACCGCCATCAGCATCCATATTCATGGCCTTTAGCGGCGCGCCGATGCCGATTGAAATCGGCCAGAAGCTCGCGCAAATCAAAAACGTCCGCGCCGTCGCGCCCGTGCTGCTCCAATTTAATTCCACCAACGGCCTCGATATCATCTACGGAATCGACCCGGGAAGTTTTCGCGAAGTGTCGGGTGGATTTGTTTTTCATGACGGCACCGATCTGCAAAATGCTAATGACATCCTTGTGGACGACTGGTACGCAAAGGGGCGCAAAGTCAAAGTCGGAGAAACGTTGCACGTGCTCGGCCATGATTTTCATGTCGCCGGAATCGTCGAGCACGGAAAAGGCGCGCGGCTGTTTGTATTGATGTCCACGCTGCAGGAATTATCCGGCGCGCGCGACAAGGCTTCCGTCTTTTTCATTCGCTGCGATCATCCGGAACAAACAACGAAAGTAATCGGCGCAATCAGCCAGCTTCTGCCGCACTACGAAGTGCGTCCGCTGCGTGATTATTTGTCGCTGATGACTTCGTCGAATCTTCCCGGCTTGCAAACATTCATTCACTCGATGATCATGCTGGCCGCCGGAATCGGCTTCCTGGTGATTCTGCTCTCGATGTACACCACCATCATCGAGCGCACGCGCGAAATCGGCGTGCTGAAATCGCTGGGCGCTTCGCGCGGGTATATTGTGCGCGTGATTCTCAGCGAAACTACCGCGCTCTGCCTCGCCGGCATTCTCCTGGGAGTCGCGATGAGCTATACCGTGCGCTGGCTTTTCCTCACGGCGTTTCCGACGCTCACAATCGTGGTTGCGCCGTCGTGGCTGCTGCGCGCTGCGGCAATTGCCATAATTGGTGGATGGGTCGGCGCTTCGTATCCAGCGTGGATCGCGAGCCGCAAGGATCCCGTCGAAGCGCTCGCCTACGAATAGTTTCCTTGAATCGTTCGCCCCGCTACTGATGTAGCTAGGCAGATAGGCGATTCGCGCATAGAATTAATTTTACCCACAAGAGCAAGCATCTCCTGCCGCGGAGCAGCGTTGGAGCCGATACTTAAAACCGAGAATTTGTGGAAAATATATCGCGCGGGAAGGCTGGACGTAGCGGCCCTGCGCGGTGTCAATGTGGACGTGTATCCGGGAGAATTTGTGTCCGTCATGGGACCCTCCGGCTGCGGCAAATCAACTTTGCTTCACGTGATTGGCGGACTCTCGCAAGCGTCGCGCGGCCGCGTATTGCTCGATGGCAACGATTTGGCCGCGCTCGGAGACGCGGGGCGCACTCTGCTCCGGCGGCACAAAGTCGGATTTGTGTTTCAGCGCTTCAATCTGCTGCCCACGCTCAACGCCAAGGGAAACATCGCTCTCGCGCAGCACATCCACGGCGATGGTTTTGATCCGCACCGCTTCGACGTGGTGACGCGCATGCTCGGACTGACCGACCGGCTGGACCATCGGCCCTCCGAACTTTCCGGCGGCGAGCAGCAGCGCGTGGCCATCGCGCGCGCTATCATCAACGAACCGAAAATCGTGCTGGCGGATGAGCCAACGGGAAATCTGGACACGAAAAACTCCGAAAACGTCCTAGGCCTGCTGCGCCAGCTCAACAAAGATCTTGGCCAGACCATTGTGATGATCACGCACAACCCGGAAGCGGCGGCGTACGGAAATCGCGTGCTGCACATGCGCGACGGCCTGGTGGTTGACGGCGTGAGCGCGAACTGAAATGCGAAGACTCTGGCGCGGACTGCGAAACACCATTTTTTGGTCGTACGAGCGCGGAAGCTGGCCGTACGACTTGATGGTCGTTCTTATTGTGCTGTTCGTGCTGTTCACGCCGGGAAAATGGTTTCATGACGAGCCGCAAGTGAACGGCGCGGGCGACTCTGGAGTGATGCTGATTGCCCAGGATGAAGCGACTCACACGGAAACCTACCGCATCGACTCGAAGCTTTTCCCCGCCTCCACAGCTTCGCAGGGCAAGGGCCTGAGCAAAAGTCTGGGCAAAGGTCTGGAAAGCGGCCCGGAGCTCGAGCGGAAGACGCACGAAATTCTCAGCCAGTCCGTCGACGAATTGAAGACGCATACTTTCCAGATCCGCAGCATCGAACCCATCCGCGGCGCCGATAATTCCATCCTGTACTATCAAGTGAACGTGAAACGCTAGCTGTGAAACGGCCCGTTCCTCTTTCGCATACCTGCTTGCAATAAAGCCGCGAACTTCACATGGCGCTTCAATCGCTATGCTATGATTGCCTACGTTCCGCTGCACAATTTTCAGCAGGTTATTCAGGTGAACATGCCTTTGCTTCGCAGATCCGCATGGATTTTTCTCGCTGCCGCGCTCGGCGTCACAGGAGCGGTCGCCACGATGGCGCTCGCGCCTGCAAGCGCGCGGACGCGCGGCCAAGGACACAGCCCGGTGACGCTCGATTCCGTGCTGCATGAACTCGACACCGAGGCCAAGGATTTTCACAGCCTCACGGCCGACATCGAGCGCACGAAAGTCACCGTCGTCGTCAATGTGAAATCCACGGAGACCGGCGAAATTTGGGTCCACGGCGACAAAATGCGCATGGAAGTGAAGACTCCCGACCCGCGGACGATTTTGCGCGCCGGCGACACGATTTATATTTACAATCCCGGATTGCAGCGCGTGGAAGAATACAACTTGGGAAAGCATCGCGAACTCGTAGACCAATTCCTGCTGCTGGGATTCGGTTCCTCGGGACACGAACTGCGAAAAGGTTTTTTGATCACCCTGCTGGGCGAGCCGGTGCTCGATCATCACAAAACGGCGCTACTCGAGTTGACTCCGAAGTCGGAGCAAGTGCGCAATCAAATCTCGAAGATTCATCTGTGGCTGGACGAAGCTTCGTGGGAACCGCTGCAGCAGAAATTCTTCGAAACCGGCACGGAAGATTATTTCGTGGTCCGCTACTCCAACATTACGCGCAACGCCAGCAT
>DATNDO010000257.1:0-17802 GCA_035606955.1 Candidatus Angelobacter sp.
CACGAACGACGAGACGATTACGATTCGGGGCCGTCGCCACAAAGTGAAACACGGAGGGAAGTGAAGTGGCAAACGAAACGATCATCACCTGGAGCTTCGCGAACTGGATCACGGTGATTCTCATGGCCGCGGTCGGCTTCGCTTTGCTCGGGTTTGCGATGAAGGTGTACCAACAGAAGAAGCAGAAGGCGGCTTAATGCTGAATTGGGAGCTGCTGAAACATCCGTTGAACTGGATCATCATCGTCCTCATGCTCGTCATCGCGGGCGCCGGCGGACACTTGGCCCTCGCGTATTTCGGCGCGGAGTCTTCCAGTCCGCAGCCATCGGGCGGCGGTGAGTACATGCCCGTCGAGGATCGCAACGACATTGCGATGGGAGTGCTGGCGTGAAACAGTGGCGCGCATTTTGCGATTGCGGGAAGCGCATCGTCAGCGACATTTCCAAACAACACTTGATGCTTTTGGCCGGCGAACATGCTGCGTATCACACGCGCACCAAGCACCAGGCGACGCCGGTGATGAAATTAGACTCGCGAGAAATTTGCGGAGAGGCGAGAGGCTCTGGCAAGGGTCCACTCGCCGCCGCAGCTTAATTTTCCCGCAGAAAAAGTTTTTGACCTTGCCACCTTGCCACCTTGCCACCTTGCCGCTCGCGCTTTGCGTGAGCACTTTTTTCGCCCTGGTCGGGGCCATGAGGTGACAAGAAATGCCGCCAACAGCAGCCGCATCGCCGCAAAGTAAGGCAGCAGCACAGAACGCCGCTATTCGCCGCCTGCTTCTTCATTCCGCCGTGGAGCGCACGATTCCGCTTCCGGCCGTTGCTCTTTCCGCCGCGCAAGCCGCCGGCACTTCGCCGGTGAACATTCAGCCGCAGGCCGTGGGCTTCCTGAAAAAGTTCATCGTGGAAATCACCGGAACCGCCAACAACACAGACGGCGCGAACGCCGCGACTCTCTCGGACATTGGCCTGGCGAACGTGCTCGCCCAGGCGCAGTTCATCGACACGCAGTCGAACACGCGCATTCAGACCACCGGATGGCATCTCGACTTTCTGTTCCGCGCGAAGCATCGCTGGGGTTCGACCGACGCGCTGCTCTCGACAGCGATGAATCAATCCGGAAACTTCGGCAACAATTTCGGCGTCGTGGTAGCGCCGACAGGCTTCGCTCACGCGACCTCGCAGCCTTTCCGCATGGTCTTCGAAATTCCGATCACCTATTCGGATGAGGACTTCCGCGGTGGCGTGTGGCTCGGCGTCGTGAATGCGCCGTCGCAGCTCGCGCTCACTATGACGACCACTCCGTTTGCTGCCGCCGGCGTCGATTCGACTCTCGCGGCCTGGAAAGGTGCGGCCGGCAATTTGTCGAACGTCACCATTCAGGTCTACCAGGTCTTTCTCGACCAGGTGCCTGCTGCCTCGAACGGTGCGCCGATCCTGCCGCCGCTCGACATTGCGACTGTGTATGAACTCAAAAACACGGTCAATCCGCAGAGCTTCCAGGTGGGTCAGGACAATCCGCTCAGCTACGCCAATTTCCGGCGCTTCATGAGCACGTTCCTGATTTACAACGACAATCCTGCCGCCGATGCGGGCCGCCCGAATCCGAGCGGCACAGACATCAATTATTTCGCGTTGCAGTCGGCGAACTTCACGAACCTGTGGAAGAAGTTCCCGTTGCAAGTGGCGCGCGAGGCGCGTGTCCTGACGCTCAAGGACCTGCCTCCGGGTTGCTATTATTTCAGCCATCGCAAAATGCCGATTTCGACAATCGCTTTCGGCAACATGCAGTTGATCCTGAATCCTTCCGTGGCCGCGGCGGGCGCTTATTCGCTCGTGGGCTGGGAAGACTTCGCGCCAGTGAACGCGCTGCGTCAAGCGGGCTCGCTGGCCTAAAAAGAATTCCATTTTTTTACGGAGTCGGCTTTGGCGGCTGAGCCATATCAACCGCCGCTTTTTCAAATTTGGGAGAAGCGATGAAAGGAATCGTCAGCGGCATTTTCGATTGGGGCCAGCACCCGCTTTATTCGCGGGGCACGCTTGTGGAGTGGGGAGCTGGCCTTTTGATGGTGCTGATCCTCGCGTTCTTCTGGAAAACGGTGGTGGACCGCATTGAGTGATCCGAAAAGTGAACCCAAAAAAGAAACGAAGAAGTTCAGTGAACTGGAAGGGCACGTCGATGGCCGCGTTCTGAAAGTGTTTCGCGAACTCGACGGCCGCATCGCGCGACTCGAACCGAAGCCGGCGCAGTCCGAGGCACCGAAGCCGGTCGATCCGCCGCCGGATCCCGAAGATTCTTGGTAAGCAGGAAGCGGCGCGACGTAAAAAACGGAGGAAGGTAACGTGAAAAAAGGTCACTGGTTCGGCGCTTTGATTTTGCTGCTCGTTGGCTATGCCATCGGCGTTTGGAAGCCGGGCATCGGGCAGCAGGTCAAGGCCAAGATTACGGGGTGAGCACGTGTCGCAATCGAGCATCATCGGAGCCGCGATTCTCATCGGCTTCTTCGTTTTCATCACCACGCGGGGCGAATTGCCTGCGTATCGGCGGGTGATCGGTCTGTGAGAATCCTCGCCATCGTATTCGGCGCGGTGCTGCTGATTGTCGCTGTGAACGGAACGGAGGAAGACAGCGTTCACGGAAACGGCGATGGCAAGGGTCTCTGGCCGCTGCTGAAAAACGATTTCGAGCCAGGCGCGAAAGGGAATTTCGTCGCATGGTTCGCGGCGATTTTCATCGTCGGGGCGCTGGGCTACATCGACTCGTTGAAGCCCATCGCGAATTCGATGCTGGCGTTGCTGATTTTGGTTCTCTTCCTCGCGAACGGAAACGCGAAATCGGGCGGTGGCTTTTTCGAAATGCTCAAAGAAGCGGTGGCACTAAAGCCAGGACAGGCGGCCTGAAAATATGGGTGAAAAACTTGTGGAAGCGGTGGTCGCGATTGCTACGGCGGTTATCGGCATCGCCATCATTGCAGTTTTGGTTGGCCGTCAGTCGCAGACTTCTTCCGTGATCTCTTCGGCGGGCAGCGCATTTAGCAACATCATCCGGCAAGCCGTGGCGCCGGTGAGTGGAGGGGGAATCGCGTGACGAACACTCTGATTGAAAGCGTGGTGACCATCGCGCTCGCCATTGTCGGCCTGGCGGTGCTGGCCGTCCTCGTTTCGCGGAACGCGCAAACGGCGAACATCATCGGCGTATCCGGCGACGCGTTTTCGCGTTCGCTGCTTTCCGCTGAAGCGCCGGTGCTTTCCGGCACGGAAGCTGTGAATCGGTTTTACTGAGGTTGCCAGTGAACAGGCTCTGTGAACTCATCTTTGGTCCCTTCCGCTACAAGCGCGTGCCGACAATCGACACCGGCATGGGCAAGTACGCCTTTGAGCAATTTCAGACTTTTCCTGAGACAGATCCTTTCAACGGCCGCGGCTTTCACGTCATGGGCCAGTTGAAGCTCTTGCAGCCCGCGCTGGTAGCGACGCATCCGGCGGGAATGCCGTTCGACGTGGACAAAATTCAGATGGGTGAAATGGATCTCTTCTCCGCGGGCGGCGAAGGCGGCCTGGAAGTGGGCGAGGTGACTCCCGGATGAATCTGGAATTCCTGAAAAAGCATAAGTACGCCGCTGCGGGCGGCGCCATCGCGCTCTTCCTGATTATTTATCTGCTGATGCGCAACAGCAGCTCTTCGAGCGGTGGAGGGCTTGCTGGCGCGATTGCCAGCCAAAATCAGGGGCAGTTGCAAATGGCTCAGTTGAATGCGCAGCTTTCTGCGCAGTCTGAGCAAACGCAGGCGCAGCTCGCTTCGCAGGAGTTCGCCGCGCAGACTTCCGCGCAGGCTCAGCAGGACCAGCTCGCCGCGCAGCTCGCCGGAACGCTTATCCCTCAGCAATTTCAATCGCAGCTCTACGAGCGCGAATTGACCGCGCAAGCTCAGACACAAAATGAATTGCTTCCGCTCGAACAACAGGCGCTCGCAATTTCGAAGCAAGGAAGCCGCGCACAGACCGGACAAAACGAACTCGCATTGTTGCTCTCGGAAACTAATCCGTCGATTGTTTACGGCGCGGGCAGTCTACCGGTGCAGGGCGCAGGGACCGGCGGGTCAGGGTCGGGATTCAGTTTTGGCCTCGGGCCTTTGAAACTTGGAGCGAATCTCGGAACGGGTCTTTTTGGATGAACGCAAAAACTTACATCGTCGTGGGAGTCGCGCTTATTTTCATCGACACGACGATCTGGATTTACGGTGACAAACTCGCGGGGGCGCTGTGACGCAGCAGACGAAACACTATCTCATCATCGGCGGCGGGCTTGTTGTGGCCGTGGCGCTTGCGGTGATTCTCTATAAGCGCTACGAAGCCAGCTCCACCGCATCGCAGGCTGCGACAGACCAATCAAATCAGGACGCGCTCGCATACCTCGAAGCAAGTTCCACGAACAGTCCTTACGGATATGCCGGCGGCGGCGGCTCGACCGTTTCGCTTGCTCCCGCGGGAACGCAGCAAACACTCGCACAGCAAGTCGCGGCCATCGAGCAGGAATTCGGTTTCGGTCCTCCGGCTGCTCCCGCGCCAACTCCTGCCTCAACGCCCACCTCGGGTTCGCCGGCAGGACCGTCCGCTCCAACGCCCTCGAAGTCGCCGGCGCCTGTTCCTCCCGCGAGGCAAAAATACGCGCTCGACAGCGCGCAGCCGGAAATGACCATGGAGCATGAGGCATTTGTCTGATGTGGACCTATCGGCAATCAACGGGAGACCTGGCCGACTTGCACGGCGAAATTATTGCCACGGGCTATTCTGGCTCAGGCGAAGGAAAGAACAATCCCGCGATGCAGAATGTGCCGAACGTGGGGCCGCTTCCTTGCGGCGTGTATCGTATCGGTTACCCGCGCGACACGATCAAGCATGGACCATTCGCGATGCCGCTTGTGCCGGATCCAGCGAATCAGATGTTCGGGCGCGGCGATTTCATGATGCACGGTGATTCGCGAATAGACCCAGGCTGCGCGTCGGAAGGCTGCATGATCATGCCCATCGACATTCGTGAAAAAGTGGCGGCTTCGGGCGATAAAGCTCTGAAGGTGATTCCATGAGCCTCGGGCCGTTCGCAGCGTTGCCAATGTTAGGCATGGCGCTCTCCGGTGAAGAGCAGTCGCTTTCTCAAACACAGACCAGCAACGAGGCGGTGCAGCCTGCGCCTGGCGGCGTCATTCAAAGCGTCGAACAATTCGGTAAAGGAATTAAAGCGGTCGGAAAGATGGCCTCCGGCTTCGCTGGCTGGGCTGACGTTCTAAGGCTGGTGACTTTGGCTCTTGGCCTGTTGCTGATTGCCGCTGGAATTTTTTCTCATCCGGCGGTGCGCGAAAAAATCGTTTCAGTGGGAAAGGTTGCAGGGAAGGTAGCGGCCGTGGCCGCTTAAAATATGCCCACAAATCTATTCGCGAGTTTCTTGAAGCTGCGCCAGCCCGAGCCGCCGGAAGGCCGCGCTATGTTCCCGCTCGGGAGCGGCAACGGCGGCGGCGACGGGATGAACTTCGCTGTAGGCACGGAAGTATTTCAGTTCAACACCAATCAGGTTCCCGGCGGGCAGCGCCCCAGCGCGATCCTCGGCATGTGGGTGGATGCGCGCAATTTGACCGCGGGCAAAAATCTCATCATCACGACGCCGACGCAGACTTTCGTTTTCGCCGGCGGCAATCAGGGCTACGTTCCGATCACTGCGCCCATGCCGTTGAACATCACGATCACGACGAATGGCGGCACCGGAACTGTTTTCATGATTCTCTACAACTACAATCCGCTGTTCACTGGCTCGGTCGCGACGGCGCCTCCGCAGGGAACCGTGTCAAGCGGCGGCGGCGGAATCTCTGGCACCGGCGGCGGCGGCGGTGGTGGCGGCGCCGGATTCAGTGAACCGGGCGGCAGACCCGGAACCGTGGGAGGTCCGACATTCTAATGGCAGCTATCGCAAAACCACCCGCGGGAATGGCCATGATGTTCAAAGCTCTTGGTGTCGATATGAGCGTCATTTCGCAGGTCGCCGGCGCGGTGAAGACTATCGCTGACAAGCTCGAAGCCATCGAGAAGAATCAGCAAAAAATCTTGGCGCAGTTGGGCGCGCCTGAATCGAGCAACGGGAATGGCAGAACCGATCTCTGAAACTCCGAGTCCGAGCGCGTTGGCTGCGATTGAGCAGCCCGCGAATGCAGGCGACGAGAAAGACGGACAGAAGGCTGGCGCGGTCCGCGAAGCGGCTCACGCCGCGGCGGAAGTGGAAGCCGATGCTGCGACGGCTGCGGCAAACGCCGAGAGGGAAGCGGCGGAAATCGCCAAAGACGCGGGAGAAAAGGCGGCGCAGAAATGGCTGGAACAACGGTTCGCCGAAATCGAAACAAAAGCGGAAAGCCGCTTGGAGGCGCTGAAAACGTGGTTCGAGCAACGTCTCGTCGAAATCGAAGGAAAGAAAAAAGAGCCGACGCCCGAAAAGCAGCCCGAGAAAAAGGCAGAAGAAACGCCTGTGCCCGCTGCGCAAAACGAGCCGCAAAAGAGGAAGCGGTTGCGCATCTGAAGGGCATTTTGGCCGGCGCGCATCAAATGGGCGCGCTGCTGGGCGGCATCGAGGAAATCTCGATTGACGAAGGCGAAGCGGAGAATCTGGCGCGCGCGGTCCTCGCCATCAGCAAAAAGCGCAAAGTGAAGCTCAGCCCGGAGATGTTGGCATGGGGAAACTTTGCGGCGGTCGTGGCGACGATTTACGGTCCGCGATTGATCGCGTTTCTTGCGCGACGCCGCGAAATGAACGAGAAAAAGATTTTACTCTCGAATGCCGGCTTGCGCGCCGTGACGGAGCAGCCGTCAGCTCAAATTCCGAATTAAGAGAAGGGCAATGAAGAAGGTTCTATTTGTTTTGATGCTCGTCTTGTTCTGCTGCACGCAGTCGCGCGCGCAGCAAATTCCCAGTCCCAGCACGAACGTTTCCACGCAGCAGCTCACTCTTTTGCCGCAAACGCCTCTCTCTGTAGTCACCACCATGAACGCCTCGCCATCGATTCAGGGCGCGACGACTTATTATTATTGGTTCGTGTCGAATGGCGGCGGCGTTGTCTCGCCGCCGGCCGGTCCCTTTCCTGTGTTCAATGCGCCTGCGACGCTCGGCGGAATCAACACGATCACGCTGAATTGGAATCCGGCGCCGGGCGTCACGACGTATGACGTGCTGCGAACTACGACGACAGCGGTGCCAACAGGCGCGTGCGGCTGCGCCGTCGCGACCGCGCTGACGTTGACTCAACTGGTCGATTCTTCACCGACGACCAGTGCTTACACCGTCAGCACCACGCTCAGTCAGATACCTCTGGTCCTCACAAATTTGAGCTCGCTCGCCGGCGTTCCACCCACGATTGTGGTCGATGGCGTGACGGTCACGACTGTTGCGCAAGCTCTGGCGAAATTGAACGGAAATGGCGGGGTCATAGACGCGCGAGGATGTACCCCTGGGTCACTTAACTTAGGTACATTCGACATCGGCAATCCAAGCATCTTTCCGGTTACGCTGCTCCTTGGCCCTTGCACTTACAACTTTACGTCGATTGTCGAGGAGCCTCAGCTCCATGTGATCGGACTCGGCAGCGATGGCGGAACCTTTCTGAATTATACCGGGCCATCGAATGTTTTCATGTTTCCGCACAACACGCAGGGGCATGATCTCACGTCTATGATTTTCACGGGCCTAAGTGTCGGGAATTTCGGGTCCTCAACGAATGTCGGCTGCATGGATTTGACTCCTTCGCAAACGAATACCAGCTCCGCGCAGAACCTGATTTTTGACAACCTCTTCGATACCGTCGAAGCGTCACCGCCAGCTTGCCTCGTTCTTCATGGAACGGCGGCGGGGCTGACAGGCGAGAACGAAGTCATCAATACCACGATCACCGACAACACGTTTTTTTGGAGCGGCACCCCGATCTCGCTTCTTGGGTCAGTCGGCGGCGTCATCATTTCTGCAAACACGACTGACACCACGGGCGTCGCGGTCAGCTGCAACGCCACGGGCGGAGTGGCTATCGGAATTTCGATCACTGCGAATGACTTTTTCACAACGACCACGCCGATTTCCAACACCGGCTGTGGAATCACCGCTTCCGCGAATGTGGATAGCACCGGCCTGAAAGTTCCCGACACAATCAACGGCAATCCAACCGTGTCGCAAACGGGCGGCGCGACTCCTGGACACTTGGCGACGTTCGGTCTTTCGGGCTTGATTCAGGATGGTGGGACGCTGCCAACGGCGATTCAGTCCGAATTTTTCTCTACGCTTTCGGCAGACATTCCCCTCACCGCCAACACGGTGACGACGATTCTCACTCAGGCGGTCACCATGCCTTCATCGGGCTGCCCGTGCCGCGCGGACATTCGTTATCACATGCTCTCGACGATTGACAATCAAACGCTCGACGCGACGGTCAGCGACGGCACGAACAATTTCGCCACGTCGCAAACAGAGACAACTTCGACGGCTCCGACAGGGCAGACTGGCGCGCAGGTCACCAACGTGACATATGCCAATTCTCAGAACGTCACTTTCACACTGAAGGCTGAAACCAGCGGCGTGAGCACGACGGTGAAGGCAGCGCCTCAGCAGTTGGGGCAAAACACTTTTCTCTCAATCACGATTTTGACGAGCAACTAGAAAGAGTCTGACAAATTCAGGTGAAGGGGTGAAACGATGAGACGAATGGGAGCGACGTTATGCGTCGCATGTTTTGTTTTCCTGTTTTCGATGCCGTCCAGTTGCCAGCAAAAGGCCACGGCGCCGGCCACTGTCTGCGTCCAAGCGTCGCAGCTGAAGATCACGCCCACGGCGCTTCCGCAGGCTTTCGTCGGCGTCGCTTATTCCGCGTCGATAAATTCGATGGCGACCGGCGGGACGGCGCCCTATCAGTGGGCCGTTACGTCCGGTGCGTTGCCCGCGGGAATTACGCTTGCAAGTGATGGCGTGCTGTCGGGCACTCCAACCGCTTCAGGCAATACGACGTTCACCGTGACCGTGACCGATAGCTCCACGGCTTGCACGACGGCGACGGCTGCGAAAAGGCCCGCGCCGCAAAAGGCCAGCATCGCCATTCGAACGGCGCTGTGACAAAGCCGCGGTACGAAGTCGAGACTGAAGGAGCGGATACGTGGCTCGTCATTCGTATTCCGATTTCGCTGCTGCCGGAAACAATTACCCTTGGGCTGGGCGATGTTGCGGAAATCCGGCGAGATACTCTTACGCGGCGCGAGAGGGAAGTCTTCGACATGATCATGGAGCGAAAGCAGAACAAAGAGATCGCGGACGCGCTGCACATCGAGGTTCGCACAGTGAAATATCACGTCAGCGAAGTGCTCAGGAAAATGCACGTCTCTTCGCGGGCTGAGCTTTGGTTTGTGAACGAATGAGGGTCGCGGTGGGCCGACGGTGGAAGCTGATGGAGGCGGCGAGTGAGCTGAAGCAGATGGCCGAACGCAGAGTAGTGACACGCGGAGACGCTCTGGCCTATCTGCTGCGAACGAAGGCGATTCTCGATTCGCTTGAGCCAAACGACTTGACCGAGGTCGAGGAAGCATACGCAAGGATTCGGAAAGAGATCCATGGATGAACGCGGCGGAGACCGAAGGAGCTACGAGGGCGTGTGGAAGAGCATCGCGCTATTCCTCGCCGGCGTTTGTCTGAGCGGCTCCATCGCGTGGTCAACCTATGTGCGAACGGCCGTGACGAGCGGGGAAGTGCAAGGCCAGATTGACCAGTCAAACAAGGCCGTGCAGGTTCAGATCGACAGCGAGCAGAAGCAGCTGGACCAGATGAACGCGAAACTCGATTACATCATCGAGAACCCAGATAGGCCGAAGAAGCGATGAACGGAAAAGGAAACAATGGCGCACGATTTTAAATTCCGAATGGCGGCCAAAGTGGCTGAGGCTACCTCAGCAAACGTGAGCGCTTGGCTCGAAGAAGCGCTTGCGAGCGACAAGCGCCTGGCTCCCGATCCCGGCGCTGGGCCCGAGCTTGTCGGCTTCCGTGTAGATCGTGAAAAAGTGGTGGCTCTCGCGAACAAGATGCGCGAGCGTGTGCCCGTCGTTTTGCGCCGGCTGATTGCCACGCATGTAAATCTTCCTCCGCGCGAAGATGACAGGGAAGGGAAGTCCGCAGCGGCCGCGGCTTCTGAAATGTTGCCCGACAAAGTATTGCCCGCGAAGCTCGCATACACCGCTGAAGACATGCTGCCGATTGTGAAGGGCATGGACAAAGGACTCGCCGTTGCGTACCGCCGAATTTACGGCCTAAAGGAACTCCCTGTCGCGCAGACCGCGGAAGAGGATCGCGACCTGGCAAGCGCGATGGCTGAATGCGCGAATCGTCGTTCGCCGAAGTGGTTGATTGAAAACGCTGATCTGGCAAAGCTCACCGTTTCGCTGGTGCGTTGGACGATGGCGCAGACCGATGATCTCGAAAAGGTAGCGAACGAGAAACGCGAAAAGAAACTCGCGACTGTGCGCGAAATACCGTCGCCAAAAACGCAGGCTTCCGGCGCCGGAGCGGTCGATTCGCTCGTTGAGCACTTGACGCAGGACGTTCAGCGCGAAGGCGAATTCTGATTGTGCGCGTGAAGGTTTCCATCATCGTCGTGGTAGCGCTCATCGCCGCGGCTCTCTGGTTTTGGGGCAAGAAGTCGGGTGGGCGAATGCGCATCGTGGAGAAATTCAAACCATGGTACCCGGAGAAGTGAAATCAGAGCACGAGCGTCGCATGGGCATGAGCGACGAAGATTTTATCGACGGATGGTTTGAGCAGACTCAGCCGAGATACATTCTGACCGGCCGGACTTTTAAGCTGTCGCCACAAGAGCAGCCACGCGATGACCAGCCAACCGGAACTGCAAAATAAAATCACGGGCATCATCGGCCGGAAGGGAACCGGCAAATCGACGAAGCTCGAAGAGTTGCTCGCCGGTCGCGACCGCATCCTCGTGATTGATCCGCAGGCTGAGCACAACTGGACGCCAAACGAAATCTCTTCGCTCGAAGGTCTCAACGAATTCTTCCGCTGGAATCGAAAAAAGCAGGAATGGGCTGCGAGCTTCGTGCCCGGCGAAAGCATCGAGGAAGACGTCGAAGATGCTTGCCGGATCGCGTACAAAGCAGGTGACCACGCGCTGGCAATCGACGAAATCTCTCTCTTCACCACCGCGGGCCACATGCCGCGCGCGCTCGGCCGCACGATCCGCACCGGCCGGCACCGCAAAATGGACATATACTGGACCGGGCTGCGCGCGAACGAAGTGCCGCGCACGCTCACCGCGCTCACCGATGAATTCATTCTCTTCTCACAGACGGAGCCGCTCGATCTGGACGCCATCGCCAAACGCTGTGGCGTGGACGTCGCGGATCGCGTAGGCGCCCTGAAGCTGCATGAATACCTCATCTGGGACGTTTGGAACGGTCTCTCGTTTGAGTCCCACGCCTCTCCGCAACCTGCCAGCGAGCCGGAAGCCGTTTCTTAGCCCCGCTGGACTCCATATATGTCTGCAATCAAACTTAGGGCGGTTTCCGTGCGAAATCTGGCCATTCCTCGAACCGGCTGAGAACAAGATTCGTCACCAGGAAAGTCCTAGATGTTGTAAACACGCAACACTTGTTGTACAGTTGCAACACTTTGGGCGCTCGGGGGATGTTCAACGAGAAGAAGCGGAAGGTGCTGGGTGTTCTGGCTCGCAACGGGCCGATGACGCCTCCTGAGATCGCGGTCCGCACCCGACTCTATCCGGTGAAGGCCATGTACAGTTACATGCGGCGTTTGGCGCGCTGGAACTTGGTCAGCCGCGGTCGGAAGTTTCGACGTGGCCGGATGCTCTACTGGCTGACCGAAAAAGGGCAGGCCCGGTACGAATGGCTGCGAAAATCACCGTCAACTCTGAGTCCCCACTCTCATTTCGAAACCACTTGATGAAACCGCATGTAATCTACATATTCCCAGATCAAGACCCATCCCCTTTCTTTTCCATCCGCTTCGACTATAAACTCTGACCAATACGGGTCGTAGTTCACAGGTTTAAGACCGTCGGAAGCGACCCAGTAGCAGCCGGATTTCCCGCTATTTTCTATCTGGTTTTTTGCGATGTCGTTTACGATTTTGTAAGTTAAGACAACACCTGAACGTTTGACTCCAAGAATATCGCTGCTGAAACCATTGGCCGTCACTTCGGTATTACAAAGCCACATGCCGTGCTGCAAAACGGTGAGGGGCGGGTTTTTTTGTGCCAGGCACGTGTTTGCCGCCGCTAGAAAAACGAGGACAATCATGAGTTTTTTCATGAGCTTTCTCCGTTTGGAGATTTTCGCCTGCATGACGGCTTCGCGCAATGGGCCGGAAGTACCTGAGCACTTTGGTACGATTTCTCTCTTGACAGCGCCCTTCCGAGGTTATATACAGGGTATCACCAATGGCATATAAGATGTTCATCGTAAGGTGTTCACCGGAAGAGCACGAGCGGGCGTTCCGTTTCGCTCACGAGCGCGGGAAGTCGCTCTCTGCCATCATTCGAGAATTCCTCGCGAGTCAAATCAAGAAACAAGACCGGAAGGCAGCCTAGTTCCCATGCTCTCTAACCCTTCGCTCTCGGTGCCTTCAGCAACTACACATAATATAGATACGTATACGAATAGTAAACATCACCGCTTTCGCCATGTTCGGGGTTTGTTGAATGCCCTGGGCAAGGCAAATGGCTGGGCCGAGGGGAGCGCGGGTCGTTCCTCCTGCTGGCCCAGCCGGGAGGTGATCTCCTCGCCATGGGCCAGAAAGAATTCCAGCGCGATAAGTTGCGCTCTTTCTTCTGCCCAGGCTTCCAGGAGTTCCACGATTTGTTTCCGCTTGTTGCTTTCTTCACTGAGATGCATCAGGAAAGCGTTTTTCGTACTTGACCGCGAACCTGTGAGAAGGAAGTCGATTAAATGTTTGCTGTCCATGGGCCGTAGTTTCCTGTTTTGGGACGCATTGTGCAATCTACCATCTGCGCTAGTAGTAATAGGCTGAAAGTAATGGAGGGCTGACATGAAGTCCAACTTCGAACGATGTTGCGTGCTCACCGATGCGTTGATTGAACTCGGAGTGCAAAACTACTTCGGTCCCGGTCCCGATTCGACTTTCTGGCGCGCGCGGCAGTACGCCATCGGAATTTTGCAGCGCGAAATTTGCGAGCTGCGTTATCCGCCAAACCTTTCTCCACGATTCCCAGGCGCATCGCAGCGGGCGGCGGCCTAGGCAAAAACAAATTCACGCGATAAAAAGTCGCGCGAAAATCCCAGGAAAAAGGAAAAACTCGTGATGATGCAATTCAAAGGCAGGACCGAAGACGCAGGAGCGCCGTTTCTCACCGCATCGTTTTGGACCAAAGGAAAATCCATCGCCGGCACCGTAATTCGCAAGTTCGACACGGACAAAGGGCCGGCAGTCGTGTTGGCTCTCGTCAACAAAGTCGCGGTTGGAGACAAAGACGAAGCGCAAGTTTCTCTAGGCGCGTCAGCCGGCCTTCGCATGGCCGTCGATGCCTCGGGCGTTCCGGGCGGATTCGCGGGGCTGCAAATCGAAGATCATATTTATTTGGAATGCACAGGCACATCCTCAACTGAGAAGGGCAACGACCAGGTGAACTTCGAAATCGAAGTGAGTCGCCCGGATCGGAAAGCCGCCGCGAGTCTCTGATGGCGACGCTTCTCAGATTCGAACATCCTTCGCGCTGTTACGGTTGTCAGCGTCGCGTTCGCCGCTGGCAAAGCATCAAGTGGATTCGCAGCGAACGCGGGTACCTGGAAAAGTTTCATACGCGATGCGGGCTGTCGTGGATTCGGGCAGGAATTCTGCGGCGTTTCATCGCGTAATGAAAAGAGGGCTGCCACGCGCATAGTGCGGGCAACGCGGGCGCGCGTCCCGCGACTTATAGGGCAGGGCAGCCCTCTGTTTTTTGTGAGGGGACATGATTCTACTCGACCTATTCTGCGGACGCTGGGGCTGGTCGCTAGCGTTCGCCAAGCGCGGATGGAAGTGCATCGGGGTGGATTTGACCGAGCCACCAGTAATTCCTGATGGCTGTGAGTTCGTACAAGCGGATGTGACCAGCCTGCGAACGTGCAATGGTGTAGTTCACTTGGCGATATTCGAGGATGACGTTTTTTGTGGCAACTCCAAATGGAAACCCGACGCCATCGTAGCCTCATCCCCTTGCGAAGAGTTCTCCGTCCACGGCATGAAGCACTTCCACCCGAATCCGAAGTATCCCGAGAATGGCTTGCGCCTGTTCAATCACACACGCGCTCTCTGCGAGACGAGCGGACTACCCTACGTCATAGAGAACGTCCGTGCAGCGCAGCAGTTCGTTGGCAATGCGGTGCATCACTGCGGGCCATTCTACTTGTGGGGTAATGCGGTGCCGCCGCTGGTAAATCAGGGGATCAGTAAGAAGGATTCTTTCCACGCGATGCCGGGAAACATCAGAGAACGTGTGCTGCGCAGTCAGCAGAACATCAAGGTCGCGCGGCAAGCTTACCAGAACGGCCAAGAGTTAAAGGCCGTGCACTCCCGGAGACATGAAATTCAGGTTGCCGGTGCGAATCATTTGTGGTCGCACAGTGAGGCTCGAAAGTTAGCGACCGCAAACGCAGCAACTATTCCTCCCGAACTTGCCAACTGCGTAGCTGAGTACTTCGAGCGCGTCCTGGAAACGAATGGCGCGCGTCTTGCTGCCCGCAAGGATCAAAACGCGCTCCCTCGTGCCGGCGTTTTCCCGGCATGAGGGCGGGGGGAGTCCGGCGGGGTGCGGGGCGGCAGCCCCGCTTCTACTTGTTCTTTGATAGATAACTGTGTCGCAAAAAATGGCCGCGAACCCTAAAATCATCGACGATTCACTCTGGCATCGACCCGGATACACTGAGTCGTTGATGAAAAAAGTCCGTCGCAAACGGACTTATGCCGTTGAAAACTTCGTCGACGAAGGGCGTGAGCAGGATGAACAGCTCGCGCGTCGCTACGGACGTCATCGCCACAAACCGAAAGGCTGCCCGGAGCGTGCGGCGCCGAAAATATTCAGCGAATTGGGCGAACTGCCGGAAGTCATCGCTTCGAGAATCTCCACGCAGCAGCAGTCAGTTGCTGAAAGCCTCTTCCACGATCACGGATTGAAAAGCAAGGCGGGACGCGCTGCGTCCTGTAAAGTTTTTGCGCGCCGGCTCGATTGCACGGAAAACACCGAGCATCGCTTTCTCGATTTTTTTCGGTGCGGATTGCGCTATTGCCCGCAAGGATGCGGCGAACGCTCTTTCTCTGAGTTGTTTCACAAGCATATGCGTCTGGCGCAAGTGGTCGCGCGGATAGCCGGTCGCGCGAACGGCCGGTCCGTGGTCGTCGCGAAATTAGACTTCACTTCGAAAAACCTTTCTGTGATGCCCACGTCAGACCAGGTGCGGAGATTCAACGAGGACATTCGCCGTTTTTTTCGCCTGGTAGAAAAGGAATTCGGAATCGCGCGCCAGGCTTACGGCTGTTTGTGGTGTGACGAATTCGGAAGCGGTAACACAAACCTTCACGCGCATTCGGTCTATGTTGGTCCCTTCCTGAAGCAGAAAACTCTTTCGCGCCTTTGGGCGCGCGTGCGTGGCGATGGATCGTTCATCGTGTCGATTAAAGTGGCGCGATCCTTCGAACTGGCGCTCGCGCATTGTCTGAAATACCCTTCGAAATTTTTCGATGCTCCGGGCCGGCGCCTGGCCGCGCTCGAAAAAGCGTTTCATCGTGTGCGTCGAGTCCATGCCGTCGCCGCTTTTTACAATCCGAAAATCGAGCGTGAGCCTGGAGAAGATGGCGGCGGGCCGCTCGATGGCGGCTGTCCGTATTGTCACGCGCCGCTTGGTCAGAACCTTTCGACGAAGCGCGGCTGGGATTTCGCGGAAGCTGTCAAGAGTGAAGGGCGAATCGAAATTGAGTCCGCGCGCACGGACATGCGACGCGCGGCGATTTTGAATCTGGCGGATTGTCCCTTCGCTCAGCCTGAGAATTTCGCGGGGGGACCGTGACGGCGCCGTGTCCCATGGGATCGCGCGGACACGCTTCGCATGAGGGCGAAAGCGCGGACGTGTGAGCGGTGAGAGCAATCACAGTTTATTTTCGACGAAATTGCTCGAACGACGCGGAGTGAGTCACCTACTAGATTTGTCGTATATGAATGTCGGGTGTTTTCTCCCGCGGGAATGTATAGGGATAACCGTGGAGCATTTTTTTCGGGCGACTGAATCGGTGACGCGCTGGTGCAATTTTTGCGGGCGCTCGACGCAGCACTCAGTTTCTGACGGCCGTGTTGGGCGATGTATGGAGCATGAAGTAGCGGGCGAATCGAAAAAACAAACGTCGGCGCGGCTGAAGAGAGAAGAGGCTTTGAAAAATCCGCGACTCTTCGGAGAAAAGTTTTGACTGCGGTGAATCCTGTCTCGCGGTCGATTGTGATCTGCTCGCGCTGCAAGCAGCGAAGTCCGCAGGGAATCGGCTGGGAAGAAACGCTCGACTGGTACGCGACTCACGAGCCATGCATGAAGTCTCCGCAGTCACTGCAAGAGAGTTTTCCATTCGCCTCTGACCCCAAGGTATTGTATAAAAATAGTCATTTTAGCTCTTGACACCACTATATGTAGTGGTGTATTCGAACATTCGGAGAAATCATGTGACCTGCGGAGAAATCATGTGACCTGGCTGAAAAAGTGGTGGGGCACGGCGCTTCCGATCCTGACCGCCGCCTTCTATTTTTTGCTTCCGGCGTTTCAGACCTGGGCGACGAATCATCCGAAGTCGATTGTGGCTTCGCTTCTCGCCGTCATTGTCGCGGCTCACGCATCGACTGCGCCAAAAGATCATGAGATCGTGACCTCGAATGCGGATGCCGTTGCGGTCGGACAGAAAACGATTTCGACCGTGGAGTGAAAATGCGAAAAGCAATTGTCTTGTGTTTTGGTATTTTCCTCTGCGCCGGCTGCACGTCCTTCGTGAAAGCCAGCGTCGATACGCTCGCCGCGGCTCAGGGCTTCATCGCGCAAGCCCAGGTCAATCACATGGCCGAATGCACCGCAGATCCTTCCAAGTCTTTTCCGTGTCAAACAATCAACCAGGCAGTAGCCGCTGAGAACGCGGGTGTAAGTGCGCTCGAAGCATATTGCCAGGTGCCTGTGTTGCCGGACGCGATTACGCTGCAATCGAAAGGCAGCGTCGTTTGCAACGAAAATCCCACAGCGAAACAGACGCTCGTAGCCGCGCTCTCGAACATCGGCGATATTCTCGCGGCGTACAAAGCGCAGACAGGCGGGAAGCCATGAGCGTACTTGCGATTATTCAACTGGCTCTTGCGGGTTTACAGTCCGTCGTGGGCGCGCTCGCTCCGGGCGGCGCGATTGCGACGGTAGTAGGCGAAGCCATCGCCGCGATCAATAACGTGATCAACAATCAGAGCGCGACGCCAGAGACGCTCGCGGAACTGGAATCGCTGCGCGCGAAGAAACTTTGGTAGAAAAATGCCGCGCGGAAAGAAGCGCAATTTTAAGTCGAAGGACGCGTACCGGCGATGGTTGGATTTCAAACACATCCATCTGCCGCGCAGCACGAACGACGAGACGATTACGATTCGGGGCCGTCGCCACAAAGTGAAACACGGAGGGAAGTGAAGTGGCAAACGAAACGATCATCACCTGGAGCTTCGCGAACTGGATCACGGTGATTCTCATGGCCGCGGTCGGCTTCG
>DATNDO010000173.1:0-3770 GCA_035606955.1 Candidatus Angelobacter sp.
GATTCGCTACTTGCGTACGATCGGCGCGGACGTGGTGGGCATGTCCACCGTGCCGGAAGTGATTGCGGCGCGTCACATGGGAATGCGCGTGCTGGGAATTTCCTGCGTTACAAACATGGCCGCTGGAATTCTCGATAAGCCGCTCGACCACGGGGAAGTGCTGGCCACGGGCGAGCGCGTTCAAGACAATTTCATTGCGCTGTTGCGCGCAGTCCTTCCCCGCATCGCGGCGGATTTGAATTGAGCAAGTCAGGAAATAAAGTTTGAGCGATGAAGAAAAATTGATTGCGGCGGCGCGCCAGGCGCGCGAGCACGCGCATGCTCCCTTTTCTGAGTTTCGCGTCGGCGCGGCGGTGCGTACAAAATCAGGCCGGACTTTCGGCGGCTGCAATGTCGAAAACGCCAGTTACGGCCTGACGATTTGCGCTGAGCGCGTTGCCATCTTCAAAGCCATTTCGGAAGGCGAGCGCGAATTCGAGGCCATCGCCGTGGTCACCGACGCGGATACGCTGACGCCTCCCTGCGGCGCTTGCCGCCAGATCATCTGGGAATTTTGCGGCGACGTGCCGGTGGTTCTCGCGAATTTGAAGGGTAAAGTTGAGCGCGAAAATTCGTCCAAGCTGCTGCCTCGGCCATTCGATTCATCGAACTTGTAGCTCGGGTCCCGTCCGATGACTCGTATCGGGACTGACCTGAGGCTTTGCGTCCGCGGATTCCTGCAGGGAAGCGATCACCGCCGGCGGAGAATGGGAGAGCAATCTCTCGCTCCGCGCGCAAAAACCAGTGAGAGGTAGCTGCATGAAAAAACTCTTCCTTGTTTTTTTCTTTCTCGTTGCCGCAACTGCTCTCGTTGCTCAGTCGAAAGCGCGCGTCGATTTGATCATCACCGGCGGCACGGTAGTAACGATGGACGCGGCGCGTCACATCTACAACGACGGCGCCGTCGCCGTGCGCGGCGACTCGATTGTCGCCTCAGGCTCGCGAGATAGCATTGCATCGCGCTACGACGCGGCGCGCACGATTGACGCCCACGATGAAATCGTGATGCCCGGCCTGATCAACGGCCACCAGCACGCCGCAATGAGTTTGTTTCGCGGGTTGGCTGACGACCTCGCACTCAACGACTGGCTGCAAAAATATATTTTCCCCGCCGAAGCCCGCAACGTTACGCCGGATTTCGTTACGTGGGGCACGCGGCTCGGCGTCCTCGAAATGCTGCGCGGCGGCACCACCACCTATGCGGACATGTATTACTTCGAGGACGAAGTGGCTCGCGCGACCAAAGAAGCGGGAATGCGCGGCGTCCTCGGCGAGACGATTATTGATTTTCCGGCGCCAGACAATAAGAGCGTCCCGCAAATGCTTGCCTATACTGAAAATTACATCAAGCGCTGGCAACGTGACCCGCTCATCACGCCGGCCATTGCGCCGCATTCGATTTACACCTGCTCGACGAAAACGTTGCAGGAAGCAACTGCGCTCGCCCACAAATATCACGCGCCGATTCTGATTCACCTCTCCGAAGCGCCCTTCGAGGGTGAGCAGAGCCGCGCGAAATACGGCCTCTCGCCCGCCGCGTATCTGGAAAACATCGGCGTCCTCGGCCCGGACATCACGGCCGCGCACTGCGTTTGGGTCGATGCCGGCGATAGGAAGTTGCTCGCCAGCCGCGACGTCGGCTGCGTCCATAATCCTTCCAGCAACATGAAGCTCGCCAGCGGCTCGAGTCCCGTCGTCGATTTAATTGCTGCAGGCGTGCCCGTTGGATTGGGCACTGACGGAGCCGCGAGCAACAACGATCTCGATATGTTCGAAGAGATGGATCTCGCGGCGAAGCTGCAGAAGCTCGCGCGCATGGATCCCCGCGCTTTACCCGAGGAGCAAGTTGTAGCCATGGCTACCATCAATGGAGCGCGCGCGTTGCACATGGAAAAACAAATCGGCTCACTCGAAGCAGGAAAAAAAGCGGACGTGATTCTGATCCGCACGGACGCCCCGCACGCAACCCCTATGTACAATATCTATTCGCAACTCGTTTACGCGCTCAAAGCCAGCGACGTCGACACAGTCATCATCGGCGGCAAAATCGTCATGGAGCACCGTCGCATGTTGACTCTCGACGAGCCTCAAATCCTGGCCAAAGCACGTGAGTACGCGAAAAAGATTCAAGCCTCTCTCGTCGCGCCCGCTAGATAGCGATCTGACATTGCAAGCCATGGCCATTTCATAAGCGGCCTTAGTCAGGGCACGGCTTCAGCCGTGCCGCAAAACTCCCAGAAAATCAGGGGTTTTAACCCCTGGGGTCGGTATCAGGTTCTGTTTGGGTTGGGCTGCACCACTTGAATCCGCTGCTCGCAGCTCGTGACTCCGACTAAGAGTCTTTTCGGATCTCGTTGCGCTTCCGGTCCATCTTGGCGGCCATCGAGCGGAGCGTTTCCGGGACGTTTTTATTTGTCGCCAGGATTTTCAGGTCCCGCACCGTCAGCCGGGGAATCAGGTGCAGTGAAATATCGAGCGGCGTTTTCGAATTGGTAGTCAGGTTGCGAACGATGCTGTAATTCTTCATCCACAGGCGGTTATTCGAAATCGAGCGCAGCACTTCGCCGGAAAGCACGGTCATCGCGGCGAAGGCTTCCACTTCCGACTCGGTCAGACGCGCCGATTGCAGCACCGCGCGCTGCACTACTTTATTTGGATCGCGGATCAGCGCGATGCGCTCCTCGCGTCCGCCCAACAGTCCGAGTTGTACCCGTTGTACCACGTTCATTTTCGCCAGCCGCTGTATCAGCGTCTTGCGCTTTTCAGGGTCGACGGCGGCAATGGCCACCGCCTCTTCCAGGTCTTTCGCGTCGAGTGCCCCTTTTTGCAGCTCTGCAATCTGATTGCGCTGTTCTGGATTCGCAGTCGTCGACGATGCCAGCGCGATCACAAGAGCCGGAAACGAAGTTAACCGCTCCAGATTATCGAGCAGCGCTTGGATTCCAGCAGCGGAAAGGTGGTGCACGACTTTTTCAACCAGTGGCGCTGGGCACGAGACGTTTTTCGCCAGTGCATCTGCGATTCCAGGCTTTGCCGCCAAGTTTTCCGCGCAGTAGTGAAAAAGCGCGGGTGCTGCGTCGGCGCGTTCCAGCGCCGCCAGAAAATAATCGCTTGGAACGCTCAGCAGAGCTGATGCCGCGTGTTGCGCCACTCCTTCCTCTGTATCCAAAGCCAGCACGGTCAACGCCTCCGCGCGGTCCGCCGGAGAGAGAGAGACGCCGCCGGTGCAAATGGCGAGCTTGCGCTCGGGCCGTGCGCGGCTGGCCAGGATTTCCGCGCGGACGTCATTCGATACTTCGTTGCTAATCGTCGTCTCCTGGACTGGATTTCAAATTGTCGCGCGTCAGCGTGATTTTTCCCGGCTCTCCCGGCGGTCCAAGCGGAGCCACCGTGTGGCCATTCAGCTCAAGGAGCACGGCGTTCGATTTGCTCGATGAAACAGTGAAACTCGTTTTCGCGTGAAGGGTCAAGGTGCGCTGCGCTTCCAATGTGCCGGAGAAAACAACTTTGCCATCAGCAAGCACGCTCACGGTCGACGTCTCGCCTGCCTCCACTTTCAACTCCATCAGTCCCGCAGCCACCGCGGCCGGATTTCCCGCGGGCAGCGTCGCCGACGGGGTTGTGGCAGGATTTTTCGTCGCCGCATTCGGAACAGGAGAATCCGCCTGCGAGTTTTTGGCCGGCGCCACGTTCGTCGGCGCCTGCGCTGCCGGCGGAGGCGCGACAGCCTG
>DATNDO010000177.1:0-6953 GCA_035606955.1 Candidatus Angelobacter sp.
GTCGCCGCGATTCAGAAGCAGGCCGCGCAACTGATTCACATGTCGGGCACGGATTTTTATTACGAGAACATGGTGGAGCTGGCGGAGAAGCTGGCGTCCATCGCGCCTGGGAAAGATGCCAAGCGCGTTTACTTCGGCAATTCCGGCACCGAAGCGATCGAAGCGGCGATGAAGTTGGCGCGCTATCACACCAAGCGCGACAAATTCATCGCGTTTTATGGATGCTTCCACGGGCGCACGATGGGCTCGTTGTCGCTGACGGCGAGCAAATCCGTTCAGCGCAAGGGGTTCGGGCCGCTGCTCGGCGGCGTGGCGCATATTCCGTATCCGAATTCGTACCGCGACCCGGGTCAGAGCGAGGAGTCTTCCACGGAACAGTGTCTGGAATTTCTTGAGGACCAGGTTTTTCACCGGCTGACGGATCCCGCCGATGTGGCGGCGATTTTTGTGGAGCCGATTCAAGGCGAAGGCGGATACGTCTCCGCGCCGGCGGCGTTTCTGCGGGAGTTGCAGAGGATTTGCCGCAAGCACGGGATTCTGCTTGTTGCCGACGAAGTTCAGTGCGGAATGGGGCGAACAGGGAAATGGTGGGCGTCGGATCACGCGGGAATTGATCCGGATATTGTGTGCGTCGCAAAGGGAATCGCGTCAGGCATGCCGCTGTGCGCAACGATTGCTCGCGCGAGTATTATGAACTGGCCGCCGGGCGCGCACGCTTCGACGTTTGGAGGCAATCCGATTTGCGTGGCCGCATCGCTCGCGACGATTGACCTGGTAGAACGGAAATACATGGCGAACGCGATGAATATGGGTGAGTTCATAATGGAACGGTTGGCCGATTGGAGCGAGCGCTATCCGATCGTTGGAGATGTTCGCGGCAAGGGATTGATGATTGGAGTCGAGATTGTGCGCGATCAAAATACAAAGGAAAAGGCGCCCGACTTGCGCAACAAAATCGTGGACCGGGCGTTTTACAAAGGGCTGCTGATCCTCGGGGCGGGCGAAAATTCAATACGGTTGGCGCCGCCGCTTGTCATCGACGAAGAGCAGGCGGAATATGCTATTCGTACGCTTGGGCAGTGTATCGAGGAAGTGCAGCGGTCGCGTTAGCAGACAGAGCGCTTAATAAGGTGGAGGGCGATTGCCTCGTATTTTGGATGTCGGCTGCGGGCAGCAAAAATATCGGGGCGCGATTGGCATTGATATGAACCCGGACACTGCGGCCGATGTCCTCTGTCATTTGGATGAAGGCTCATTGCCGTTTCGCGACAATGCGTTCGACGAAGTTCGCGCAACGCATTTGATTGAGCACGTCGACGATATTATCCGCACGATTGAGGAATTTCACCGCGTGACGCGGCCCGGCGGGATCATCGTGCTGATTACGCCACATTACACGGACTTCAGTTCTTTTTGCGATCCAACTCATAAGTGGCACTTGAACAGTTTTTCGTTCCGGTATTTTTATCCCGAGGGAATTCACGGCCACGATCACTGGTATTCCCGAGTACGCTTGCGGCAACGGCGGCTTCGCGTGCGGCTGTTGCAGCTTTGGCGGTATCTTGGATTTGAGTTTCTAGTCAACCACTCAGTGCGTTTCCGGCGATTCTGGGAATTCTATTTGTGTTATGTGGTTCGCGGAAAAGTGATGGAATTCGAATTGGAGGTTATAAAATAAGAGCGTGCCGTTGATTTCGCGAGCGATTTTTAGCTGTGTGCGTTTGGCGGCCCGCCATGGCCTGGCTGAATCGCGCGAAGAAGAATCGTCAAAAGACGCGGCGCGCCGGACTGGAATTCACGGCGAGACATATGCATATTGGTATTTGCGAAGGCACGGATACGTTTTCGTGGCGCGGAATTACCGAATTCCGGACGACAAGGGAGAAATCGATTTGGTCGGCTACGACGGTTCGGTGTTGGCCTTTGTAGAAGTGAAAACGCGAACCGGAACCAAAGAGCATCCGGGCCAGCCGGAAGAGGCCATTACAGCCGAGAAGCGCAGGCATCTGGAACGAATGGCAAAGCGTTTTATGGCCGAGCGGCGTGCGCGCGACGTTTCCTGGCGGTTCGACCTTGTGGCGATTGAGAGCCGTGCGGGACGCTCGCCCGAGGTTCGTTTGTACAAAAATGCTTTCGCAGCAAAGAATTGAAAATTTCACTGGTGAGAAGGAGTAAAGATTGCCTGATCTACGCAAGGATCCGATAACAGGCCGCTGGGTGATTATCTCCAGCGATCGCGGGAAACGGCCGTCTGATTTTGTGCGCGAAAGCGTGCAGATGAAGGGGGGCTCATTCTGTCCGTTCTGTCCCGGCAATGAGACGAAAACGCCGCCGGAGATTCTGGCCTATGGAAGAAACGGAAGCGGAAAGGATACGCCCGGGTGGACTGTGCGCGTGGTTCCGAATAAGTTTCCGGCTCTTGGGATTGAGGGAAATCTCGACCGGCAGGGCGAGGGATTGTTCGACCGCATGAACGGGGTTGGCGCGCACGAAGTGATCATTGAGACGCCGGACCATCAAAGCAAACTCGCGATGCTGCCGGAAAAAGCCCTCGAGGAAGTGCTGTGGGCATATCGTGATCGCGTTCTGGACCTGAAAAATGACAAACGCTTTCGGTACATCCTGCTTTTCAAAAATCATGGCGAAGCGGCGGGAGCGTCGCTCGAGCACACGCACTCACAATTAATCGCTCTGCCGATTGTCCCAAAACGCGTCCGCGAAGAAGTGGACAATTCCCGCCGATACTACGACGTGAAAGAACGGTGCATCTTTTGCGACATGATCCGGCAGGAAATCGAGACAGGAACGCGCGTGATTCTCAGCAACGATCAGTTTATTGCGCTGGCTCCGTACGCGCCGCGCTTTCCGTTCGAGACGTGGATCCTGCCGCTGCAGCACCACTCGTCATTCGAAAACCAGGCGAGTCCGGCTTACACGAGTCTCGCGAAGTTGTTTCACGATTTCCTGGCGCGCCTGGACGCAGTACTGAACCGGCCTGCCTACAATTACGTGATTCACACGTCACCGATCGGCGAGGAAATCAACGATCATTATCACTGGCATGTGGAAATGATGCCGAAGCTGACGCGAGTGGCAGGTTTCGAGTGGGGGACGGGTTTTTACATCAATCCCACGCCGCCCGAAGAGGCGGCGCGGTTTTTGCGCGAGGCGCAGCTTTAGGAACTAAACCAACACTTCAGGTACTTCCATCCTGCCGCCGCGGAAAGCGGATTCGAACGCGGCGACACATTTCGGATCGAAATCGCTGCCGGCGCCCTTCAGGATAATATCGCGCGCTTCGAATGGAGACATTGCTTTGCGATAGGGACGATCGCTGACGAGCGCGTCGTAAACATCCGCTACCGTGATGATGCGCGCTTCAATGGGAATATCTTCGCCCTTGGTTGGATGATAGCCTGAGCCATCGAATTTGTCGTGATGGGCAAGAATAATCGGCAGCACGCGACGCAAGGTGCCGCCGACGGCCACGGGACGAAGCGCCTCGACGCCTCTGGGTAAGTGAGCCTGCACTTCGACGATTTCGTCTTCCGAGAGACGCGCCGATTTGTAAAGGATGTTGCGGCTGACTTCGAGCTTGCCGATGTCGTGGAGAAGAGCCGCGGCGCGCACATCTTCGATTTGCTCGTCCGGCATGCCCATTTCCGCCGCCATGCGAGCGGCGTAAACCGAAACGCGGAACGAATGATTCTGCGTGTACTTGTCGTTGGAGATGACCTGGCAGAGGATTTGCAGCACGCCGAAATAGGTTTCGCGCAACTCAGACATGCCCTTTTCCTTGACTTCGTAAAGAGTGCCCATGGCATAGGCAGTCACGATAAGGAAGCCGCCCCAGATGGCTACGTCGGACCAGCCGATCAAATGGCGCATGCTGACGCCCAGGCCGGAGGCCAGCGCCACGGGGTTCATAATGTTGAGCCAGGAAACGATCAGGATGGACGCGACGGCCGTTTGAACGGCGCGCGTCCGGCCGAAATAGTACGCCGCAAAAAGAGTGGGGAGGTTATAGAACGTCAGAACGAGGCGTTCTCCCGCCACGAAGAAATTGATCACCGCGGCGAAGGCGATAATCGAGAAGATCAACAGCAGCTCTTTGTTGAGCGCCATCAGGCGCGACATCAGTGGCTTGTTCAAGAGCTTGTCCTCCGCGGATGAATTCTTTTTCGAACTGCGGCCCGAACTGCGTGCCGATGTTGCGACCGCTCTAAATGGTAACAACGTGGGCTCTGCTTGCGGTGCTGTTTGTCGGCCGCATTGCTCTATCCATACAACTGTACTAAGCGCAGGGGCACCTGTACCGAAGGACAGGCGCCGCGGATAGCATTTTCACGGGGCAGATGATATTTTGGCAGCAGGGCTGAAGAAGAAGCGGTGCGAACAAGGAGAAAGAAATGACGTGGGGCCAGAGACGAACGCTGGTGATCTTGCTGGTTATTGCGGCCGTGGTGCTGTTCATCTGGATTGTTCCGCACTGGACGTTCACAAGCGGCGGGACGATTTCGTCGAATTCGGTTCTCGTTCTCGATTTGAACGGATCTATTGAAGAGCAGCGGGCCGCGGATCTTTCGAGTGTTTTCTTCGGCTCTTCAACGCTTGTGCTTCACGAAATCAACGATGCAATCGATTCTGCCCGAACGGATCCCCGAATCGAGGGGCTCGTTGTGAGAATCGGCCCTCTCGAAACCGGTTGGGCAAAGCTGGAAGAGATTCATTCCCATCTTCTCGCATTCCACGCGAGCGGGAAGCCGAGCATCTGTTATTTGGGATACGACGGCGAAGAGAACGCGGAATACTACGTTGCAACCGGTTGCGACCAGGTTTGGCTTGGACCGTCGAATCCGCTCGGCGTACGCGGAATGATGGCCGAAGCAACGTTTCTGCGCGGTAGCCTCGATAAACTAAAGATCGTTCCGGATTTTTATCACATCGCGGAATTCAAGACCGCGACAAACCAGTACACGGAGAAAAAATTCACTACGGCGCATCGCGAAGAAGTGGAATCGCTTCTCACCAGCCTCTACGACGAATATCTAACGGAAGTTTCGTCGGCACGCCACATGGATCGCGCGCATTTTACGGACTTGGTGCAGATGGGGCCTTTCTTGCCGCAAGACGCGATGCAAAACAAGCTGGTGGACCGTTTGGCGTATTGGGATGAAGTGCAGGATTTTTTCCGCCAGAAGACCGGCGAGTGGAACCCCGTGGGATTCGCGCAATATCGTCAGGGATTGAGCGACGGGAGCGGACCTAAGATCGCAATCATCTATGCGTCGGGGGAAATTGTATCGGGTGCTTCGCAGATAAGTCCGGGTGGCACCGTCGTAATGGGTGGCGATTCCGTGGCGGCAGAGATACGAGAAGCGCGGAACGATTCGAGCATCCGGGCGATTGTTCTCCGCGTCGATTCGCCGGGAGGTTCAGCGGTGGCGAGCGAAGTGATTCGACGTGAAGTGGAGCTGGCGCGCAAGAAGAAGCCCGTGGTCGTTTCGATGTCGGATGTGGCAGCCTCCGGCGGATACTGGATTTCGATGTCGGCTGATAAAATCATCGCGGATCCGGGCACAATCACAGCATCGATCGGTGTACTGAGCGGGAAGATGAATGTTTCGGGGTTATATAAACTTCTTGGACTGAGCACCGACTACGTAGCGACGAGTGACAACGCAACGCTGTATTCGGCACAACAGGACTTCACTCCGGCGCAGCAGCTGGCAGTCCAAAGGATGCTCCGGGACATTTATACAAGCTTCACGCAGGGCGTAGCGCAAGGCCGCGGGTTGCCGATTGCCACGGTGGACAAGATCGCCAAGGGGCGCGTATGGAGCGGCGAGCAAGCCAAGGGCCTGGGCCTTGTCGATGATTTGGGCGGCGCGGACCGCGCGGTTACCGTCGCAAAGGAGCTGGCGCACATTCCGGCCGATCGTTCCGTAGAAATTGTCCGGCTGCCAAAGGAAAAGACGCTTTTCGACTTATTTCTCGAGCGCACACAGGGTCAGGTGGTGGCGCCGCAGAGCGACTACAGCTCGATTCAATCGCTCGTGCGCCGGGTGTCGTCCATGGTGCAAGCCGAACCCGTCCGTGCGCAGATGCCGTATGTGCTAAGAATCCGTTGAGGCCGCGCGCGGTGTGCATCTGCACCCAAATCGCTGGCTGACTTTGCGGAAGTTTCGCTATACTTAAGAGGTTCCTCGGGCGCGGTACCCAAGTGGTAAGGGAGAGGTCTGCAAAACCTTTATACGCGAGTTCGATTCTCGCCCGCGCCTCCAACTTCTCGTCCTTGCATATTCAATCTGATCAGGACCATCGATTCCTCGCGCAACGAAGACGCTGCAGTTTGAATCTCTTCTGGAGAGCCCTCGGCCTATAAAACAAGAGCTAGAATAGCAACGAGGATGAGCGAGCCTGAGCGGAAGCCAAAACTGGGATAGTAACGGTGTTCGACGTCGTGGAATCATCAAACTTGAGCTGCGTCGGAACCAAACGTGATGTCTCTCTATATTTTCGCCCTTTCCATCTTGTTGACCGCATCGCCTGTTCGCCAAGTCGCGGGCGTCCCGTCGCGGAGCGGCGATGTCCAGGCAGCGCAAGATGGTCAGGAGCAAGACCAGGAACTGGGGCCCGATATGTCGGTTCGCAAGATTCTACCCGACTTCGCCGAGGTAACCCCGACGCTCTATCGCGGTGCTCAGGCCTCTCATGAGGGCTTCCGTAAACTCGCTGCCATGGGCGTCAAAATCGTCATCGACCTGCGCGGCGAACGC
The DNA here is from genome assembly GCA_035606955.1 of Candidatus Angelobacter sp. GTDB lineage: Bacteria > Acidobacteriota > Terriglobia > Acidiferrales > UBA7541 > DAHUXN01. The sequence goes on from DATNDO010000177.1 coordinate 6,780, forward strand.
AAGAGCGAACGGGAATTCGTGAACAGTCTCGGCATGAGTTATATTCCCATGGGCTGGGAGTGTTCATTTCCAAAGGATAAGACTTTCGCGGAGTTCCTTACCTTGATTGTCGACAATCCCGGAACGAAAATCTTTGTGCACTGCCGAGTCGGCGATGACCGCACGGGTATGATG
>DATNDO010000099.1:0-5911 GCA_035606955.1 Candidatus Angelobacter sp.
ATCGCTCGCGGGCAAGGCTTCAGCTCTCCGTTGCGCGTGCCAACCGGTCCTACGGCGTGGATGACGCCGGTCTATCCTCTGCTTCTTGCAACGGCCTTCCGCTACCTCGGAATCTACACCTTTCGCTCCTTCGTCGCCGCCGTTCTGCTGAATATTCTTTTTGCCGCGCTCACGTGTGTGCCGATCTATTACGCAGGCGAACGAATGGGAGGCGCGGGGTTGGGCGCCGGAGCGGCATGGCTCTGGGCTATTTTCCCGAACGCAATCCTCATTCCATTTGAAAGCATGTGGGACGCGTGTCTTTCCGCTCTGCTCGCGGCCACGATTTTGTGGGCTACATTGGCCCTGGCCGAATCACGCCGCGCGCGCGACGGGTGCGCCTACGGCTTGTTGTGGGGCCTCACGCTGATGACGAATCCCACACTCGCCTCCCTGCTTCCGTTCTTGCTCGCGTGGTTGGCGTATCGCGCTTATCACGATTATAAATCCGCTCATAAAGAAGCTCAGCTCTGGCTGCTGAATCCGTTGCTGGCCCTCGGGGTGGCAATTCTGTTCTGCGTTCCCTGGACCGTGCGAAATCACGACGTCTTTCATACCTTTGTTCCGCTGCAATCCACTCTCGGGCTGCAGCTCTCGGTAGGAAACAACGCGCAGTCAACCGACGCGCAGACAAGTCTCGTGCACCCGCTGAATAACGCGGACGAACGCGCAAAGTATGTCGCGATGGGCGAGATCGCCTACATGCGCCAGAAGCAGCACGAAGCCATTGCGTACATGGAATCTCATCCACGACGCGTGGCAGACCTGTCTGCGCATCGCTTTGTTGCCTTCTGGACTGGAGGCACTTCGCATCCGCTCGAAGATTTAGAACAGATTGACTCAAGATGGTTCCGCTACGTTTTGATTTTCAATATTTGCGCCGGCATCGGCTCACTTCTGGGAATCATCCTGCTTTTTTGGAGGCGCAGCGTGTTCGCGTTTCCGCTAGCCGTGTTTCCGCTTGTCTTTCCGTGTGTCTACTATATCTCCCTGGCGTTTCCGCGCTACCGGCTCCCAATTGATCCCGCCGTTCTTTTGCTGACGGCAATTGCCATTGCTTCCGCCTTCCACTGGACGGCACGTACTGATACGTCGCAGGCGCGGAATCGCACACAGGCATGAAACTCACGGCGCGAGCAATGCGGGAATTAGAATTTGGATTGAAAAATAGCGCGACAACTACGATTTTGTCAGGGCACGGCTCCAGCCATGCCGAAAAGGTTCAACGACTCAGGGGTTTTAACCCCTGAGGTCAGCACGGCGTCTGCCACAGCATTCACGAACGCCGCGCGGCGATCAAACAGCCTCCTAGAAAAAACGATTCGTTGTCATCCCGCCTGCCCTGAGACGCGAAGGGAGCCGCCATGCGGCGAGGGATCTGCTTTTTCTTCGGTTTCTGTAAACTGCGTCCCGCTCGCGACGACAGAAAAATGACAGTCAAGATACACTTTCCAACACAGCATTTAGAGATAGGCTCCGGTCTTGTGGCCTAAACGCGCGCGGAGTAGACTTCCGCCAGAAACCCCGGGAGGTGGCAAATGCCTCGCATTGTCCGTTGCGGACTGATTCAAGCCCGCTGTGAATGGTCGCCCGCCAAATTCTCGCTGACGCAAATCAAGCAGAAAATGATCAGCAAACACGAGCGTTTGATTGCCGCAGCGGCGAAACGGAAAGTGCAAGTCCTCGGATTGCAAGAGCTTTTCTACGGTCCGTACTTCTGCGCCGAACAACAAACGCGATGGTACGAAATGACCGAGCGCGTGCCCGACGGCCCCACAGTAGCCCGCATGCAGAAGCTCGCGAAACGCCACCACATGGTAATAGTTGTTCCGGTATACGAAGTGGAAATGACCGGCGTTTATTTCAATACCGCCGCGGTCATTGACGCCGACGGCCGCTACCTCGGCAAATATCGCAAGCACCACATCCCGCACTGCCATCCGGGATTCTGGGAGAAATTCTATTTCACGCCGGGCAACGCGGGCTATCCAGTTTTTCAAACGCGCTATGCGCGCGTCGGCGTCTATATATGTTACGACCGCCATTTCCCCGAGGGCGCTCGCGTTCTTGGATTAAATGGTGCCGAAATTGTTTACAACCCGTCGGCAACCGTCGCGGGCCTCTCCGAATATCTTTGGGAGTTGGAGCAGCCCGCGCACGCCGTGGCAAATCAATATTTCGTCGCCGCAATCAATCGCGTGGGAACAGAACAGCCCTGGAAGATCGGCGAGTTCTACGGGAAGAGTTATTTCTGCGATCCTCGCGGAAAAATCGTCGCGCAAGCCAGCCGCGATAAAGACGAGTTGCTCGTCGCCGATTTGAATCTCGACGAAATTCAGAAAGTCCGCGACACGTGGCAGTTCTATCGCGATCGCCGCCCGGAATCCTACGGGGAAATCACCCGCACCCGCGCCGCTGGAAATGCGGAAGCGGCGGACTAACAGTTTGATTCCCTGATGAGTGACCTGCAAACGGAAGCCCTGGCCGCGGAAACGATTCGCGCCAGCGGCCTTTACAACAAAGACCTCGCGCCCGTCCCCACTGCGCGTCGCACCTGGGGCGCTGCGCGGGCATTCATCTGGCGTGCGCAAGCCGTACATCGCCGAAACGGTCGGCCTTGCCGTCGGTCACGTCGTCAATTGTCATCTGCCATGTATCGGTGCGCGCATCGTAGCGAAACGTCGTGTGCAGCGACTCGCGCTGGGAAAGCGTAAACACAAGCGGTATTGAATTGCCTGTCTTCTTGCCACGCGCAATGAGCGAAAGCCCGCCGCCAGCCGTGTTGTCTAGCCATAAACACGCGTATTCGTTGGTCTTTGGATCCACGCTGATGAAGACGATCGCCTCGTACGCTGGCCTGCCACTCGCTTCCTTGTCGCGCGATACTTCGTAGAAGCGTAGGTATTCGTGCTTGAGCACCCACTCCGCGTCGACTTCATGAGTCGTACGCTTGTTGCCGAGCGTGCCTGTCATCACCCAGCGGCCGGCCAAGTGGTCGAGCAGTTTGGTAGGCGCATCATCCGTCGGCGGCTGTTGGGCTCGACTGATGAGCGGGATGAGCAGCACAAGAATGACAGCGGACACCTTAATAATGGACCGAATTTTTGGGCAAAACTCGTGAATCATGCGGAAGTCCTTTCATGTCATTCCCATTCGATGAATCGCAGCCGCAAGAAGCCGGTGACGCATCCGGGGCCGGCATCTCCACGAGAAGTAGTACCTTCGCTTTTGGTTGCACGGCAAACCTCGGTCGGCCCTGGCGCGACGCGCTAACAGAAACGCGGTAGAGGCATTTTGCCATCAGCGCCTTAAGTCCGCAACAAGTCAGTCCAGCAAGTCAATGAATACGATAGAATCCGGTCGACCTTAGGTGATGATGACGGACCGACCAGATGAGTGAAGCGCATATCGAAGCCCTCGCGGCGGAAACAATTCGCGCCAGCGGGCTTTACAACAAAGACCTCGCGCCTGTCCCCACTGCGCGCCGCACATGGGGCACGTACAACTACGCCGCGCTCTGGATTTCCATGAGCGTTAACATTCCCACGTACATGCTCGCGAGCGCCATGATTGCCGGAGGAATGGATTGGAAGCAGGCGCTGTTCACTGTTTTCCTCGGCAACGTGCTCGTGCTGATTCCCATGCTGCTCAACGCGCACGCGGGTGCAAAGTACGGAATTCCCTTCCCCGTGTTTGCGCGCGCATCGTTTGGAGTGCTGGGCGCAAACGTTCCTGCAATCCTGCGCGCACTCGTGGCTTGCGGATGGTTCGGCATTCAAACGTGGATTGGCGGCGAAGCCATCAACGCCATGATTATCGCGCTCGCCCCTTCGTGGGCGCACGTTTCCTATGGACCTGCAATGTGTTTCGCATTTTTCTGGCTGCTGAACGTAGTTGTAATTCTTCGCGGCATCGAAACCATTCGTTTTCTCCAGGGCGTGTCCGCTCCGTTCCTTTTGCTGATCGGTCTGGCACTTCTCCTCTGGGCGCGCAACAAGGCGGGCGGCTTCGGACCGATGCTTTCAAATCCATCGAAGTTCCGCAGCTTCGGAGAATTCTTTCGCTTCTTTGTTCCTTCGCTCACAGGTGTAGTCGGATTTTGGGCAACCGTGTCGCTGAATATTCCCGACTTCACGCGTTACGCGCGCTCGCAACGCGATCAGATTGTCGGCCAGGCGCTCGGCCTCCCCGCAACAATGACGTTTTACTCGTTCATTGGCATTGCCGTCACTTCGGCGACCACAATTATTTTTGGCGAAGCTCTGTGGGATCCCGTCAAAGTGCTCGCGCGCCTTGGCCATCCCTGGGCCGTGGTGCTGGCGATGATTGCGCTCCTCGTGGCGACGCTCAACGTCAACGTCGCCGCAAACGTGGTTTCTCCGTCGAATGATTTCTCGAATCTTTCTCCGCGGCGCATCAGCTTTCGCACCGGCGGCTTGATTACTTGCGCGATGGGAATCGCGATGCAGCCGTGGAAGCTGATGGCGAATTACGGCAGCTACATTTTCGGCTGGCTCGTCGGCTACTCTGGATTTCTTGGGCCGATTGCTGGAATTTTGATTTGCGATTATTTTGTGTTGCGCGGCACAGTGCTCGCACCGCAGGATCTTTATCAACGCGGCGGCCAGTACGAATATTCGCGCGGCGTCAATTGGCAAGCCATCGTCGCGCTCGCGGCGGGCGTAGGCGTGGCATTTATTGGTTTGGTTGTTCCGCCGCTGCGCGTCTTGTATAACTACGCGTGGTTCGTCGGATTCGCAGTCAGCTTCGCCGCGTATTTCATTTTGATGAACAACTTCCGGCCACTGCATCAAGCGGCGGACTGAAGAGGAGCATTCCATGGACTTCGGCATCACGATCAAACCGGATATGTCGATCGACCGCATCGTGAGTCTCGCGAAGCAGGCCGAGGCCGGCGGCTTCAAATATGGCTGGATGTTCGATTCGCATGTGATTTGGATGGATCCGTTTCCGCTGTTGACGCTGATGGCCGCCAACACGAAAACCATGCGCCTGGGCACGTGCGTCACGAATCCAGCGGTGCGCGACGTAACAGTCGCGTCGAGTCTGTTCGCCACATTGAATCTGGCGTCGCACGGACGAATGCAGCTCGGCATCGGACGCGGCGACAGTTCGCGGCGCGTGTTGGGCAAGAAGCCTACGACCATCGAAAATCTCGAAGAGTTCGTAAGAGTTTTTCGCGCATTGAATTCCGGCGAGACGGTCGTCTACGAAGGAACCGACGCGCGCTTCCCGTGGGCGACGGCGGGCGTGCCGCGCGTGTGGGTCGCGGGATATGGACCAAAAGTATTGCGCGCCGCGGGGCGCATCGCCGACGGAATCATTCTGCAATTCGCGGATCCGGATCTGATCGCATGGTGCCTGGGATTTGTGCGTGAAGGCGCGCAAGCGGCGGGCCGCGATTTCAAGAAGATTGAAATCATGTCCGCCGCGCCGGTGTGGGTTTCGAATGACTTGGCCGTGGCGCGCGAGCGCGTGCGCTGGTTCCCCGCGCTGGTCTCGAATCACGTGGTGGATCTAATTGCGAAATATAAAGCGGAGGAATTGCCCGCCGCGCTTGTCTCTTATGTGAGCAATCGCGGAGGATACGATTATCTGCATCACTGCGAAGTGGGCAGCGACAACGCGGATTTCGTCACCGACGAAATCACCGACCGCTTTTGTTTGGTCGGTCCCGTCGAGGCGCATCGCAAAAAGTTGGAGGCTCTGCGCGCGGTGGGCGTGACGCAGTTCAACATTTATCTGATGTGCGGCGACGAAGAAAAAACGCTGGATATCTATTCGCGCGACGTGCTGCCTGCTTACAGCAAGTAGGCGAACTTCCTTCGCGCGAACCTGTCTCGCGCCGCGG
>DATNDO010000247.1:0-3701 GCA_035606955.1 Candidatus Angelobacter sp.
TTTTTCGCGCAATCGCGGCACAAACTCACTGGCCTTAGTCCGTGGCGCCCGTGGCAAACGATGGATGGAGACGAAAGTCGCCACTCCGTCCGAATTACAACGCGAAGCCCGCCGAGCAAACACCCCGTCTGCTCCTACAGACGCACCCCAAGCTCGCCGCGTTTCGTCGCACCGCGGCGGCTGCCGTTCTTCCAAGTGGAATTTGTCGATGGGGGCGCGGTGCGCGCTGCTACGCCACTCTGGCGTGGACTTCCAGATACTCCGCTTTGATCAACGTATGCTGCGCGTCGCCTTCGTTGTGAGCCGCCCAGTGGTTCGTCAACTCGTCGGCCAGCGCCTTCTGACCCGCGGCATCCAGGCGCGCGAACGTCATTTGGGTGGGGCCGAAATACTTTCTAAAGAACTCGACCGCCTCCACGGGACCAAACGGAAAATCGAAGATCAGTTCACGTTTCGTCGTCTCTACGCGCGCCCTTGCGCCGAATCGCTCGGCCACCACAGATTCGTCTCCCCACAGTAAAGGGGATGGCAAGCCCGGTGGCGGCGGCACGTGCCGCCCAGTGATCATAAATGTCTGCCCCACGAAACCTCGCGCGGTCCAATTCGCCATGGCGATCAGCCCACCAGGACGGCAGACTCGCATCAGTTCCGACGCGACGACCTCCGGCCGGGGCGCAAACATCGCTCCGAACATCGACGTAACCATGTCAAAATGCCCTGCCTCTTGCGGAAGCTTTTCCGCGTCTCCTTCGATAAATTCAATCTTCAGTCCTTCGGACTCCGCGCGTTTCCGCGCCTGTTGCAGCAGATTCGGAGCGATGTCCAGGCCCGTCACATTTGCGCCTGTCCGCGCAGCGGGAATGGATACATTTCCGGTGCCGCATGCCACGTCCAATACTTTCATGCCGGCCTTCAGGCCAAGCCGGCTCACGAATTTTTCGGCCTCGCGCTCGTTCAACCGCGCAATTTCCCCGAAGTCGCCCGCCATCCAGCTTGCGCGCATCCGCTGTTTCAACTCCGCTAATCCGTCTGCCGAACTGGCCATATTTGCCTCCCGGTCATTTCAAACTGCGAAAGCATATGTGCATCAGCGCCCAAAGTAAACAGCGCCGAATCGAAGTCAACGGCTTCGCAATTCGAAAGTGTGCGCGGCAAAAGCGGAGGCAGCAGCTATCAGGTTTAGTTGCAGCCGGGCAAGCGGAAGGAGCCAATTCTTGTGCTGTATCCCGTTTCGCCGGCTTTGAGGTAGTCGCCGACGTACCAGAAAGTGCAGTCGTCGCTGGGGTCAATCGCGGTCGTCGTGTAGTCTTCCCATCGGAGCGTGTTCGTTTGTGCGGCCTCGCCGTTCACCAGCACGGTCTCGTGAAGCGTCAACGCGCCCTTCGCATCGCCATCGAGCCGCGCAGCAAATCGCTGCCCCGCAAAGTTCGCGCCTCCGCCAAACGAATAGCCCACGCCGATGTCGCCCTTCTTGTCCATCGCGATGCTTGGCATCCAGCGGTAAAAACTGTCCGGCGCATAGGTGCCTTGCTGATAGAGAACCGGATCACGCTTTTCGTCGAGCCGGAATTCGTACCAGCGCACACCTCCGCCGCCAGCCTTCGTCGCGATGGAGTGCGCGGCGACGATTGACTCGTGTCCGCCCACTCTTCGGTAGACCAGCCGCTGCATGATTTTGTCGCCCTGCGCATCCAGTCGCTGATCGGTCCCCGGCTGCGGAACGCAGTTCGACAATTGGCCGTCGCAAAGATAGTGATACGGAGCCACATTGATTTTCACTGGGCCGCTAGCCTTTGTGTTCGCGGGATTGTCCCAGTCGACGTGAACCTTCCAGAAGTAAATCCCGTCGTCATCGAAGATACCTTTTAGTTGCGTGCCGCCCGTCGCCATCATGATGTTGGGCGCGCCGGCTGGCGGCAGCCCCGTTCCATCGATGTCCGCGTTGTTCAGAAAATTCACACCGTCGATGACGATGCATTGTTCCGTGGCCGGCTGGCCCTTAAGCATCCTGCTGCGGTCCGCGATGCAAACATGTTTCTGAATCACCGTGTCGCCGGTGCTCGTGGGAACGTAGTAACCGTCGGGCCAGATTGCGGGGCGCGGATAGTCAGGAAACAGGCTCCTCTCGAACGCGTAGCGGTAATACGTGCCCAGCGGATCGCTGCTGGTGCTCACGGCATAGCACATTGCGTACGTCCCCTGCGCTTCCGCGGGACTCTTGGGCGGCGCCGCGGGTGCTCCCGGCTCCGATGGCTGGCCGGGACGTGCGGCCTCCCCGTGCAGAGCTGCCTTGCCCGGCGTTTGCGCTTCGCCGTGGCTCTCGAATTCGCCCGGCGCAATCCGGCTGAAGATCGGCATCACGATCAGCCAGCGTCCCGCCAACTGATCGTAGCGAACCACAGCGTCGCCATTGTCGCGCGCTTCGCAAACGCCGCCGAAGCCCGAGAAAATTATGTTGGTCGGCACCGGTCCGTAGAGTACCGTTCCGCTCTTGTCGTACCGCGCGCCTTTCTTTGTGAAGACCGCCAGTCGCGAGTTCACGATCTGCACAATATTATCCGGCCCGGCGGCGAGGCTGTTATCCGACGGGTTGCGATTGAACCCACGAGCAGCCGGCGTCGCTTGCGGACCTTCGAATCCAACGCCGAGCCCGTCGAAACTTTCGATCAGCGGCGCGGCTGCCTCTTGTCCCTGTGATGTTTGTTCGACGGCTGCGCCGGCTGGCGTGATCGTCGGCGGGGGCGGAGGTTCACGCTTTTGGGCCGCGTCTTGATCGTCCGGAGACATGCCGCAGGTCGCGCTTCCGCAGTCGGCCGCTCGAATGGCCCCTGTGGTCGATGTTGTCCCCGGTGTCGTCGCTGTTGTCTTGGTTGTCGCTGTGATTGTTGTTGTCGATGTAGCGCGCAGCAGTGCCAGCGGCCGCGACACATCGAATGCCATCGCGCGATGAATCACAAGCGAGCCAGCCGCTGGGCCCGCGACCCTCGCCCTTTGGCTCGCGGTTGTCCTCACTTGGCTCTGCCCCAGCCCGAAGTTCCCGGCGCCGTGCACGGCAAGGAAAGCTCCCGCGAATAGCATTGCGGCCGCCACAGTCCTGCGTCCTTTTGCTGCGCGTTTCATCCTCGCCTCATCACAGTTCTTTCAGACGCCCCGCATCGCTTTCGCGTTTCGTCAACTGCAGGCCGTGCAGTTGAAGAGCCTGCGGGGGCGTGGTAGCCTCGGGCCATCCCCGCAGACTGCTGCGCGGCTCGCTCATTTGCATGGCTGCCGCGACACGGGAATCTTATCGTGGGAACCTCTGCCGCCAAACTCAAACGCACGCAACTCGAACCAGCCATTCGCGAAATCGTAACAACGCTTTTACGCGAACTGGGAAATCCGTGCGCGCTCGAGGAATTTTCGCGCAAGGGCGAAGCGGCGCATCTCGAGCGAGATCTGGGGCTCGGTAGCCTCGAGCGAGTCGAGCTGATGCTGCGCCTGGACAACGCCTTCTCGATTCATTTGCCCGAAAAAGTGGTCGCGGAAGCGGACACCGCCGCCGACTTGCTCGAAGCCGTTGTGCAGCAACTCTCCAGCTCGCCAAATGACGCGTCCGCGGACGATTCGCGCGTCTCGTCCACCAGCCGCATTCGGGATTTTCATCCCGCAATTCCCGGTGAAATGCGCCGAAATTTGCGCGAGGAGCTCGCCCGCGCCGAAAC
>DATNDO010000256.1:0-2078 GCA_035606955.1 Candidatus Angelobacter sp.
CGCCTCTTCCGCAAGTCGCCCGACTACGAAATCCTGCTTATCAGCGACCAAAACTACGTTCTCTTCACGCCGCTTCTGCCGCAGATTGCTTCCAGCCAAATTGACCCGCGCCACATTGCGCAAGCGGTTCGCGACGTTCGCAGACACCGCCGTTTCCGCTTTTTTCGAGATACGGTGCGCGGCATCGATCTCGCCAATCGCCGCATCGGCGCCGCCTCCGGCGCAATCGCGTACGACTCCCTCGTCATCGCTCTTGGCAGCCGCACGAATTACTTCAACGTTCCTGGATCCCGCGAGCACACTTGCGATTTCAAGTCACTGGAAGATTCCATCGCTCTGCGTGAACGCGTCCTCGATCTGTGCGAGCACGCCGATCACATCACGGACGAAAATGCGCGCCGCGCGCTTCTTACCTTCGTCGTCGTCGGCGGAGGCTACACGGGTGTCGAGCTGCTCACCGACTTGCGCGATTTTCTTTTCGACTACGTGGCGCGGCATTTCCGGACGATTTCCAGGGCCGCGATTCGTCTCGTCCTTGTCGAAGCCTCGGGTAGCATTTTGGGCGGAGTGCATCCGCTGCTGCGCGCGCATGCGATGAAGCGCCTCCAGTCCGAAGGCATCGAAATTCTTTATAACTCGCGCGTCACGCGTTGCTTCGAAGGAGGGATCGAGATTAATCAGAAAGAGAATTTGCATGGCGCGACGATTATTTGGACGGCAGGCGTGCGCGCGCACGAAGTCGTCGAGGCATTGCCCGGCCCGCACGATCGCGCCGGTCGCGCGCAGGTCAACGAATATTTGCAGATGCAGGATTTTTCGGAAGTTTTCGTCGTGGGAGATTCCGCTGTCGCATCATCCGAACCGTCGGCTCCGCAGGTTGCGCCCGTCGCCATCGCTCACGGCAAAATTGCAGCGCGCAACCTGGCGCATCGCGAACGCAATGAACCTCTCGAAAGTTATCGCTACGTTTCGCAGGGCATGCTCGTCTCGCTTGGCGCGCGCGATGCTGTGGTCAGCGTCGGTGGAATTCAAATCCACGGCTCTTTCGCGTGGCTTTTCTGGAACGCGGTGCATCTCTACAAACTCGTCAACTTGAAAAAGCAATTTCAAGTTGCCGTCGACTGGTCGCTCGGCACAATCTTTCCGCGCGACGCCGTTTTGTTTCGCCGCCCCGGTGCCTGCAAACTCTGCGCCGCCGAATCCGCCTCCGCCGCGTCTGAAGTCAAACGCACGACGACGGCTTGACCCATTTCTCAAACTCACTTCCCACTCGTGCGCTAAAGTGCTACTTTGACGCTTCGTCGGTCCGTGCAATCTCTTCAGCGGACGCGCCTCGAAAATCGAAAATGCCAGGCTCGCTCATCGCCATTCTCGAATTCGCGCTGCTCGCGCTTACCTCGATATTTTTCCTTGTCGATCCATTTGCTGTAATTCCCATGTTTCTGGTGATGACTGCGGACTCGCCGCACGCGGAACGTCGCCACATGGCGCGCCGCTCCGCATGGACTTGCGCCATCGTTCTGTGCTCGTTCGCTCTGGCTGGTAGTTTGATTTTCAAGCTTTTTGGCATCACGCTGCCCGCATTCAAAATTGCCGGTGGAATTATTCTCATGCAAATCGGCATCGACATGCTGCAAGCGAAGCAGTCCGGCCAGCGCTCCACGCCCGAGGAAACGAAAGAGGGAACTGCGAAAGAGGACGCCAGCATTATTCCGCTCGGCATGCCGATGCTCGCGGGACCCGGCGCGATCTCCACGGTGATGGTGCTGGTGGGCGAATCGCACACGCTGTGGGAACGCGGCATCGTTTATGCCGCGATTATTGTGTCGTCACTCGCCGCGTATTTGATTCTTGCGGGCGCGGACCGCGTCCGTCGCTATCTTGGCGAGACGGGAATTCGCATCCTGATGCGCTTGATGGGACTTCTGCTCGTCGCGCTCGCCGTGCAATTCGTCGCCAACGGACTGATCGATTTCGGCCTGCTTAAAACGCCCGGGGCGCATTGAGCGCGCGTCGCAAAAGAAGTCCCGCGGCGCGTCGTTGTTGTGCCCTTGGTGAATTTTTCAGAAAGCAACGCT
>DATNDO010000102.1:0-5822 GCA_035606955.1 Candidatus Angelobacter sp.
GAAGTGGCGAGGGCGACAAGATAGGGCAGCTTCGGGAGATGCAAACGGTCGGTGATGGCGAGAACGATGGGCGTGAAGATGAGGCAGATGGTGTCGTTAACGAAAAATGCGGAGAGGATTCCGGCGGTGAAGATGAGCAGAACGAGAAGTTGCAAGCGCGTGCGGGCAAGCGAAGCGACATGGACGGCGATCCAGTCGAAGAAATGCGCGATTTGGAAATGCGCGACGAGAATCATGATGCCGAGAAGGAAAATAATCGTGTCCCAACTGACCGCGCGATACGCGCCGTCGAGCGAGACGATTCCCGCAAGCACCATGGCTACAGCGCCGCAAAACGCGGCGGCGGTGCGATCGAGATGGCTGCCGCGGCCGCTCTCGACGGCGATGAGGACGTAGGTGACAGTGAAAATGGCGATGGGCAGCCAGTGAACGTCAGCGAGCAACGGAGCGAAGGATTGAGCGGATGGAAGCATCAAGAATGCGGAAGCTTATCGCGGCGCGGAGTTGGCGACAATAGAGGCCGTTGGATGAAACGAAGTGCCAGTCTGGAGGACGAACCTCAGCGGCTGAAGCCGCGCTGATATCGCAAGCGTTACGGCACGCCTGAAGGCGTGCCCTGACGAGGGGGCGGTTCTCACACAGACTTAGCAGGGGCGTACCACGTCTAGAAAATGACGTGCCGCATCGGAGTTACGAGAGTGCGGCGTCACGCGGGGGAAGGTGCAGATAACTCAGGTAAGATGTCAGCGGATGGGGGAAACGACACAGACACGGTGCTGCATTGCGGGCGGAGGGCCTGCGGGAATGATGCTGGGGTTTTTGCTGGCGCGGGCGGGTGTGGACGTGCAGGTGCTTGAGAAGCACGCGGATTTTCTGCGGGATTTTCGCGGAGACACGATTCATCCGTCGACGCTGGAGCTGATGTACGAGCTGGGGATTCTGGAGGAATTCCTGAAACGGCCGCATCAGAAAGTGCGCGAGCTCGGGGGCCAGTACGGCAGCGAGACGGTGCCGATTGCGGACTTCACTCATCTTCCGACGCACTGCAAGTTTACCGCTTTGATGCCTCAATGGGATTTTTTGAACTTTATCGCAGAGAAAGCCAAACCTTATGCGGGCTTTCACCTGAAAATGCAGGCGGAAGTGACGGATCTGATCAAGGACGGCGGAACTATCGTTGGCGTGCAAGCGAAGACGCCGACTGGAACATTGGAAGTGCGCGCGGACCTGACGATTGGGGCGGACGGCCGGCATTCGGTGGTTCGCGAACGAGCGGGACTGGAAGTGATTAACCTGGGCGCGCCGATGGACGTACTGTGGATGCGATTCAGCAGGAAGAATAGCGACCCAGAGCAAACTTTTGGGCATATCGACGCGGGAAAAATGCTCGTGATGTTGAATCGCGAGGAATACTGGCAGTGCGCGTTCGTGATTCCGAAGGGCGGCTTCGATGAGATCCGGCAAAAGGGGCTGCCCGCGTTGCGCGAAGAAATTGCGGATTTTTCGCCGGCTTTGCGGGATCGCGTGGAGGAGTTGCGCGATTGGAAGGATGTGAGTTTGCTGACGGTGGCGGTGGACCGATTGGCGCGTTGGCACTTGCCGGGGCTGCTGTGCATTGGAGACGCGGCGCATGCGATGTCGCCGATTGGAGGCGTGGGAATCAACCTGGCGATTCAGGATGCAGTGGCGACGGCCAATATTCTGAGCGAGAAGCTGCGCGAGGGCGCGGTGCGTGAAAGCGATTTGCACGCAGTGCAGCAGCGGAGAATGTTCCCGACGCGGGCGACGCAAGGGCTGCAAATCTTCGCGCAGAATCGCATCATCAAGCGCGCGCTGGGCAGCACCAAGCCGCTGACGCTTCCGTGGCCATTGAAACTCGTGCGCCGATGGCCGGTGCTGCGGCGAATTCTGCCGCGGATCGTTGGCGTGGGATTCCGACCGGAGCATGTGAAGACGCCGGAAGTAAATGTTGCAACCGCGAAGTGATGCCTGCCTGTTGGGCGAACAATGGTCCGCGAGGCTGCCTTACGCGTCAATTAGTGCGCTGGGATTTTCTGGGGGAGATAGTTCCTAGCCGTGGAGGCGAGCCACGAGAAATAATGCGAAAAATGCCGCAAAAATAAGTACCGCCACTCTCAGGAGCTGCTTCATGGGCTGCGACCTCTGCTACTAATTTAACGCGTGGCAAGGGGAAAAGTTTCGGTGGCGAAGAAGAGGAATGCGCAAAGGGGCATGGTACTAATGGCCAGGATGATGCAGATTCCTCGTGGCACGCGGAACGAGCGCCCTCGGAATGACAACGAAATTTTTTTGGCGAACGCTAGTGGACGGTGAGAACGACGTCGTAGGCCGCGTTGCAATTTGTGGAGGTGTCGTCGGTGATGGTCTTCGAGACGGTACCGCTCTTGATGTGGAACTCGAGGGGCTTCTTGGGGAAGTTGGGGAGCCCGGTGAAGCGGGCCTTCCCGTCGCTGTCTGTGCCGACCGTCAAATCGGTTTTGCGCATGTTCATGAAGCCGTAGCGGAGCAGGACTTCAATTTGGGCGTTATAGATGGGCTTGCTTGCGCCATCTGTGACGGTGAAATCCGCGCGGCAGCTTCCGACTCCGCCGTCGACAGAGGGAATGTCCGTCGGATTTGCCGTGGTGGTTGCGCCGCAAATCGCCAGAAAGGCGACTGCGCAGATTACTTGCAAAGGCCGCCGAATTTTCGTCATTTTCATTCTCGTTATCGTCATCACTTGCCGCCTTTCTACGTGAAAAAGATACGCCGCTTCAGGGCAGGTTGCAATTGTGTGTGAAAAGAAATTTAATGAATGCAAGAGACAACGCACGCGCTGCGGGCAGTAGCCTTCGCGAATTCGCAATGCCGTCGAACTCTAACGTAAACTATCTCTCGCGAATGGCCGCCGAAAGTTGCGTTTGCATCTAAGGAAGCAAGCGATGGAGGGTTTCATGTTGATCATTCGCAGGCAAAGTATGGCGGTGATCGCCGCGCTGTTGCTAGCGTCGCAAACGGCGGCAGCTCAGACCTACCATTACGCTCTGCATTCGGAAGCGATTCGCGACGCGTACTTTCTCGGCGAGCGCAACAACTTCCAAACGACGGACTGCCTTCTCGAATACGTTCACAGTCTTACCGACCCTCAAACAGGCAACTATTTTGTTTCGCGCATCGACATCTCGACGCCATACCAGCAGATTGTCCTCCGGGGAAGCCGCCAATGGCCGGGCGACTCCGAAGGGCAAGCCGAGACCGATCTACAAGCCCACCCGCTCAAGTTTGTCGTGCGCGTAACCGTGCAATGGACCCGCAACGCCTATGTGCATCCGGTGCTCGGATCCGCGCCCTGGCCGGACCTTGCGCGTAATGTCTCGATTCACGTCAGGCAAGGGGATGAAATTGCGCCTCTCAAAGTCAGCTACCGTCCCATTTATGTCCGCAGAGGTCCAAGTGAAGCAATCGTCGAGCTGGAATTCGATCCCGCGAAAATAACTTCCGCGCCGCTGCGCATATCTGTTAAGACGCCGGATGGTCAAATACAAGAAGCGGAATTTGATATGGCGAAAATTCAGTAAGCAGCAATTTGTCGATAAGGCTTACGAGCGCCAGTGCAGCGTGACGGGGCCTTCGAGGGGATGAGGAGCGGGCGCGCCGGTGCGCTGCGATTCCAGATGCGCGGCTTTGAGCTGGAAATACCATTTGGCGGGACGGTCGGCGTCGTCAATCAGCATCAGATGAGGATTCGATTTCAGGCCGACGGATTGCTTGGTCATCGTGTCGGTATCCTGCGCGATGAAGCGCGGCCCGAGAACTTCGACGATGAAGCCCACAATGGGCACGTAGCGCAAGACGTTCCATGCCGCGCAAAAATCGAGGCGGCAAAGATCTCGGCGAACGGGCGTGACGACGGCGCGGCTCGAAAACCACAAGTTTCCCGCGCGCACTTGCTCGAATCGGTAGCTCGGCAGCGTGAAATCGATTGTTGTGGTGACGGGCGCGCCGGTAATCATCTTCAGCACTTTGTACGGCAGGCTGTTTGAGGACGGAGTGTGCGCGCTCATGCGGAAGCCGTTGGGGATGGGTTCGAATTGTTTGTGCTTTTCGTGAATGCTGCGGCGCTTGCGCCACCACCACGATTGATGCACGAACGGGCCGTGCGCCGGGTCCATCAGGCCAATCACTCCGTGGTCCACGTGAACGGGCATTTCGGCTGAAAGATGCGCGGTGCTGTAACGCTCGCTGAATTTCGGCAACTCCGGAGCGGGCGTGGGCGCGTGTTCGAGACGCGGCGAATTCGGCGCGGTCATGTAAGCCCAGATGTAGCCGTCGCGCTCTTCGCAGGGGAAACTGCCGGCGTAAATGCGGTCGACGCGGAGCTTGGAGTCCGCAGTGATCGATGGAATCTCGCGGCACTGGCCGGTGCGCGCGTCGAAGCGCCAGCCGTGATAGCTGCATTCGACCGTTTCGCCGTCGGACTGGCCGCAGGAAAGAGGCATGCCGCGATGCGGACAAACGTCGTGCAGAGCAAAGGGTTTACCGCGGGCGTCGCGGCCAATCACCAGCGGCACATCGAGGAGCATCGCGCGCCGGAGATCGCGTCCGCGAACCTGATGCGAACGCAACGCAGGATACCAAAAATCCCACAGCATTCCGCCGTCGGCGTTCGTCATACGGGGCTTGAAATTTCGGCCATAGGCACAAGTCATCGTAGTATAGCCGTTCGTTGGCAGCAACGTTGCGCGTGGGTAGTGGGTCAGTTTCCGATAACCCATGCGGGCTCAATCGCAAATGTGGATTTCAAACGTCCGGTAATCCGACTAATTGGGCACTGACTCCGCTTGGCCGTTTGTAAGGCCTCATTTTTTGGGTAATACTAAATGCGTGCAGTTGGCTTGCTCCATCCTTAAAAGGCTGCCTCTTCCATATATGCGAAGACTTGCCGCTTTAGTCCTTGCCTCATGTTTTCTCCAACCTTCTGTTTTTGCCGGGTGCACCATTCTCCCGCGGCTCATCTGTTCAGAGTACTCGCAGAGCAAGTTGGTGGTCATCGCGAAGCTGACGCGCAAACAGTATTTCCAACCCCCAAACGAGCAAGATTATTATGTGTATTCCCTTGAAACGAGCAGAACACTACGAGGTAAGGTGAGCCACAACTTCCGCGTTCGGGAAGAAAACGACTCTGGGCGAGCGTCATTCAGGTGGGCTATAGGCAAGACTTACCTCTTATTTCTAGACCCAACAGACGATGGCATGTGGTGGTTGTATGGCTGCGGCAATTCAGCGCCAATTGATAAAGCAGACTTCGCCTTGAGAGTGATCGGGTCATTGAAGGGCCGTGATGGCGGGGTTATCCAAGGTGTCGTAACCGTTGGTGGTGAATACCCGCCGAGGACCGACCTTTCGGGCATCAGAATTCAAATTCGTGGTAAGAATCGCGACTACGAGGCTCTCACCAACAGTGAGGGTGTGTTTAAGGTTCACGTTCCAGCCGGACAGTACGCTGTTGTGCCGGTCCAATCCGGACGGAGCTTCAAGAAAGATTTCGAAAGCTTTGAGGACCCAAACAGTGTAAACATCGAGAACGGTGGCGGCGCGCAGGTACAATTTGATATGGATTGAAGAATGATATTGGTCCTGCAAACACACCATCCTCTGCTTAGGCAGTTAAGTTCCTGATTAACGCGGCGCATTCAATAGGTCGATGCAACACCATCTAACTGTTGTGTTGAAGGGTGGTGTGTATGATCGAAGGGAAACGAACGAGACTTTCTCCCACGGACAAGAACGAGATTTGGGGGCGCTGGAAGGCTGGGCAGTCC
>DATNDO010000037.1:0-19236 GCA_035606955.1 Candidatus Angelobacter sp.
CAAGGCGGGTCATCAGTTGGCTCCAAACGCGCGAAACGGGTTTTCGAGAATTTTGTAAGGGATGAAGAAAGGAGCGGGGCGATGACGAATTGCGCGAAGTGTGGTGCGGTGATAGCGGCAGACAGCGCGTTTTGCGGAGCATGCGGCCAGCCTGTTCGCACAACGGGACCGAGCGTTGCTGCCGTGGCTGCGCCGGCAGCGGTTGCGCCCGGAATTTCTGCAAGCGGCGGGCTGACGATGAATCTGGCGGCGGCTCTTTCGTACGCGCTCGGTTTGATTACCGGGATTCTGTTCCTGGTGCTCGAACCATACAAGAACAATCGGCTGGTGCGATTTCACGCCATGCAATCGATTCTCTTCAGCGCCGCATGCGTCGCGTTTGCGATTGTCTGGAGCATTTTGGTCGGGATCCTCGTGAGCATCGCGGGATTTTGGATATTGACGATCGACGTGCCGCTGCGACTGCTGATCGGCCTTGCGATTTTTGTGTTTTGGCTCTACTTGATGTTTCAGGCGTACAGCGAACGCCAATACAAGATTCCGTACATTGGTGAAATTGCAGCGAAGCACGTGTAGCGGAACCAATTATTGCGATCGATCCGGAGGTTTGACAGAGATGTTCGGAAAACGGCGTTTCATGAAGATGCTTACGCTTGCCTTTCTCCTCGCCATAGCTGGATGCAAACAGAAAACTTCTTCGACGATGGCACAGCGGGGCGCAACCACGGCGAACGGAATTCCGATCCAATTCCGCGACTTGAGCAAGCTGCCGGGAACGGTGTTCGACGTCACCTACACGCCAAATACCGTGCGCATCGACCTTCCCACCGTTCAACGCACTCTCAAGAGCGTGAGCCGGGATGCACGTGTGTTCCTGTTTGACGCTTCTGACCCGCGCATTCGTGCGCTGACAGAAGGAAAAATCATGTTCCTTGAGCACTTAGGTGTTCGCCGCATAGTCGGAACCGTCAAACGCGGATCACAGGTCGCCATCATCACCGATGAAGTATCGCTTCCGGACTTCATCCAGAAGGGCCGCATCGAATTCTCCGTTCCTATCGATTTCAAGAAGGAGACAGCACGCCTTTTGCCTCCAGTCAGTCCGGCCGGCCTCATGGCTGATCTCCAGGCTCGATTCTTTCCAGTAGTTTACGCAAGCGAAGAAAACAAGGGCTCCATCGGTCTTCACGCAAAGGGCGAGGTCGATAATTGGGAATTTGAGTTAAAAGGCGAACCCGAAGGCGAAGGTTTGTCCCTGTCGCTTGAAGTCGGCAAGAAAGTCGCGGGGCTTACGGTCAGTATAAAGGCTAAAGGTGACTTGGACAAGGTAACCACAGGTTTCAAAGCCGTGGTCTCTGGCAACACGATTCAACAGTTCGAATACAACACGCCGATCTCGGGCAAATTGCACGTTGGCTGGGGCTTAGTCACCGATGCGGCTGGCAGCGGCATCGGCGAATCGCGACTGAAATTGCCGCCTTTCGCCAAAGACGTGTTTGACGTTTATGGCCTGCCTCTACTTTTTCGTATCGACGAAGCTCTGATTTTCACTCCTGGTTTCGAAGGCAAAAAAGATGCTGCGGAAGGCGGTGTCGATCTCACCTTCGATGGCAGCGGCGGTCTGTCCGTTCAAGGAGGTGAAGGAGGCGAAAACAGTACACCCGAAGGAAACATGACGGGCGAGCCTGCACTTGAGAAAACGACCGCTGAATCCCTTGCAGCCCATGGCGTTGTCCTGGCAATTGATGCACCAAAGGTTTCCGTTTCCCTTGGAACAGAAAGCATTGAGGAAGCAATTCAGGAAGCTGTTCCCGGCGCTATTCTCGACAAAGCGGCCGAGGCCCTCGAAGCGACCGGACTTGGCGGACTCATTAAGAAAGCTAAAGAGGACTTCTTCAAGATTGAGGGCGCTGCTTACGTGCAGCTTGTCACCGAATTTGACTATGCCGGCTCTGGTCCGCTCAGCGTCGTGCCGTGTTCGATGACTCACCTGAATTTCTACGCGCAGGCTGGCGCTGATGCTCAGCTTCTCGCGATCAAGGGCGAATCTCCGAAAGTCGATCTTTACAAGACAAGCAAGACGATTCGCGATCCAGACATCGATGCGTGCGGCAAAAAATGAGATCACTGGCGCAAATAGAGCGGAGTGAAAACAGGTACAAGGAGAAACGAATGATTGTTCTGGCGCGTCATCAAGGATTCCTGAAGCCGAGCCTCATATTGCTAACAACGCTCGTTTTCTTGGCTGCCTGTGGATGTAGCTCCGGAGCCAAAGGCACGGACGAAGCCCAAGGTTCGGCGAGCCACAGCGGATCAGATATTCATTTGGACGTGGGATGCATGCTCGATCATGTCGAAAAGCCAGCCGAGCCCTTCCATTATTCCTACAAGTACGCGAGCGACTCCACCTGGGCGAATTATGAAGCGGACATCGCGCCCACCTCGATTAACGGAAGCACCAAGACTCCAACGGGTTCGAGTTCTGTCCACGCGGTTCGCTCGGACTCGAACGGTTGGGACACCGCAGTGCTGGCGTTATCCAGCCTGAGCTTCACGGCGCTGACGGGCAGGCTTGCTGGTCTTGACGGCACTTCCGCAATTGTCAGCCAGGGTGCGGAGCAGGTGAACGGTTATAGCGCCACAAAGTACGCGATTGACACCGCACGAGCGAATGCGTCGGACCAGCAAACAATCGAGACCCTCTTCGGCAAGGGCAGCTTCGATAAAGGCACTGTGTGGATGGGCCCGGACGGTTGCGCCGTGAAAGTCATTTTGGACGAAGGATGGGCAATCGACAATCGCCTCGAAAAGCGCCACTACGAAATCGCGAGGGTCAAGAAATGAGCACGCTTGCGCCAGCGCTGCGCAAACGACTGAGCCACGTCGCGCTTTTGCCGATGAACGAGAGCGGAGGCTGCAATGCCGGTTTGTTGTAAACAATGCGACGCGGCGCTGACGGAACGCGATGCGTTCTGCACGAAATGTGGGACGCGCCGGGAACCTTCGAATGAATCAGCGGCAGCGCCGGGGTATTGCACAAAGTGTGGCGCGACGCTGGGGCCGCAGACGAAATTCTGCGTAAAGTGCGGCGCGGCAGCGGAGATTTCTGGAGCAGGCCCTCACGTCGAAGCTGAAGCGAGAGCCAGCGTATCAGGCGCAAAAGGGCCCCCCGCGGTAAACGCCACAGCGGGCGGAGTTGGGCCGCAGATTAACACGTCGGGATCAGCGACGCTTTCAGTGGGGATCCCGACGGCTGCGATTCTCGGGACTGGAATTGTGGTGCTCGCGCTGGTCGTCGCCGTAGCGGCTGGGTTGATCTTCGCCGCACATCGCGCGCGCGAGAAAGCCCAAGAATTGAAGGCGTCAGAAACTATCGAAAAAGCCCTTGGGAACTTTGCCGCGGGTGGAAAGGATGCAAGTCGAAAATCCAATCCGTCGCCCGGCGTGGACATTAATAAGAATTTGGCGAATCTGCAAGCGGCCGCCAACGCCCTCTCGCAGAATACAGCTCAGCAAGGCGGGACAAAGCCTCTGAATTCGGCCCCGGGAATAGTCGGTGCTGCATCCGGCTCCGCACCGCAGGCTGGCTCTATGGCCCCAACAGGTTCGAAGGGCGCGGCGGCCGTTGCTGCAGCCGCTATTGCTGCGACAAATTCGACTCTTGACGCTGCGCTAAATTCCCCTCCCATGCCGAAAGCCGACCCGGTTGTGCCGGTGGCGGCAACCGGCAACCAGGCTCACGATTGGGCGCTGAGGTACGAACGGACGGTAGGCGGGCCTGAAGCGGATCTCATGGTCCGAACGGGAGATATTAATAACCTCGGTTTTGGCTGGCCGCAGGGTTTTGATCCGTTTTCCGGAAAATCGACACCTGTTCACCCGTGGCCCGATCCCGACAAGATTCCACTCGGAGCGCCAGATGGAACAGATCGCATCATGCTGGGCACTAGCGTGATGCCGATTCACCTGGTGATGCAACGTCGTGCAGGTCAGGCGGAGCAAATAACGGTTGAGTCCGTTAGGAAAGGACCCGACGGAGGAGATGGGTATAGCGGTTCGCTCAACGCCTGCTTTCAAATACAGGATAGGCTTCTGATGGAGCTGTCCGGCGGTTCAACTGCGCGGCTGAACCAGTTACCAACGATCATACCGGTGCCCGAGACGCTGGCGGGCATAAACAGCTTCGATGCGTCGGAGTGTGCACGCAAACGCCAGCTGACGCTGCCCACGCCGATTGTTCTGTCGGTTGGGGCGCTGCCCAGCAAGATTAATGCAGTGCTGATGCAAATCTTCGCCGATGATTTTCAGCCTGTACCCACGCATTCTCACTTTCAAGTAAGCCTGAACGGAACGCGAATACCAAATTTCGAATATGCAATTAACGCGCTTGACCAGAGCGGCCCCATCGGAAAGCTCCTCACCCTCAAGCTGCTACCGGAATACTGGCCGTTGCTGAAATCGGGCGAAGTCAAACTCCTGATCGATGACCCTACGACAGATGCTGGCGATGGCTACGCGGTGGATTTTGTACGGATCCTGGTCAACCCGCACAAATTGCTATATGAGGTATCTCTGTCCGCTCACGTAATTGACGCGGACAAGCACACGCCGATTGCTGGTGCGACGGTGACTGCCGCTCTCGAATCGGCGGCAACCGACAAACTCGGAAAGTGCGAGCTTACCGGCCTGCCCGCCGGACTGGTGGTTGCCACGGCGGTCGCGCCGGGCTACGACGAGAACTCAATGCCAGTAGATCTGCCCGCGGAACAAAAAGGACAGGCCGAAATTCAACTGCATCGGCATCAGGAAAACACTGCCGCCCTCGAACAATCCATCGCGCAGACCGGCACCGCTACGATTTACGGGATTCATTTCGATACGGATTCGTCGAAGCTCAGGCCAGATAGTTTACCGGCGCTGAATGCTGTGCTCGAGCTGATCAACAACCATGCTGGATCCCGCTGGATTATTGCTGGGCACACGGACAATCAAGGAAACGCAGGCCATAACCAGACGCTTTCGGAAGCGCGCGCGAAATCGGTGGTCACGTGGCTGAAGGAGCAGGGCGTGAATAATGTGGATGGGCTGATGCCTCAGGGATTCGGAGCGACGCGGCCCGTAGCGGACAACGCGACGACGAACGGAAGAGCGCTGAACCGGCGCGTAGAAGTCGCGCTGCAGAAATGAAGGGCGCGTGGGGGTCGGAAGAATGATAGAGATGGGATGCCGAATCCTTCCACATCCATGGTTCAGAGTGCCCTGGCGCAAGTTTCGAGATCTTGCTGTCGCAACTGCGGCAGCTGTGGCGCTGATCGCGCCAGCGAAAGCGCAAACCAGTTCTTCACTTGGCGCACCTGATCGCACTGAGATACTGTTCCTCGGAACTGCTGGCGGCCCTCCGTTACGCCCGGACCGCTCAGAACCATCGACCTTGCTCATCGTCGATGGCCGTCCCTACCTGATTGACTGCGGCATCGGAACCATGCAACGCATGCTCAAAGCAGGCATCCCCTCTGAAAGCATAAAGACAATTTTTTTCACTCACCTTCATGCCGATCACGATCTGGGGCTCGCCGATGTAATGGCCAACGATTTCCTCCAATTGAATGCGGTCAGTTCCAGAGAAAACATTGATATTTATGGGCCGCCGCAAACAAAAGAACTTGTTAATGCTGCCTTTCACTACCTCACTTTCGGGTTCGCTGCTTTTGCAGCAGAACCCGGTGCCATACGCGCAGGACTTGTGAATGGCGAACTCACAAGTCCATTCGTGGCGCATGAAATTCAGGGCGACGGCCTAGTCTATCAGGACAACAAAATTCGCGTTACGGCCGCTGAGAACTCGCATTACATCTTGATGTCTGCCGAAATGCAAAAGCAGATGAAGTCCTATTCTTACCGCATTGAAACGCCGCACGGGGTGGTTGTGTTCACCGGCGACACCGGGCCGAGCGATACCGTAGCTCGCCTAGCGAAGGGGGCGGATGTGCTCGTCACCGAAGTTCAAGATATCGATCAAGCAACGCGATTTGTGAACCGATTGGCCGCGCAAGATCATTGGCCCGCCAAACGCGCGGCGGCCATGATGGCGCACATGCGTCAGGCACACCTCAATGAACAGGAAGCCGGAGATCTGGCTACCAAGGCGCAGGTCAAGGCGGTGGTGCTCGACCACTACAACCCAGTCGATCCGGTAGTTCATGTCGCCCGTGTGAAGAAATATTTTTCTGGTCCGGTGTTCGCATCTGCTGACCTGGATCGCTACTGCCTCAGAACGCGTGCGGGATTGACTCTGGAACTCAAGGCTTGCTCAGGTTCGGATCAGCATACAGCCCGACACAGAAGTGATTGAAGTCGCGCTGGTGAAATGATTCTAAGGAGGATGGGAGATGAATTCAAAAGCCACCTTGGTTTTGACGGCATTTTTTGTTTTCACGGTGGGCAGTTCGCGGGCGACCTACGCTGCGCCGCCAACGGACGCGTGTTCGCTGCTCACTGCCGCTCAGGTAAGCGCGATTCTCGGCGTGTCTGTTGGGGCGGGTGAAAAGATTTTGCCGAACAGTACGGCGTCTTGCGGGTGGGAAGTTCCGGGCCAAAAGAACTTGGGTCGCAAAAGGGCTGTGTTGAACATTTATACACAGATGGGAAGCAGGACCCCGGTCCAGCGATTCAACACGGCCAAGACACCTATACAAGGCATTACGAAAGAGCCAGTCACGGGCGTGGGTGATGATGCCATATTTGCCACCACACCCGGTCTTGGCACAGGCCTGATTTTCAGGAAAGGGGATGCGGCATTTGACCTCCGGATCTACGGCTTCCCGATCGACCAGATCAAAGCGAAGGAGAAAAAGCTTGCGGATTGTGTAATCCAAAAGCTCACTAATGGTCGGTTCTCGGGAGAATGCCCGGCATGACGTTAATGGCTGCAGCGCTCATCGCGCTCTCGACAGGCGCCAGCCAATTCTCATACGCTGCGCCGTCCACGGACGCTTGCGCGCTGGTGACTCCGGCGCAAATCGGCGCAGTCCTCGGCGTCAACACCGGCATTCAAGAGGAATTAGCGCCCGGCATTGGCGACGAGGCCCACTACATGACCACGCCGGGATTCGGCGCCGGCCTCAGCGTGCGCAATGGCGATTTTGTTTTCAAAGTGAGGGTCTACGGCTTCCCAATCGAACAGGTCAAAGCGAAGGAGAAAACTGGCGTTGAATACCCTCGCGAACGCCAAGCTGTGACGCTGAGGCATTCGCGCGCGGTCGGTTCATAGGCATAGATTCATCGAGCTGCAGCAGGTTTAATTCGGATGGAAACAATTTTTCGAGGAGGAGTGAAGTGAAAAAAACGATTTTGTTGGGCGCGGTTTGCCTTTCAGCCACAGTGCTGTTGGCGGGGACGCAGAAGAATGACCAGGCTCCTGCGTCCACAAAGGCTCTAAAGATAACTCCGATGAATGTCAAGACCGGATTGTGGCAAAGCACGTCGACGATAACCGTGACCGGTGGACTTGGGTTGCCTCCATCACTGCTCGCGAAAATGACGCCGGAGCAAAAGGCTAAGTACGAGGCCGCCATGCAGGCGCAGGCCGGAGGACGTACTTCAACGCACACGAACAAATCATGTCTGACTCAGAAGGATCTGACTACTGATCCATTTGCGGACAAGAACTCCGACGATCGGGATATCCATTGCCATGGCACTCTTCTCAGCTCGACGAGCACGGACATCGTGCTGCAGGAGAGCTGCTCGGGCGAAGCCAGCATGGCCTACACCATGAAAATTCACGCCGTGGATCAGGAGCACGCGACCGGAACGGGCACGGGAACTGCCACAATGGGTGGCCACACCATGAATTCGAGCGTGAAGTTCCAATCCACGTGGATTGGCGCAACCTGCCCGTCGGACGCGAACCACGACTGAAGCCGCGCGTTGCGAGAATTTTCCCCACGTGGATGATCGCCGCGAGGCACAAGTGCGACGTGTGTTTTGAAAACTAAATGCCGCATCACCAGCGGATTCGCAAATTGTTCCCGCAGCGCGGGGGAACAACGGAGTTCGATATGAACGCTTACTACTTCCGCATGCTGCCGTTGCTTGGATTGGCCGCGAGTTTGCTGCTCGGCTCCGCGTTCGGATGTAACTCCGACTCGACCGCGAAGAACTCTACTGAACATCCGGCGCAGGCTGCTGTCAAAGCTCCAGTGGCTTCGGCAAGCGACAACCCGGGAATCAGTCTGCAATGCGCGGCGGAACATGTGCAAAAAGCACCCGCGCCATTCCACTGGTCTTTCAAAAAAGCCGTGACGCCGGACACCAACGCGGATTGGGAGGCCGATGTGACGCCAGACGCGATTGCCGGAACGCTTATCGATAGTTCCGGCACCCGCGCGATTCACGGTTCCCGTTCTGACCTGACCAGCTGGAACACAGCAGTATTGATTCTCAGCGGCCCGCTTCCGGCCAGCACGTTTTCGCTGGTGGAGAACTCATCGGCCGCCACACGCGCCGGCAAGGAAGTCGCAAATGGCGTGAACGCGATTAAGTACTCGATTGACACCTCGCAAGACACGCCGGCGGACGCTTCCCTGATTCGCACCGTACTCGGCCCGAAAGGATTCATCAAGGGCGCTGCTTGGGTGACCCGTGACGGATGCCCGGTGAAGTTTGCGATTGATGTGGAGCAGCACAACCAGTACGGCAGAGTAGACAAAGAGTATTACGAATTGAATGTGACGCAGCACTAACTATTCATAAGTTTGCAGCCAAGGAGTTGCTGTGCCTATGCTGCCCGAGGAAGAAACGCAGGCAATTAAAAACTACGTGGCTGGACGAGCCCCGAATCTGGGCCAGCGACAACGGCGTGGGTGTCTTGGCAATCTTTTCCGTGTGGTGCTTGCCGGCATTATCGGCGGCGCCCTTTTGTACGGCGTCGTTGTGGTAACCGCCCCATGGTCTTTGCATATTGGCGAGCGCTGGACGCCCTTGTTGACGTGGCACGGATACGGACAGCTGCTCACAAAAAGCGGAGTTCAGTATCCGCTATATATTTTCTTGTACCCTTCTTCTCATTTTTCCCAGCTTCATCGCGCAGGCTTGCGTCCCACCGGCGGCGTGCAAGGCTCAGGCTGGCTTTGCACCGCGAGCGGAGCCACTCAGCGCCTTGAACTAACCGGCACGATCTATGGCGGCTGGCGTAGCACAGAGGGGAGCCTCATAGCGTTTCGGCTGCTCGAATGGAGAACGTTCAACAATGGTCAATCGCGCGGTTTCTTCGACCTCACAGGCAGGTGGCAGGGTCCAAAGCTGGTTATGGACCAAGCAGGAAGTGGGCCGGAGCCATTCCGTTCCGGCGTGCGCATCGAACGAGCTTCCGTCGCACTGAACTGGGGCACTTACTCCGAATTCAAACAGCTGTGCGCGACCGCTGGCGCCAGAGCGTTCGCGAAATAATATGGCCACTCAAACTTCCAGCGGTTTTTTCGCCGGCCCGCGCGACCGCGAGAGCTTTTTTGACGCGCAGAAGCGCAACCGTCGCGCCACGTGGCGCCTTTCGGTTGTGTCGGCATTCGCAACGTTAGTGATGGGCATTCCGCTGGCGTTGACCGTCACGCCGCTGCTCTACGCTGCTGGACTGATTATCGCCGACGTCGTGAACATTTGGATGCCGCTGCCGCAGAGCTTCTGGCAGCAGTCGAACGAGCTTGCGCGCTATGGCCTCACGGCTTTCAAGTGGATGACTGGTGGCGCAATGCCCAATCCAAACGCGCTGGCGGTGGGCATCGCGGTCTTGCTTCTCCCTGGCGCGATTCTCTCGGTTGGACTCTGGCTCGGCATCAACTCGCTTTTCCGCCGCGCGGGAGTTGGCGGCGCGCTGCTGGCCCTGAAAGCGCGCGAGCCAAATCCTTCCGAACTTAAGGAATTACAACTGGCCGACGTAGTGCAGGAGATGGCCATTGCCGCCGGTTTGCCCGCGCCGAAAATCATGTTAATCGATTCAGTCTCCGCGAACGCCGCGGCGATCGGCACGTCTCCGAACGATGCGCGCATCGTCATCACGCGCGGCATGCTCGAACGCCTCACCCGCGACGAATTGGAAGGTGCTTTAGCGCATCTGGTCGCGTCTATTGGTAATGGCGATCTGAAAATCGCATTCCGTGTTACCAGCGTCTTTGAAACGTGCGGCCTGCTGGTCGCACTAATCAATTCGCCCTTCGGTCCGCGCTCGCGCGGCTCCCTCTGGCGAATCGTGCGTTATGGACTGCGCTTCAATCGAGATAGCGATAGCAAGGAAGCTGCCGCCATGGCTGACCTGCTCTCGCGCGGCGCTGAACTTGATACAGATGACATAGACGATTTCTTCGACGCGACTTCGAAGAAGAAATCGCTCTTTCGCTCCATTCGCAATTTCCTTTTCTTCCCCATTTTCTTCACCAATGCAGCCATCAAATTGTCACTCTGGTTTTTCTCGTTCAGCATGCTCGGGCCCAGCATGGCGCTTCTGTGGCGCAAGCGCGTTTATCTCGCGGATGCCTCCGCGGTCCAATTGACGCGTAATCCCGACGGGCTCGCTGAGGCCCTGCGTAAACTGAACAGTGAGCGTGCTCCCGTTCCCGGCGGCGCCTGGGCGGCGCATCTTTTCCTGGTAAATCCGGCCGGCAGCGACCGCATGAATGATCCCAAGGAAGAAGATGCGCGCCAACAGCTTCTGGCGCAAGTATGGGCGGCTTCCCAACAAAGCGGAGGCGCGGTTCCAGCCACGTCAGCTCCTCCAGGCTCTCCGATCGCCATTCAGCAGATCTTCGCTACTGGCCGCGCGGCAATGGACGGCGATCAAACTGCACTCGCGCGCATAGCAGCCTTCCGCCAGTCCGCTGCGGCAGCGCTCGGCAAAAATCCTGACGAACTGCCGACTCTCGAAGACATTGCCGGAGCGCAGCATGGTGATAAAGCAGCAATAGCGCGTCTGGCGCAATTCAGCCAAAAGATGAAGGCGGGCGAAGTAAGCGAGGACAATTCAAAATCAGCTTCGCAAGACTCCAGCACTGGCTTCGCGGGATTCCATCCATCGCTCAAGCGCCGGCTAAAACGGCTCGACCGCATGGGAGCGCACGTCGAACTTGAGGCTGGCGACCGCAAAACATGGATGGTCATTGCCGCACTGTCGCTTCTGTTGGGGCCGTTCGCCCTGGCCGCGCTCGCGCTTTTGCTGCTGCTCATCGCCATCATGATGATGACGAGCCTGGCATTCCTCACGATCTGGATGGTCTTTATTCACCAGATCTTTCTGTTCTTTTTGCATCACTAGCGCCGAGGCGCGCGAGAAGAGGTTCACGACTGTGCCCAATGGTTCGACGATTATAATCATCGCGGTCGCGATCCTGTTCTGGTTCGTCTCGACCTCAATTCGTTGGTGGCTTTGCGCGTTCGCGTGCAAAACGCATGGTCGGATATTGACGTGCAGCTCAAGCGCCGGCACGATCTGATTCCGAATCTCGTCTCTGCGGTACAGGGCTATATGACGCACGAGCGTTCCACGCTCGAAGCCGTCACTCAGGCGCGCACTAGGGCCGTCGCTTCGGCCGGCGGAACGGTCGTCGACCGCGCGCAAGCGGAGTCCGTGCTCACCGGCGCGCTTTCCAATCTTTTCGCCGTCGCCGAACAATACCCGCAACTTCGCGCCATCGAAAGCGTGCAATTGCTGCAAGAGCAGCTCACTTCCACCGAGAATCGCATCGCTTACGCGCGCCAGTTCTATAATGACGAAGTGATGAAGTTCAACACCGCGCAGGCCACTTTCCCGCGCAATCTTTTCGCCGGCATGTTCGGGTTTTCGCCCTCCACGATGTTTGCGGCGCAGGAGAGCGAACGCGCCAATGTGAAGGTCAGCGTCTGAATCGAAGCTGCTAGGATCTGAATTTGTGCGCGATCAGATGCGCATCCGCAGCGCATAGAAAATTCAGCTGCGGCAATATCCCGGAATGAATCATACAGGCGGGCTGTGATGCTTGCGTTTCCAAGCCCATCGACTTCAAGTCACTTGCTGCACAGCTAGAACGGCGGCTAGGTCGCACCGCGAACTTGCAGTCCAATTCTTGAAGGAGCGCCAAGACCCCCGAGAGTCACGTTTAGCTTCCCGGAGAGGGTAAAACATGCCGAGCCGAGTGCTGTTGTAGACGACGACCCAATCGTTTGCGAACTCATCCAGGAAGTCTTGAATTCGGCGGAGATGGAATCGCTTACTCTCATCAGCAGCAACCAAGCCGCGACACATCTTAGTAGAGAGAAATTCGCGGCAATTTTCCTCGACGTCCACATGCCCTCTCCGAACGGCATCGCGCTCACACAACAGATTCGTGCCTCGGGCCTGAATAGAACTACGCCGATCGCGATCATCACGGCTGAGGGTGACACAGTGCTGTGCTCGGGCGAGCATTCAAAGCCGGCGCCAGTTTCTTCCTATTCAAACCTATTGATCGCCACTGCCTACTCCGCTTGATCCGCGTTTCCGCAGATTCCATTGAGCACGAAGCGCGACGCTTCCAACGTATCCGGATCAGCTGCAAAGTGTCTATCGAATCAGGATCAGAGCGCCTCAGCGGCACGACTCTTGATCTGAGCCTGAATGGCTTGTTCGTGGAAGCATCTCGTGCGCTCCCACCTGGTTCCGCCATCCGTATCAACGTGGAACTCCGGCCGGGCACGCCGCCCTTGAGCGTGGCCGCGCGCGTCGTCCGCGTGGTCGGAGATAGGGGCATGGGCCTGCAAATTGAAAACGCCGGGCTCGCGCAAACCAAGAGGCTCCAAGAATTCCTGGTGCCTTTGATTCTCGCAGACGCCAATTGAGAATTTCGAATCCGTCGCACGCAGAGAGTTCCCGCTTGCGGACTCGCAAACTAGGTTCTGTCCAAGCCCGATAGAGATGTCGCTCGAAATGACGAGCCACCTACCCGGAAACTATCCAGGAAAGGTTCTGAGAAGTGGAAACAATTAAGCATCAACTAATTTCGGTTCATCGTCGGTCCAGTTCAAGGGCGAGATAAATGACGCGTTCCCTCGCAAGCGACACCAGAAGCGGCACTTAGAGTTTTGTACTGCGCACCTTCTAAGCAGAGGGTCGGGGGTTCGAATCCCTCCGGGCGCGCGAACAAACCAACCCGCGAGCCCGGGGGGACCGCAAACCAACGTTCCTTACTGGCTAGTGCTTTTCGTGCCGCGAGTGACTCTTCGTCCCCGTCCTACTGCTTCCATCTTTTGGCACGATCACCTGAGCCGAGGCAGAAGCCGTGTTACCTGAGGCATCTTTCGCCATGTAAGTGACTGTGTAGACTCTACCATTCCCCATTCCCGAGCGTTCTGCGCGCAACAAAAATCCCAGCACATCCGTGCCGAACGCGATTGGTCCGCCGCCGATAGCCTGGATGTCATTGGACTGGTTTCCGTCGCCCAAGCCGTTGTCCGGCTCGCTGCTGGTAATCGAGACTAATGTCACAGCCGGATTCGCATCGCAGGTGTCGCTCGCTCCGACGGTCGCAGTGATTGGAATGAGCTTATGGTTCGGTGGCCAGAGGAGGTTCGGAGATAACATGACCCGCAGTGTGGGCGGAGCCGTATCTCCAACGGTAACCTGGGTTGTGGCAGTGGAGCTGAGGCCCGCCGTGTCTGTAACGGTTAGCTTGAATGTGTGAGTACCCAAACTCACCGTGGCCTGAACGATGGCTGTCGTGCCCACGATATTTCCCGTTTCATCCTTCCAAACAAAACTGAGGACGTCACCATCAGGATCGCTGGATTTCGAGCCGTCCAAAGTCACAGAGCTGCCGCTTGGCGCTGAGCACTCCAGCGTTTGATAACTTCCGGCATTCGCGACTGGCTGCTGGTTTGCAACCGTGCCGCTCGCCAATCGACTGAAAAAGATTTGAGAGACTCCTGGCGTAGCATCCTGCCAGGTCACGTTGATGTTGCCGTTCTTGTCCGCGGCTATAGCCGGGGACAAGGACAGGAGCGCGTCATTTGAGAGATTGACCGACGCGGAAAACGTTGCGCTTGAATCTGTTGAGCGGCTGAAAAAGATATCCTCATTGCCCGGGGTGTTATCTTCCCATGCCACATTTATATTCGCGCCAGCATCGATTGTCAGAAACGGGTTGGCAGAAGAACCAGCGTTGTTTGAAATATTCAGTGGACTGGAGAACGTTGCGCCTCCATCACTTGACCGGGCAAAGTAGATGTCCGGATTAAAGTCCGGCGGTATGTTGTCGTTCCAGACTAGATTGATATTGCCCTTAGCATCCAGCCCGAGCTGCGGGTTTTGAGCGTCCCCGGAGCCGTGGGACAGATTCTCTGGAGTCGAAAACGTCGCTCCGTTGTCAGCCGACCGGCTGAAGAAAATGTCGAAGTTTCCTGGACTGTCGTTCTCCCAAACCACGTCAATATTTCCAGTAAGATCGATGGCAACCTCTGCGCTCACGGAGTTCCCGGTGTGATAGGACAGGCTCTTCGGAAATGAGAAGGTCGCCCCGTGATCCGCCGAGTAGCTGAAGGAAATGTCTGAAGTCAAAGAAACATCGTCCTCCCACACCACACTGATATTACCGTTGGAATCTACTGCAATTTGCGGCGAAAAGGACCCAAGCGCACTGACGGAAAGAACTGCCGGCGTCGAGAACGTGGCGCCTCCATCGGTTGAACGGCTGAAGAAGATACCCAGGTTGGGACTATCGTGCTCCCAAACAACGTAGATGTTCCCCGCGGTATCTACCGCGATCTGCGGGCTACCGGAGTCGGCAGAATCATTCGACAGGTTGACTGGCGTGCTAAAGTTCGTGCCCGCATTCGTCGAATGGCTGAACATAATATTCGTATTGCTCGGCGTCTGGTCCTCCCAAACTACGTTGACATTGCCGGCGCTACCCATTGCAATCCGCGGATTGAACGAATAGCCGGATGAGTTGGAGAGATTTATCGGTGTCGAGAACGTCGCTCCGCCGTCCGATGAACGGCTAAACAGGATGTTGGAATTAGTAGCGGTATCATCTTCCCACGCCATGTAGATGGTGCCGTTGGAGTCCACGGCGATCTGCGGCGTGAAGGAATAATCCGAATCGTTCGACACATTTTTTGGTGCGGAGAACTGTTGCGCCTGGGCAGGGACGCACATCACCATCAACCCCAGAATCACAGTCGCGAAGATTTGAGTCCAAGCCTTGTAGCGAGCCATGGAACCTCCTAATCGACGATCAATGAATCAAGAAACGTCTACTCAATCCCCCGTTTGACACTTGGAACTGCAAGAGAAACCGCCCCTGACCACCCCTGTAGGACCTTCGAGCTCTTATTGAGGACTGCTTTGGGTTAAGGTCGCTCTCGCGTTCCACCGATGCGAGGGGACCGGCTTGCTTTTCTTCGCTTATTATACAGGGACGCGAAAACAGGTAAACGGAGGGTTAGCTTCGATGTGTCTTAGCTCTTAATGGACCGGCGCCTCTGAGTGTAAGTCATTATTTTACAGATAGTTAAACGCCAAAGGAGGGCCCCGCTGGAGTCCGTCTTTTTTACATGGTTCACTGGATTGAATTCTGGAATCCTTGCGCTATGCTGGCGGCAGTTCATTACCACTCCCGACTGGCGATCTTGTCCTTCACGGAGTGACTGCACACGATAGCCCCTGGCGGGCCTTTGCAGTTTGACCGCCTCGGAAGCTGTCCCTGATCGCCATCGGGTAACTCACCGCAATAAACAAATGAGAATGTTCTGTCGCGCCAATATCGCAACGTTTGAGCCGCTATAGCATCCAAAGTATTGCGGCAGCATAAATGAGCGACCAAGTTTTCTGCGGCAATCTACATTATTATGGGGGAGTAAAGAATCATGGCCGATTTGCATCAAGATGTGCCCACACGGAATCAAATTCAGCTTCGCGCGTATGAGCTGTATCTAAAGCGCGGTGGTCAAGACGGTCGCGACGTCGACGACTGGCTCGCCGCAGAGACCGAACTACGCAACCAACATTCGTCTACCGGAAGATTTGACAAGCGGGACGACTCGCAGCAGAAATCCAGAACGTTCGCGGCTTCCAGCGGCTCGAAAAGCCTCTGATTGCTTGTTCTCCCGCGCGCCTGTTTTTTGAATCGCGCGGCGCCCGGGCAGCGGAATAGTTTGCAACTAGCGCATTCGCTCTAGAAGCTTCACCGCAGGTTCCAGCTCCTGGCGTCGTTTCCAGAAATTTGCCCACAGGTCGCCGGTTTTTTCCAGGCGGACATCGAGTGACTTCAAGTTCCATTTCGCCGGAAGAAGCTTGCTGTCGAGTTCGTTCGTCTGCACCGGAGTCGACACGGGCGCATGTGGAAATGCGCGCGCGGAATACACCGATGCCAACGACTGCCCTTCGGAATTCTGGTGCGCATCGATTAATATCTTGCCCGCGGGACGTTTCGCGACACTGCGCTCAAACGTGAGCAGCCCCGGATGCTTTGCCTCAACCAGCGCCGATACCGCCTGCACAAACGTCCGCGCCTGTTCATACGTGTAGCGCGGTTCCACGGGCAAAAAGATGTGGATTCCCGTGGCGCCTGACGTCTTTGCAAAAGCCGCCATCTCCGCTTTCTCAAGTATCCCCATCAAAATCTTCGCCACTTTCACCACCGTCGTAAAAGGCGTCCCGTCTGTCGGGTCCAGGTCAAAAAAAATGTAATCCGGATTCTCGACGGATCCCGCGCGGCTCGACCACGGATTATGGTCAATGCAGCCGAGATTCGTCAGGTAGAGCAACGTCGCGCGGTCGTTCGCAATAAAATAATGGATATTCTTCCCTTTGCCCTCGGACACAATCGGCGCGGTCTTCACCCACTCCGGCGTGTTTTTGTCCGCATCTTTTTGAAAGAACGCTTCGCCCGCAATGCCATTGGGATATCGCCGCAGCACCAGTGGCCTGTCCTTAAGAAAGGGAATCATCAGCGGCGCCATTCGATGATAGTAAGCCAATAGATTCCGCTTCGTAATGCCGTCCTCGGGGAAATAAATCTTGTTTAAGTTCGTCAGACGCAGCTCGCTGCCGTCGATTTCCGCGAATAGTTCCTCGCTTGTGCCGCTCGTCAGTTCTTGTTCAACTTGCTTTCCGGCGGCTTGTTTTGCTCTGCAGACGTGCGCTGCTTTCGCAGGCGAGCTTTTGCGCGAGATTGCGGCCCCATCTTGCTGCCGCTTCGTCTCCTTCGCTTGATTCACCGGTTGTTTCATTTCCTTTTCCAACGTGCATTCGCGCGGGTTTTGGTCTTCCTGCAATCCCAGGAAACGCGGCTGCCGCAAATGCGTACCCTCGGTCCACCCGCCAAATCTCACTCGCGCTACCAGCTCTGGTTTCACCCAGGTCGCTTTTTCGCGCGTCGAAGGCTGTTCATCAAATGGACAATCGTCGCTCTTCAACGATTGCAGCCGCGCCCACAATCGTTTTTGCAACCCGACTGAAAATCCAGTTCCAGCTCCTCCAATGAACTTCAGTTTATCTCCGTCGTACAATCCCAAAAGCAGCGCGCCGAAATATTCACGTGTCCCGCGTGGCTCGGTCCAGCCGCCCACCACCGCGTCCACTTCTTTATCGGTTTTGAATTTGAGCCATTCCGTCGTGCGTCCCGCGGGATACGTGCTCGAGACTTGCTTGCCTACAATGCCTTCCAGTTCACGCTTTACCGCAAGCTCGAACAGCTCTTTGCCCTTTCCAATTTGGTGGTCCGAATAGCGCACCACGCTTCCCGCGCGCAACACTTGTTTGAGAAACTCTTTCCTCTCCATTAGCGGAACGTTGCGCAGGTCGTGCCCGTCGCAGTAAATGATATCGAACGCGTAATACACCACCGGGATTTCGTCCATCGCTCGCGCCGACGGATTTTGCACGCCCATTCTGTTCTGCAAACGTTGGAAATCGCTGCGCCCGTCGCTGTTCAGCGCCACGATCTCCCCATCGATACACGCTTCTTTGGCGTTTATGCTGTTCGCGATCACTGACAAATCGGGATATTCGCGCGTGATATCGCGATTCGTCCGGGACAATAGTTTGAGCTTTCCATCTTTCACGCACGCCAGCGCACGTATGCCGTCCCATTTTATTTCGAATAGCCAGCTCGGATCCGAAGACGGGTTCTCCGCCAATGTGGCCAGCGCCGCGTGGAACTTCGTCGGCATCGACGCCGGACGCGCGCCCTCTGGCATTTTCAATTTGTTCGATGTTTTTCCTGCGGACGTCGCGGGCAACATTGGCTGGGCAACTTTACCGGGCGCGCCGCTCACGTCCGCGGCGGCGTCACGATGCTTGATGAGCAGCCAATTCTTCTTTTGCCCGTCCCCGCGCAGACGGACTAGAACAAAACTGCCTTTCAGTTTCTGCCCGTACAACTTAAATTTTATTTCGCCGCGATTGATTTGATCCGCAGCGGACATGCTTCCTTCCGGCTCAAATGTGCCGCTATCCCAGATGGCGACTTCGCCCGCTCCATAATGTCCCGCGGGAATTGTTCCTTCGAACGTCCTGTAATCCAGCGGATGATCTTCCGTCTGCACCGCCAGCCGCTTGTCCGCGGGATTCAGCGAAGGTCCCTTCGGCACCGCCCACGATTTCAAGACGCCGTCCACTTCCAACCGGAAATCATAGTGCAGCCGCCGCGCGTGATGTTCCTGCACGACGAAATGGTTTCCCGCCTGCCGCGCCACCTTCCCGCTCGGCTCGGGCGTCTCTCGGAATTTGCGTTTGCGCCGGTATTCTTGCAGCAAGGCCATGGTCGGATTATAAGAATCTGCCTCCTCGCTCCAAATATCAAACGCACATGTACAACATCAAATTTCCGCTGCTACAGGCTTCTCCCGATGCGTACAATACTCCAAGACAATAAGCTTTGAGGGCTAAGACCGCAAAGGAGGCGCGCAAACATGGCTTCTTCCACTTGGAAAGGTTTTATCACATTCGGCCTGCTCTCGATCCCCATCCGTCTTTACGCTGCGGCGCGCGCATCTCGAATGCAGCTTCATCAACTCCACAGCGTGTGCCACACCCGCCTGCGCCAGCCCCTTTTTTGTCCCACCTGCAATAAAATTGTCGACCGCTCCGAAGTGGTTAAAGGCTATGAGTATGAAGATGGCAAATATGTTTTGATCGATCCTGCCGAAATCAAGAAAATCGAGCCACAGTCCGCGCGCTCCATGGAGATTCTGGCCTTCGTCAAGGAATCGGAGATCGACCCGCTCTTTTTT
>DATNDO010000040.1:0-5055 GCA_035606955.1 Candidatus Angelobacter sp.
TACCGTCAGCGCCAGCGCGCCGAGTATGAAAATTATCGGCACCACGGGATAGCCCCACGTGCGATACGGCCGCGGCATGTTCGGTTCCTTGCGCCGCAGCACAATCAGCCCGGCAGTCTGCGCGCCATAGAAGATCCACACTAGAAAAACGTAGAGCAGGGACAGGCTTTCGAACGTGCCCGTGAGCGCCAGCACCGAAGCGAGGATCCCCTGAAAGACCAGCGCATTCGCCGGAGTGCGGAATCGCGGATGCACGCCACGAACCACGCGAAAAAATAGGCCATCACGCGCCATCGCGTAATCCACGCGCGCATTCGTCAGAATGGACGAGTTCAGCGTGCCGAGCGCGCAGATCATCATCACAATCGTCATCCACGTAGCTGCGTTGGCTCCGGTTGCACGCGCGATCACGTCAGAGGCGATGTGCGCCGACGATGCCACGGTCGCAAACGGCAGCACGTAAAAACAGGCGGCGCTCATCGCCGTATAAATTCCACAGACCACGAGAACGCCGACAATCAACGCAAGCGGAATGTTTCGCCCAGGATTTTTTATTTCGGACCCGACAAACGTCAGGTTGATCCAGCCGTCATAAGCCCAAAGCCCGCTCGCCGTGGCGGTCAGCAGCGCGGCGGCGATTCCCAGTTGGCCCATCGATGCGCCCGCAGAATGGAAATTCGCGATGCTCCCATTGCCCAAAAAGAATCCGATGAAAATCACCGCGATCACCGCCGCAATCTTGATCACCGTCAGCACCACCTGCACACGGCCGCCAAGTTTCACACCGAAGTAATTGATGAGCGTCACCAGCGCGATAGCCACTACAGCCAGCGGCTGCGCCCACGTGAACGTGAAATCAATGGGCGCGTGCAAGAAGGGAAGTGAAAAATGCAGCGCCCACAACGGCGTCGTGACCACGGGAAACAGGAAACTTGCGAATACCAGCAGTCCGGAGGCGATAGTCGCAATGGAAGTGGGAGCGCCGATGATCGAATATGTCCACCCAAATAGGTAGCCCCACACCGGTCCAAACGCGCGGCTCATGTACGCGTACGTTCCGCCGGCTTCTGGGATCGCCGCTCCCAGTTCCGCCGCGCAGAGCGCTCCAAAAAGCGAGAGCACGCCGCCGATCACCCATGCAAGCGTGACCAATCCGACTGTGCCGGCTTCTTGCGCCATGTTCGCCGGCTTTATGAAAATGCCCGTGCCAATCATCGTTCCCACGACGATTGCCGCCGCGGCCCACGGGCCCAGCCCGCGAACCAATCCTGGTTGTTTATTCGCCGCATTTGTGTCGAAGCTCATGTCGAAGCCGCCGTGCCATTTGCTGAATCGTGTTCTTGTGCATTCTGCTGATGCGTCATGCTCACAGCCGATCCCACGGCGAAAGTAATAATCGTTCCCGCCAGCACATACCAAGTCCACGCCAGTTGCGTATAAAAATGTATCGCCGTCATTCCAAGCAATCCTGCGACCATTCCCGCGATCGCTCCTCGCGCCGTCGCCCGCGGATTCCAAATCACCAGCAGAAACGTCCCCAGCAAACTCCCGTACGTAATTGACGCAATCGTCAGCCCGGCCACCAGCACGGGCCCCCACCGAATCATGCCAAACAATCCGAGCAGTACGCCCCAGAATATTGTCCACAGCCGCGAACGCCGCAACTGCCCCGCCGAATCGTTAACGTCCACTCCACGCGCGCGCGAAAAATCAATCATGCTTGACGACGCCAGTGAATTCAGCGATCCGCTGGCGTTCGACATCGCCATCGCGAAAATCGCCGCCAACACAATTCCCACCAAACCAACGGGCATTTGCGTCACGATAAACTCCGGAAAGATTCGGTCTGCATCGCCGCCCGGAATCGCAAATGGAATACGCAGCCGGTAAACGTAGAGCA
This sequence comes from Candidatus Angelobacter sp., assembly GCA_035606955.1. Classification (GTDB taxonomy): domain Bacteria; phylum Acidobacteriota; class Terriglobia; order Acidiferrales; family UBA7541; genus DAHUXN01. The sequence goes on from DATNDO010000040.1 coordinate 1,901, forward strand.
TCACGCCAATCAGCAAGAACAGCAAGAATTGCACAAAAACAATCGCGCCACTCGCCAGCAGCGCTTTTTTGCTGTCGCGCTCCGATTTCGCCGCCAGCAGCCGCTGCACCATCGTTTGGTCCGTGCCGTGGCTCGCCATCGTCAGAAACGTCCCGCCGATCAGTCCCGACCAAAATGTATAGCTCTGCGTCAGGCTAAAGTGAAAATCGAAAACGCGCAGCTTATCTCCTCCGGCCGCCGCTGCGTGCACCACGCCCATCCAACCGAATGGAATCCGGTGCAGCAGCAGAAAAAACGCAACCACCGATCCTGCGATGTACAGGCAAAATTGCATCACGTCCGTCCAAATCACCGCGCGCATTCCGCCCTGGAACGTGTAAAACAGCGTCAGCAGCGTAATCACTGCCACTGACACGCGGTCGCCCGTACCCAACAGGATACTCACCACTTTTCCGATCGCCGCGAACCGCACGCCTTCTGCCAGCGCGCGCGTCACCACGAAAATGCTCGCTGCCGCCGATTTCGTCCGCGTGCCGAATCTTCTTTCGAGCAACTGGTAAGCCGTATAAAATTCGCCGCGGAAATACTGCGGGATTAAAATGATACATAGGATGACGCGCGCCACCACGTACCCCATCACTAGTTGCAGGAATTCCAGATTCGTCGCGTACGCGATGGCCGGGGTGCCGATGATGGTTAGTGTGGAAGTTTCCGTGGCGACAATCGAGCAGGCTAGCGCCCACCACGGCGCCGTGCGGCCTCCGAGGAAATAATCGCGAATCGTCCGCTGGCTGCGCCCGTACGTTGCGCCGAACAGCGTGACGCCCGCGAGGTACACAACTATGATTACAACGTCGATTGTGCCGATGCGCATCGCGTGGCGTCCGCTTGCGGCGAACTCGCTCCGTCCGCCGAAGCCGCGCGATGCTATCCGCGTTGTTCGCGCTGTGTCAACCACTCGTCTTGCACGCGTGGCGCTTGTAGGCTTTAAGGATTCTGCTAAAGCCCGCGCTCATGCGCTGCCGTCTGTGTGTGCGGTTACGCCGGACTTATGCACGGCAAAAGGAGCTGTCTGACGCATGGACGTCTTCCTCGGCTTTGACGCTGGCGGCACAAAAACAACCTGCGTCGTCCTCGACGCTGCCAGTCACTTTCTCGCCGAAGCCGCCGGCGGCCCTGGTAATCCTTTGCGTATCGGATTTACGAAAGCATCCTTCGCGCTGGAAGACACCGCTCTGCGCGCACTCGGTGAAGCCCACCAGGGAACCGAAAGCGTTCGCGCCACCTGTGCCGGCGTCGCCGGGGCCGGACGCCCGCGCATCGCGCGTCGCCTGATCTCTTATCTCAGCCACGCGTTTCCGCAAGCCTCCGTTCGCGTCATCACCGACATCGAAATTGCCCTCGAAGCCGCTCTCGCTCCGGGTAATGTCGATAGCCGCACAAACGAAGCGGGGATTGTCATCGTTGCTGGCACAGGTTCTGCCGTGGGCGGACGCAATTCCGCCGGAAAAACTGCTCGTGCCGGTGGCTGGGGCCCATGGATCGGCGATCCAGGCAGTGCATACGACATTGGCCGCCGCGCCGTCGAAGCTGCTCTGCGCGCTCGCGACCATCTCGGCCCGTCGACTGCGCTCGGCGAAAAAATTCTTCGCGCTGAAGAAGCCGCCGCCAAAGCTCAAGACTGGGACACAATTCTTGAGCGCATCGCAAAGCGTCCCGACGCTGTCTTCCCGAGACTCTTTCCTGTTGTCACCGATGCTGCCGCCGCGGGAGATGTCGTCGCGCAACAAATTCTCGCGAGCGCCGCGAAATCCCTCGCTAGCCTTGCAAAAGGCGTCATCGATTCGCTGGATTTCAAAGATGAGCCCTTCACGGTGGCGAAATCCGGCGGCGTGTTCGGCCACAGCAAATATCTCGACGACGCTCTCGATCAAGAATTGGCGCGCATCGTCCCCAACGCGCATTTCGGCTCGCTTCGCATTTCGCCCGCGCGTGCTGCCGCCGAACTCGCGCGCAGAAGCATCTTGGACATTGCCGCTGATGGAAGATGAACTCACTGCCCGCGTCGCTCAGGCGCGCACCGCCTCCGGCGACTCTCTCCGCGCGTTTCTTCACGATTCCGCCGAGGAAGTCCTTGGCGCCGCACTCGCCAATCCCAGCATCACGGAAAGCGACGTCTGCATTTTGCTCGAACGCCTCGATCTTTCCGCATCGCTTCTCGGGGCCATCGCCGCACATCCTTCCTGGAAGAAAAATGAAGGCGTGCGCTTGCGTCTTGCGCGCCATCCGCGGACGCCCTATCGCGTCGCCCTCGCTTTGCTTCGCCAACTTTTCCTTTTTGATCTTGTGCAGGTTAGTTTGCTGCCGTCGGCGCCCGCGGAAATCCGCCGCGTGTCCGAGGAAGTTCTTCTCCAGCGCCTGCCGCAACTTCCCGTCGGCGAAAAACTCGCGCTCGCGCGTCGCGCCTCGGCGCGCGTTGCCGGGGGCATTCTCGCCGAGGGCCATCCGCAAGCTGCGGCACTTGCTCTCAATAATCCGTTTCTGAACGAAGCGCAAATTCTTCGCGTGCTCGCGGCTCCCGACGCCCACGAACGCGTCGTCCACGCCATCGCGCATCATCCGCGCTGGTCTCTCGACTACAACGTCCGCATGGCTCTCGTCCGCCACCCCGCCGCGCCGCTTGCCGCCGTAATGCGCTTCCTCCCTGAAATCACCATGCGCGACCTCCACGAACTTTCCGCCGCCGCAATGCTTCCGGAAAATCTCCGCGCCTACATCAAACAGGAAGTCGCTCGCCGCGCCGGCGCAAAACGGCCGCAGCCGTAGCCACAATCGCGTGCCATTTTGTCTCTCATCGCAACCGTGATAAAAACGTAGCTCATGTCTCTGCAGCCCAAGCGCATCAACATGAAGTGGTACATCGTCGGCGCGAGTGTCATTTTCGTCGTCGCGCTCATCTATTCGTCATTTCGCCAGAGCGTTTATCACTTTGAAGTCTGCGTCGATTTCCACGGGCGCAGCCATTGCGCCGAAGCGTCTGGCACGAATCGCAACGACGCGGTGCGAACTGCGCAGGAAATTGACTGTGAAATGCTCGCCAACGGTCGCGACGAAAATATCGCCTGCCTCGACCTGCAACCTTCAAGCGTCCGCAC
>DATNDO010000078.1:0-14239 GCA_035606955.1 Candidatus Angelobacter sp.
GCCATCGGCCGTTTCGGCGCGGAATTAATGCCCGCCGCGGGCCGCGTGATGACGCAATGCAACGCCGGCGCCCTCGCCACCGGCGGCATCGGCACCGCGCTCGGCGTCATTCGCATCGCCGTCGAGACGGGCCACACGCTCGAAATTCTTGTCCCGGAAACGCGCCCCTATCTGCAAGGCTCGCGCCTCACCGCCTGGGAATTGCAGCAGGATAAAATTCCGCTAACGCTGATTACCGACAACATGGTCGGACATTTTCTGAAGACCGGCGGCGTGGGCGCGATTGTCGTCGGCGCGGACCGCATCGCCGCGAATGGCGACACGGCAAATAAAATCGGCACATACTCAATGGCCGTGCTGGCGCGCGAAAATCACGTTCCGTTTTTCGTCGCCGCGCCCATCTCCACGCTCGATCTTTCCATCGCGTCCGGCGACCAAATTCCCATCGAGCAGCGCCCCGCCGCCGAAGTCACGCACGTTTACGGAGTCCGCGTCTCCCCCGAAGTGAATGTCGCGAATCCCGCATTCGACGTCACTCCATCACGTTTCATCGCCGCCATCATCACCGAGCGCGGCGTCGCCCGCGCTCCCTACGAAGATTCACTAAGCCGCCTCGCCGCCGGCGCGCAAATTCCCGCCGCGCGATAAACACGCGAGCGAGTGCCGGGTCAAGTTGAATTTTCTTGATCCCCATTCGCTATTCGTAGCGTAGCGCTTCCACCGGATCCAGCCGCGCCGCTTTCCACGCCGGGTAAATGCCGAATCCAATTCCCACCATGGCTGCGGACCCGATGCCCAGGACCACCCACAGCAGCGTAGTCGTCGCGGGCAGCGACGGAAAGATCAGCCGCACCGCCAGCCCCAGCGAAGCGCCAATCGCCACTCCAATCGCCCCGCCGATTCCCGTCAGCGCCACCGCTTCAAACAGGAATTGCCACAAAATATTTTTGCGCTTCGCTCCAATTGCTTTGCGCACCCCGATTTCGCGCGTTCGCTCCGTCACGCTCACCAGCATGATGTTCATCACGCCGATTCCTCCCACCAGCAGCGCCACCGAGCCCACCCCGAACATCAGCAGAAAAATTCCGCTGGAAATTTCCTTCCACAAGTCGATAAACGAATCCGGCGTGAAAATATCGAAGTCGTCAGCTTTTCCCATCGCCAGCCGCCGCTTGCGCCGCATAAATTCATCCAGTTCATCCACTACGAGAGGAACATATTTCGCGTCATCCGCTTTGACAAACAGCACAAAATCGTGAAACTCCGGATGCATCTTCTCCATCGTCGTAAGCGGCGTGATCACCTGATTGTCCTCGGGATTCGCGCCGTTGCCGAATGCTTGCCGCCGGTGCTTCGCCACGCCAATCACCGTCAACACTTTCCCTTCAACTAAAATCTCCTGCCCAATCGGACCCTCGCCCGGATTGGGAAACAAAGATGCCGCTGTGTCGTGCCCCAGAATGCACACCGGCGAATGATGATCTTCGTCAACTTGATTGAACCACCGCCCCTCCTGCAGATCGATGTTGAAAATCTGCTGAATCGCCGGCGGGTTCCCCTGCAAAATCGCACTCGACACGCGAAGCTTGCCGCGCTGCACGTTGGAACTGCCCACTCCAAATTGCGGATTGAAAATTCTCAATGACGCAGCCGCCGCTTCGACGTGTGGCAGCGTGTTCATTTCATCGGCCCATTCCGGCTTCATTTCCTTGCGTTGTAGGACGCTTCCCGGCAAACGCCCAAGCGTCGCCCAGGAAAATCGGTACACGATGATGATGTTTGAACCCAGATCTTCGATGGAGCCAATCACGTTCGAGTTCAGCCCGTTGATCACCGAGCCAATCGCGATAATCGAGCTCACACCAATCACGATTCCCAAAATCGTCAGAAACGACCGCATAGGATTCCGTCGCAGCGCGTCAAACGCCAACGCCACCGCTTCGCGAATCTCGCTCGAGCCCCGAGTTGGCCGTTTCGTAAGCATTATGCTGAGCGCTATTCTAACCTGTTACGCCTGCTTCATTGTTACGCATGGATTCCATCAAAGTTTCCTCCAAATCAGCTCCGGTGCCGGACCCGTCCGTGCCCTGGAGTAACAAAGGCGCAGGTCGCGGGGCAACTTCCCAGAGCGAAAGACCGTCTAATTTTGAGCACTTCGTCACGTTCACAAGTTCCGCGCCCACGGGACGTGCTGTAGACTTTTTATTGTGGTAGTGCCGGGCTCCGGAAGAGCCGGGAAAAACACGTTCCCTGGGGAGCGAGTCGATCCCAAACAGAGGAGAACAGAATGCTCATGCGGAAAATATTGGTACTGGTTTTTATTCTAAGCTGCGGCGCGTCATGCGCATTGGCACAGGAATCTACCATCCAGAAAATCGAGTTGACGCCCTTCGCCGGCACCAGGTTTGGCGGCAAAATCAACGCAACCGACCAGAACAACTCAGCCGTCGACTATCTCGCCATCAAGAGCAGCATCGACTACGGCGCCCTTTTCGATTACACCATCTGGGACAACTTCCAGGCCGAAGTGATGTGGGTCCGCCAACCGACGGACTTGCGCGAGCACGATTCCTCGAATGACACCCTCGGCCCTCCGATCACCACAACCAAGCTGGATTCGTTCACTTTCGGAGCAGCCTACTCATTCAAGCCCGTCGAGGCGAAGTTCAAGCCGTTCATCGCCGGCGGATTGGGCTTCACGAACTTCACGAACACCGATAATCCGAATAACGTCTTTCTCGGCTTCCACAACCGCTTCACCTATAACATCGGCGGCGGCTTCAAATACTACTTCAGCAAGTATGCCGGGTTGCGGTTTGACTTGCGCTACGCACCCACGCGCACGCTGCCTCAAAATGTTTTGGAGTGCGGTCAATTTGGCTGCTTCCAAGCAGTGCAAACGGGCCACGCCAACCAAGGCGAAGCAAACCTGGGCCTGATTCTCCGCTTTTAACATTTCAACAACTGCATCTGAAAAAAAGCGCCGACGGTACCCATTCTCCGCCGGCGCTTTTTTTTGCAATATCAGTATGTATGGTTCCGCGCGAGAGCCCGCCGTTTCTACTCCGATCTCAACGCCACCACCGGGTCGAGCCGCGCCGCCTTCGATGCCGGATAGACTCCGAAGAAAACGCCCACGCTTGTCGCCACCAGCAAACCCGCAATGATCGACCATCCCTCCACCGCGCTCGGCAGCGACGTGATCAACGAAACAAGCTTCGCCAGCATTATGCCGAACAAAATTCCCCACAAACCGCCAATCGCCGCGATTGTCGAAGACTCAATCAGAAACTGCAGCAAAATATCCGTTTTGCGCGCGCCGATCGATTTTCTCAATCCAATTTCGCGTGTCCGCTCCGTCACAGAAACCAGCATGATATTCATAATCACGATCCCGCCCACCAGCAGCGAAATCGATGCAATCACCACCACCACTCCAAAAAACGCCCCGCTGATGCTCCCCCACAGAGCCAAAAAAGACTGATTCGTCTCCATTACGAAATCATCTTTCTGGCTGTACTCCACATGCCGCCGCCCTCGCAAGGTCTGCCTCACTTCGTCCATGGTATTTTCCAGATGAGCGGTCGAATACCCTTTCACCCAAATCTGCACCGATTGGTCCTGCGTGCCATACATCTTCAAATAATTCGTAATCGGAATAATCACCCAGTCGTCCCGCGATTGTCCCAGCACCGAGCCCTGCTTTTTCCCCACGCCAATCACCGTGCAGTCTTCATTGTCAACGCGAATTTCCTTCCCCATCGGATCCACGCCCGGCAGCAGCTTCTCGACAATATCCATGCCCACCGTGCAAACGGGCGACGCCTGCTGCAAATCGATCTCCGTGATGTGCCTTCCAGAGACCAGATCCGTGTCATAAATCCGCGTCATCGACGGCGTCCAGCCCCTCACGTTGACGTTCGTCAAGTAGTCCATCCCGTATTTCACTTGCGCCGTTTGCTGGCTCATCGCCGCGCCCACGTCGCGGCAAGTCTTGCACGCGCTCAGAATCGCTTCATAATCATCCATCGTGAATTTGCGCCGCTTCTGCGTTTCGTTGTATTCCTCGATGTTGGTGATGATCGAAGGGCCGCGGTTAATCACAAAAACGTCCGCGCCAAGATTGAAAACCTTCTCCGCGACATATCCATTCAACCCGCTGATGATGCTCACCACCGCGATCACCGAAGTCACGCCAATCACCACGCCCAGCAGCGTCAGCACGCTCCGCATTTTGTGCGCCCACAAACTCCCCAGCGCGATGCGCACCGCCTCCCAAAACGCCAGTGTCGTCCTGCGTGCCATGAATTTTGGCTCTCCGTGACCTCACCCTATCATACGCAGTACCACTCGGATGTATTTCACTCAGGATGAACCACAACGCGGCGATTCAGGGGGACGGCGACTCTGGGACACGCTTCTGTAGGGGCCGACTAAGGTCGCTCCGCGCCCGTGAAAAGGGGCGTCTTTGTTGCGTCAGGGCACGGTTTCAACCGTGCCGCTTAGCTTTACGAAGAAATGGGCTTCAGCCCCTGAGGTAGGGTTGCGCCGTCGAAGCTCATGAATCCGGGAACGCAACCTTAGAAAATAAATTGCGCCTTTAATTGCAACACCCGCGCTGAACTGCTCGCGCCAAGTTGCGAGCCCAAAATGCTCGTCGGCGAACCCACCGTCGACAATATTTCGCCGAAGTTCGGGCTCGCCGCGTTGTTCACGGGCAAGCCAAAATTCGGATGGTTGAACACGTTGAACGCTTGAGCGCCGATTCCCAGCCGCGCGCTATCCCATCCCGGAATTCTCGTGAATTTCATCAGTGACGCGTCCGCGTTTATATACCGCGGCCCGCGGAAGATATTTCTCTGCCCCGTTGTAAAACCAGGCTCCGCGCCCACGTTGAACTCCGATGCGCCTGCAAAACAGCTCGGCCCCGCCGAGGTCACTTGGCACGTGTGCGGACCTCCCAGGAATTGCGGAATCACTTGCCCGAAATAATTGTTGTTCGCCGCCAATTCATTGCTCAACGCCCCGTCAACCACGCTGTAGGGAAATCCACTGCGCGCAAATACCGTGCCGGAAAGCTCCCACCCATCCGTAAGCCGGTTCGAAAGATGCGCGCCCACCAGCCGCCGGATCGGGAGCTGCCACACGTAATTCGCGGTCACCGAGTGCCGCGCGTCATAATCCGCCGGCCCGTAATTCCCGTGCGTGTTGAACGGATCCTGCGGGTTCAGCAGGCTGGTCGAGGAGAACGGAAAGAATCCCCCATTCGACACTTCATCGGAAGCGTGACTGTACGTGTAGCTCGCCTGCACAATCCCGGCGCCCCACGTTCCGCTTATGCGGTGAACGAATGTCACCGTCCCCCCGTCGTATCTCGAGCTGCCGCCGGCATAAAGAATCGTAACGCCCGTAAATCGCGGGTCCGGAGCCAGCGCAGGTAACGTCCCAAACCCTGAGCCAAAGGCGTTTGCCGAGTTGTCGATCACCGGCTCATGTCTGCCGCGATTTCCCACGTAGCTGACGCTCACGGAAGTCGCATTGCCCAGTTGGTGCTGAAGCTCCAGGTCCCATTTGTAATACCGCGGCACTTTCGTCTGTGCTTCCGAAGTGAAAAGATTTGGCGGCGTAAATGCCGAACCGGCTGAACTGTTTGCTTGAATCTGGCCCAGCGTTTGCCCGGTTACGAATCCGTTCTGGAACGCCGTGTCGGTCGCGGTCGAGTCTCCGAAAATACTCGTGCCGTCCGATGCTTGCTGTGTGGAAACAATGAAATCGTTCTTGCTCACAAACGTCGCATCATTGGGCGGGTTTTGCGCGAAATTATCCACGACAGAAACTGGGAACAAGTTGTAGAAAATGCCCGCGCCCCCGCGCAACACCGTCTTGCTCTCCGTTCCAAAGGGCTGCCACGCAAAGCCGAACCGCGGCTCATACAAAACGTTCTCGAACGCCGGCAGTGCGTGCAACTGGTTCGTATTGATGGCTTGGTTGTAGGGCACGGTCAGCAAAAATGCCTGCCTGCTCCCGCTACAGGTTTGCGACCCGTCCGCGTTTGTCGCGCAGCTTATGCCCGCAACTCCACTGAATGGAGCCACCAGCTGCGAAAAACACAAATGCCTGCAAATCGGATTCGAATCGTGCTCCACGCGCAGCGCGAATGTAAAGTTCAGGGTCTTGCTCCACCGCCAATCGTTCTCCAGATAGCCGCCGGCCGTGTAATACGCAATCGGTTCATTGAGTGACTGAGGAAATGACTGTGTGAGCGTGTCGCCCGTCGCTCCTCCGTTGTAAAAATCATTAATCGTGTTGACGGTCAACAGGCCGCTCTGTAGTTGGCCGAAATCGTGGTCGCTCACATCGACCCTTCGGAATTCCCCGCCAATTTTTATTGTCTGTCTCCCAAACGTTTTCGACAGGTCATCCGACACTTGCACCTGGGTCGAGCTCCGGCCATTCGGAAGCACGCAGCCCTGCCCTCCCAGAAGCACGGGACCTTGCCCAAGCGGCGCGTTCGAACACGGATTAGGCCCTGCCGTGTTGAAGAACGTTCCATCGGCAAGCGCCAGAGTTGTTGGGAAAGTGCCGGAAGTCGGATTCGCCGTATTGAAGACAGCCGAATACCACTGCCCGGCAACGAGAAACTGGTTCTCGGTCGATGGCCCAAAAGCGTGCGCCCATTCCAATTGCCCCTGATCTTCCGGCAGCGAGCTCTGCACATTGAATACGGAGCTAATCGGGTCAGTGTAGGTGGCCTGCGTCCCCATATCTCGCTGATAACGCACGAACACACGATCCTTTGCGCCCGCAATGTAGTCGACGCGCCCGGCGAATTGCATCTCGTGCGAAAAATTGCTCGCCGCAGCCCGATAACCGAGTGAGCACGGCTGCGCGCCCGCGCCGAAAAATAGAGAATTCTGATTGAAGGCCCCGCAACCGTCCCCTGTTGCAACCACTTGCCCCGTGGTATCCGTAAACTGTCCAGGAAACTGATTATCCAGTGCGCTGTTTGCATTTGGCGCGTTGTTAAGATTGCTGAAGATCGAATTTTGATAGAAGCTTGCGACGTCAGGTCGCCCAGCGTTCTGCAAGTTCGTAATCGTCGCAGCTTCGAATTGCGGGCTTGGCGTCACCACCAGCGGGCTGGTCGGAATCAGCACCCGCAGTCCCTCGGTGTTGAAAAAGAAAAACAGTTTATCCTTTTTCAGCGGCCCGCCCAGAGACGCGGACCACTGATGCGCCGTGTCAAATGGCCGCGGAGTGCTGCTGGCGTTGTTGAAAAAATCATTCGCATTCAGGATCCGGCTGTTCCATGTGTAATTCGCATTCCCGTGAAGCCGGTTTCCGCCTGAACTGGTCACGTAATTAACCGTCGCGCCTGCGAACTCTCCATAATTGCCCGTGTATCCATTGCTCACGATATTCACTTCTTGAATTTCATTTGTGCCCAGCAGCAATCGCGTGGCCCCGGAATTGTTGATATTCTCAAAGGGCTCGTTGTCAGTCATTCCGTTCAGGCTGAATCGGTTCGTAGTTGCCGGCATTCCATAGTTCGAGAAATTTCCCGTTCCTCCTTGCGTGTTCATAATCGTACCGGGAGCAAGCTGCGCAAGATACGTCATGTCATTGCCGGGATTCGGCACTTGCTGCACTTGCTGGTGCGTCAGCGTGATGTCCAGGTTGCCGTTTTCCTTTTCCAGGAGTCCCGGCCCCACGCGTTCTGTCGGCAGCTTCGCTTTTACACTCAGTTCGAAGTCAACCATCACAGGTTGGCCCAGCGGCACGGTCACTTCCTTGCTCGCTGGTTGAAAGCCGTTCATCGTCACGGTGACCGTGTACAAACCAGGATCCAGCAATCCGAACTGGTAGGTCCCGGTGTCGCTTGTCGTCGTAGTTTGCGTCGTGCCCTTCGCGTTGCTTTGCAAAGTGACCGTGGCGTTCGGAACCACCGCATTTTTCGGGTTGGTCACCACGCCTGCGATGCCTCCCGTCGTCATCGTCTGCGCCGCGACGCGCCTGAAATTAAATGTCAGCGCCAGCAGCAGCGCGAAGACCACCATCAACGAACGTTTCAAACTCATTAAAATTCCTCCATCGATTTTTTGATTGCGGGCCAGACTGCGGTATATGGTTCTCGATCGGACGCCTACTTCCCCCCGGTTCCCCACGCGTGGCACTGCCAAGCGCACCGCAATGGGACAAGCAGTCTACATCACTCGCTTACGCCATCTCCACTTTCACGGTCCCAGGCTGGTGGGTTAGTTTGAATTTTCCTGATAGTGACACGGAGAGTCAAAATTCAAACTGACCCATTACCGTCCCAAGTTTAAGCGAAACACGCAAAGCATTAATATAAATATCTAAGAAATCACAAGAATGACCTACAGGGGATGCTCAGCCGCCGGGGATGGTTGTAGCGGCTGCTGTCACCGGAATTGCGAGTGGCTGGTCAGGTGGTTGGTCAGTTTGAATTTTCTTGATCGTGACACAAAGAGTCAAAATTCAAACTGGCTCGTTACCAGGTTGCTGGTCAGTTTGAATTTTCTTGACCGTGACACAAGGAGTTGAAATTCAACCTGACCCATTACCCAATATCGAATTGCGCTATGCGGCAGTAACGTCTTTTCTTTGAAGTGGCGCAATCAAGGTAGACAAGGTCGGAAGTTTCTCGTTCTCACTCGCGGCCCCCCTCTTGCGCCACCACAGGGTTCCTACAGTGTCTGCAGGAAATTCACCAAATCGCGCTTCTCCTGCGGCGTCAGGTTCATCTGGAACCGCACGTTGTAAAAATCGACCACCTCGTTCAGCGTCGCCGCCGCACCGTTGTGGAAGTACGGCCCGCGCGCCGCGAGCCCGCGCAGAATCGGCCCCTTCCCTCTCCCCACATCGCTGCACAATCCACTCGTAGGATTCAGCGCCTTACCGGGATCGGAGGTGTAAGTGACTTGTCCAGCGTACGGTCCCTGATTGCAAACGACCTGGAACACAGGCAGATCTGGCATTGAGAGTTGGCTGACCGCTGCCATAATTGTGGGATCCGTTTCGTAATTCACAGTGCGACTGGTGCCGATTTCCAGCGGCACCGGAAGCGAGTGGTTGCCCACGTTCGGCGTGTCGTGACACGTTGTGCACGTCCCGGAAATCGCGGGCTGATTGAGCGCGTCATTGAGTCCTCGCACGTTCGTGATTGTCAGAGCGTGCGTGTTGAAAATCTGCTCGCCGCGCGCGATCGAACGCCGCTCACGATCGCCCGAATACTGCCATTTCGAATAGATCGTGAAGGCGTTCGGAGTGAACTGCGCAGGCGGCCCCAGCGAATCGTTGATCCCTGGAAAGAACGGAACCGTGGTCAGAAACTCCGGACCGCCGTTCGCGCCATCGCGACTTAGATTCCCCGCCCCGAAGTCCAAGGCCTGCGCGGAGTTCAGTGACAATTCCAAATTTACCATCCCCGTAAGTTGGGCGTCAGAAGGCGCCGCGGTAGCCTGTGCATGGCCCAGCGTAGCGTCCATCGCCTGATGCTTCAAATCCGTAATCAAATTCGCCGCGAAAGTCGCCTGGCTCGTCAAGGGCGCAACCGTCTCACGCCCATCGAACATCACTGCGCTCAAAAATCGCAGATTCGTCCCGGGAAGCGGACGCCGGTATGTCGAAAGCATTTGTTCTCCCGTGGAAGGATCGGTCACCAACGCGCATCCGTAAGGATCATGCACCGCCGTGATCGTGAACTGCGCATTCGACGGAACCGTCAGTTCAATCCGAATCAGGCCATAGTGCCGTAGTAAACTGAAATTCAACTGTTGCCCCGGCGCAGCCGTTGGACACACGGCTCCATCCACCGCGGAGAACAACGGATCCGTGCCATTCGTCTGCTCATAGACGGCTTCCGCGTGCGCCGCGCTCAACCCCATCGCGTTCCCCACGATGTGACAGCTTGCGCACGTCCGCCCGTTCGTCCCCAGACTCTGGAAGAACGGCCCGCTCTCAACGAACTTACCTGCCGACGAAAACGTGGCGACCGCACCCGTTGAATTATGGAACGGGAAAAGGTTGGGAATCGTCGCCGCCACGGCGGTCGCCGCACCGATGAGCGCCACCATTCCCAGCCACACCTGGAATCTCTTCAAAAAAATCCTCGTCTGTATCCCGACATTCGCCGACATTTACCCCTCCCAAGCTCCACAAGAACTGCTCATCCTCGCATTACCCACTACGATTCAAGTAGCGCTGCCTCGACGCAGCCTTCGCAACCCTGCGCCAAGCCTGGAATCCTTGCAAAGCACACCTATTCAAAGTTGCGCGACACTACAGTCAGCTCTATTCAAAGGCAATGGACAGATGGTGAATTGTGGGTAATCTGAAGGTGACTCTTCAATAAGCTGATTGTAAGTGGTTTATCCTTTGCTCCATTGCCTTAATTAGGTTAAGCGTTGTAGACTCTGAAAAGAATTTTCCTGGTTCCGTGTAAACTTAATGGCTAAAGATCGAGATCTGCCCCTAGTCCGCTTCGGAGACTTCACTGTAAATCCCCGAGCCCGGACCATTCACAAGCACGGCGTTCGTTTGAAGCTTCATGGACAGCCGTTTGAAATTCTACTCTTGCTGCTGGAGCGGCCGGGGGAGATCGTCACTCGCGAAGAATTGCAAGCAAAGCTCTGGCCTGCGAATACTTTTGTTGATTTTGAGCACAGCGTAAACACAGCGATCAAAAAACTCCGCCGTACTTTGGGAGATTCCGCCGATCAACAGCGGTTCGTTGAAACCGTCCCGCGCATCGGTTATCGCTTCATTGCGTCAGTAGACGTCGCCGCGCCACCCTTGAACCCTGCCATTTCTGTTCCGCAAGTCGCTGCCGAAAATTCGGGTGTCATAAGAACTCCTGCGCATCGCGCCTGGCCGACCTGGGCTCTTCGGTTCTGGCCAATTCTTGTTGGGCTTTCTGTCATCTTGATCGTCTCGGCTGGTGCTTACCTTGTGCGGTCGCGCTCTCCGAATCGCCCTCAGCCGACCTCCGGCCACGTCATGCTGGCGGTTCTTCCCTTCGAGAACCTCACCGGAGACGCTTCCCAGGATTATTTCAGCGACGGCCTAACCGAGGAAATGATTGCTCAACTCGGTCAACTCAATCCTCAACGCCTCGGGGTTATCGGCCGCGCATCCGTGATGCAGTATCGGAACAGGCAAAAGTCCCTGCCGGAAATCGCCCATGATCTGGGGATCCAGTACGTCCTCGAGGGCAGCGTCCGCCGCGATTCCGAGAAAGTGCGCATTACAGCCCAATTGATTCAAGTCACCGACCAGAAGACAGTCTGGTCGCGCCAGTATGATCGCGAACTTACCAGCCTTCTCGTTCTCCAACAGGGAATTGCACAGGAAATCGCGGACGAGATACAACTCGTCCTCGGCGAAGGCCATAGACCCATTGCCCCCGCTCCTGGCCTCGCAGCCTCCACGACTTCGTATGATGCCTATGACCTTTATCTTAAAGGCCGCTACTTCCTGAACAAAAGAACCCCGCAGGGATTCCAGCAGGCAATTGACTATTTTCAGCAGGCCATCGCCAAAGATCCTCGCTATGCCTTGGCCTATGCCGGCCTGGCTGATTCCTATGCGCTCACCAGCAGCTACAATCTGGACCCGGACGAAGATCTCATACCCAAAGCCCGCGCAGCGGCGCTGCGAGCGCTGCAAATTGACGAAAACCTTGCCGAAGCCCACACCTCTCTCGCTCTGATTGCCGAAATTTACGATTGGGACTGGCAAACCGCCGGGAAGGAATTCCGCCGCGCCATCGATTTGAATCCCAACTACCCCACAGCTCACCAGTGGTATGCCGAGTGCCTTGCCTGGCAAGGTCGCTTCGATGAAGCACTTGCAGAAAGCGAACGGGCGCGCCAGCTTGATCCTTTGTCTCTCATCATTTCCGCCGATCGCGGCGCCATCCTCTACTACTCGCGCCAGTATGACCGCGCCATCGAACAACTGGGCACCGTGCTTGATATGGATTCAGATTCCGTCCGGGCCCATGTCATCTTGATTTTCGCCTACGTTCAGAAGGGTCAGTTCGCCCAGGCTCTGGCCGAGACCGAGAAGCCGCACCGCGTGGACGATTCGCCCGGAATGTGGGCTATGAAGTCCTACGTGTATGGCCGCGCCGGACAACAGGTGCAAGCTCGGCGCGCGCTGGCGAAGTTCGAACAGTTGAATCGCCATGGGCAACTGGATCCTGCCGCGATGCATGTCCTCGTTTACGCAGGCATGGGCGACAAAGAAAAGCTTTTCAATGCCCTGCAACAGGCAGCCCAGGAACGTTCCAATTCTCTCACCGCTCTCAAAGTCGACCCTGCGTATGATCCTTTTCGCACCGACCCGCGCTTCCAAGCCTTGCTTCGTCGCGTCGGATTAGCGCCATAATTCTGCGCGGATATTCCTCCGCAATCGACCGGCAAACGCCGAGTCATGCGTTGTCCTTCGTGAAGTTCTCGAAACCGCCGTTCCCCATTTTTGACCGAGGAAAGTGGTGCTTTTCAACCACTCAAGATATTGGCTATGTCTATTTTATACATACGTTTACATCGAAATCCTTGAGAGCTAAATCGGCATCCAATGTAATGGACACAGACATGATGACGAACCTAGGGTATCGCAGAAAGAACGGAAAGAATGGAGGATGGACCATGAACCTCACGAACAAGCTTACGAAATGGGCCGGGATGGCCGCTTTGGCCTCCGCCACGTTACTGATGGCGGCTCCTGGCGGATTTGCGGCCTCGAACCTCGCAGTACCGCAGGACGGTGCGGCCAGCAGTGCCAAGTACGGCACTTACTTGAACAAGGAAGTACATCATCGGCTCGCCATGCTGCCGTGGTATGGCGTGTTCGATAATCTCGAATACGCGATCACGGGAAACGACGTGACTCTTAGCGGTCAGGTCGTCAATCCCGAGACCAAGCACGACGCGCTCGCCTCCATCAAGCATATCGAAGGCGTGGGCAACGTCGTCGACAACATCACCGTGTTGCCGCCGTCCGGCTTTGACAATCAAATCCGGCGTGCGGAATATCGCGCGATCTTTTCGCAAGCGTCGCTGAGCGGCTACTCGATGGGCGTGAATCCTTCCATTCACATCATCGTCGACAACGGCCACGTGACGCTCGTCGGTTACGTGGACAATGAGACGGACATCCATCTGGCCACGCTCCGCGCCAATTCCGTGCCGAACGTCTTCTCTGTAACCAACAATTTGAAAGTTACGCAGAGAGGCTGATTTTTCTCTACAAAAAGTTGGGCGCCTCGATTTTCAGTCCAGGCGCCCTCGTAACAACTAACGGGCTCGGCTTCTACCGGGCCCGTTTTTTTTTGGTCAAAATAATTCCAGACTCTCCCCGTGCCGCCTTTGTAGCGCAGAACTTCGCTGCTCCTGCAAAGCTCTGCGGCTTTTCGCTTTTTGTAAGGGCGGGCTTCAGCCCCGCCCGCGCAAGCCTCGTCCCTGTATGCTCCTGTGCCCTTTGGCAAAAATAATGGTTGAATATCTACCTTTATTTAGGGTAGAACATCTACCATGCGGACCAGTGAAGAACCGAAAAGCAGACTCGATCTCATGCAAGGCACACTGGACATGCTCATCCTGCGGACGCTGGTGCTGGGTCCCGCCCACGGCCACGAGATAGCCAAGCACATCCAGCGAACCACCGATGACGTCTTGCAGGTCGAGCACGGCTCGCTTTATCCGGCGCTCCACCGTCTCGAACGCAAAGGCTGGGTCAGCGCCAAGTGGGAGACGCCCCACGGCGGCAAGCGCGAGTTCAAGTATTACCAGCTCACTTCGGCGGGTAAGAAGCAGCTTCTCGCTGAGCACTCCAAATGGCGGCGGCTGGTCACCTCCATTGGCCGCGTGATGGAACCAGCAGAGGAGGGATGAATGGCTATTGGGCGGAACTTCCAATCATGGCTCTCCTGGCTCCCGTGGTATCGCCGCCAGACTCGCGACGCCGATCTCGCGCGTGAATTGCGCGACCACCTTGATTTAGAGACTGACGAACAGACCTCCGCCGGTATGTCGCCGGAACAGGCCGCCTACGCCGCACACCGAGCACTGGGCAACACATTGAAGATAGAAGAAGACGTGCGCCGAGCGTGGGGAATCCAGTGGCTCGAAACACTCGTTCAGGACTTGCACTATGGCCTGCGCATGCTGCGCAAATCTCCCGGATTCACCGCCGTCGCCATTCTCACTCTCGC
>DATNDO010000083.1:0-6064 GCA_035606955.1 Candidatus Angelobacter sp.
CCCGCCACGCGCAACCAGGTTTGCTGAAACAGATCCTCGGCTTCGGCGGGCTGACGCACGATACGCAACAGATAGCGATACAGCCGGTGCTGGTAGCGCGTCACCAGCTCCGCAAGCGCGTCCAGGTCTCCGCGTCGAAGCCTGGCGACTTCGGCTTCGAGACCCACCAGCACCTCCATCGAAATGGCAGCGTGCCCCATCATACAGTTCTATATACGGATGAGGTGTGCAAAAGGACGCACGGCATCCAGGCGCTCGCAAAGCACAGGTTGCCGAACTTCGAGTAGCATAAGGGAAGCATGAGACCAGCCTGAACATGGCGACAGCCCACACGCAGCCCGAAACAACCACCACGAGCCGCGCGCAAATCGAAATCGCGCCAAATCCGTCATTCATTGATGAAGACGTGACGATATACGTCCACGGAGTCGCTCCGGGCGTGCGCGTGACGCTGCGAGCCGAGGTCAAAGACGACGCCGTCCGCATCTGGGAAGCGCGCGGCACCTATGTTGCCGACGCCGCGGGTTCCGTCAACGTCGCAAGCCAGGAATCCCTGGGCGGAACTTATCGCGGCTGTGACGCCATGGGCCTTTTCTGGTCCATGAAGCTCGAAGCTGCCGCGCATGGAGGTCGAGCGACATTTCGCAAAGACAGCCCTGCGGCGGATACCGTAGCGCTGACCGCCGAAATCGCCGGCCAAACAATTGCAACGCGCAAGCTCGAAAGGCGCTGGCTGGCACCCGGCACGCAAATTCGCGACGCCAGCGAAGATGCAAAGGAAGAGGGCTTCGCGGGCCGACTCTTCATTCCGCCCGGTCGCGAACCGCACCCCATCGTGATGGTCCTCGGCGGCTCAGGCGGCGGCTACGATCTCGACAAAGCAGCCGTGCTTGCGCGGCACGGATTCGCAACGCTGTCGCTGGCCTATTTCGGACTGCCGAAGCTGCCGACGTGGCTGCATCGCGTGCCGCTCGAATATTTCGCGCACGCCATGGCGTGGCTTGGACGTCAGCCGGAGGTTGATGCGCGCCGCATGGGCGTGCTGGGAGTTTCGCGAGGCGCCGAACTTGCACTCCTGCTGAGCTCAACGTTTCCGGAGATACGCGCGGTCGTCGCATACGCGCCGAGCGCCGTTACGTGGGGCTCAGGCGGTCGCGACAAAGCCTCCGGCGAAATCATTCCGTGCTGGACGCGAGGCGGCGAAGCCATATCGTTCGCGCCGCTGCCGTTGCGCGGATTCATGGCGCGCTCGGCCGTGCCGGTGGCGCTACTGCGCCGGCCCGTTAAGTTTCGCAGCCTGTTTCGCGCCGCGCTGCGCAATCGCGAGACCGTCGCACGGGCCCAGATTCCCGTTGAACGCACGCGCGGCCCGATTCTGCTGATTTCCGGCGGCGACGATCACGTCTGGCCCGCGTCGCAAATGGCCGAGATGGTATGTGCTCGCTTGCGCGCGCAAAACTTCGCGCACTCCGTAGAGCACTTGCATTATCCGAAAGCGGGCCACGAATTACGTTATCCGTTTCTTCCCACCAGCGCGCGGACCACCCGCCCGGGAGGATTCAAATTCGCGATCTCGTTCGGCGGCACAGCCGAGGCGGACGCCGAAGCTCAAAAAGATGCCTGGCGGCGGACGCTCTCCTTCTTCCACAATTCCCTGTGATTCCTCGGCAGTCCGGAATTAAGCGAACTGTGGAACGCATCGCAGGCGCTTCTGTGTGCTAAAATAAACGCCAGTGAGAGCAATCCTAAAGGAACTTTTGCAGCTTCAGGAAGTCGATACGCGTTTGAACGCCGTTCGCGCCCGACTGGCCACATTCCCGCAACGTCTGGGCGAAGTGAACGCGCGACTCGCCGCCGGAAAAGCCCAACTCGAAAAAAGCAAGGAATCGCATTCGACCGCGCTTAAGGATCGCAAAAAATACGAGCTGGACGTGGAGCAGTGGAAGGAAAAAGCGCGAAAATATAGAGACCAGGCCTATCAGGTGAAAACCAACGAGGCTTTCAAGGCGCTGCAACACGAAGCGGAAATGGCCGAAGGGGAAATCGCGAAATCCGAGGACCGCTTGCTCGAAGAAATGGTATCGAGCGAACAATATGATCGGCAGGTGAGAGCCGCGGAGAAAAGTTTCAAGCAAGTGGAAGAAGAGACGCGCGCAGAGCGCGCCAAAATCGAAGCCGAAAAGGCCGTGACGGAAAAAGATCTGGCGGGACTCGAGGCCGAACGCGCCAAGGCAGTCGGGGTGATTCCCGAAGATCTTGTCGACCATTATCAGCGCATCGCCAGGAAGCACGGGGGCGTAGCCGTAGCCGCAATACGCGGAGAAGCCTGCGGCGCATGCGGCGCGCATATTCGCCCGCATGTGTTTCAGGAATTAAGCCGCGAAGACAATCCCGAGCTTTACCACTGCGAACTTTGCACGCGCATCCTCTATTACATTGAGCCGCCCGCCGCCGCGGAAGCCACGGCGCAGGCAGCGGCCGCACACACCAGTGAAAATTAGCCGTTTCACCACAATCCCGCGCCCGCTGAAATTATTTTCCCCTTATCCATATGTCCTGCGATAGCCTTTCGATGAATCCATGATTAAACGCGCGGCGAAAACGTCCCCACCATCCAGCGCACGGTTGTTCGAAGAATCGCATGCCGCGCCGCCTGCCGGAGTGCATGTCGCGAATATCGATGGCGCGTCGCGCGGAAATCCTGGCCCGGCCGCTTATGCGGTGATTTTTCGCGCGCCGGACGGCTCGAAGCTCTGCGAGTTCGCCAAAACGATCGGCCGAGAGACGAACAACATCGCCGAATACTACGGTTTGGTTGCCGCTCTCGATTACGCGGCCAGCCACGGCATACGCGCATTGCGCGTTCGGAGCGATTCGGAATTGCTGGTGCGGCAGATGCAGGGCCGCTACAAAGTTAAGAACGCGGCGTTGAAGCCGCTGCACGAGCGCGCGCAAAAATTGGTGCGAGCGCTGGACTACTTCGTCATCGAACATGTGATGCGCGAGCAAAATAGCGACGCGGATGCGCTGGGGAATCTCGCTCTCGACCGCGGCGGAAGCGTCGGCAACGCGTGCTCATCCGGGACGTCGCTTGGTGCGGCGGCCCGCACTGCCACTCGTTCACCAGAAGTTCCTATCGTCACCCGAACAGTTCGTGCCACGTACAAAGATGGAATCTTCATTCCGACCGAAAAAATCGATCTCCCTGAGGGCGCCACCCTCGAGCTTAAATTCCGTATCCCTAAGAACCTCTGATACTTAGCTGGGCTGCCCCCGTTTTGCCTGCTTCAAGAATCAGTACTAATGGTGGATTGTGCCGCGCTCCTTGCCGATGCTAGTGTCTTGCATCCTCTGGAAACAAAGAGACCTGTGAGTTCATTGCTCGATAAGCTGCCGACGATACTCATCCTCGCTGTTCTGGTGGCGATTTTCGTCTCGCTGCGCAAACATTCCCCTTCGGAACGCACAAGGCTATGGATTTTCGCGTGGGCGTTGATATTCGCGCATTTCTTTGTGCAAGTTTTCGAGACTCACACGGGCGTGCTCGAAAACATCTTTGAATCTATCGACCTGGGTGCGCTGGAGCTTTCCGGCGTGTTGTTCCTGGTTTCGCTGGCGCGCTCCGCCGAAGATTATGTGCGCAGGAATGTGCTCGTTGCGATTCTCGCTCCCGCGGCCGCATTTCATGCTACGGCGATCACTTTCGGATGGCCCAATCGCTGGGCGCTTTGCGCTGCGGTGGCGATTTTCTTTTTTGGCATGGCGGGATTCGCGCTATTCGCGCACCGCGCAATATCTCGATTCAATCTCATTTTGGCGTTGTCGCTCACGGCAGTCGGCATCTGGGCAGTGGGAGCACAGTGGCATGGCGATTCTGTGCCTGCCGTTAACGCCATATTGACTTTGACATTCGCGATTTCCGGCTTTTTGTTCTGGAAGCGGTTTCCCAGATTGTCACCGGGCGTCATCACCGTCACAGTTGGCTTCCTATGTTGGGGCGCTGTGTTTCCAACTGGCTGGCTGACGGATCATTTCCTGCCGCACTTGCAAATAAATCCGGAATTATGGAACGTACCCAAATTCTTCGTCGCTTTCGGCATGATTCTTTCCGTGCTCGAAGAAAAATCCATGATTGTTGAAGAGAGCGGCGCGCGCGAACACGCCGAGAACGCCCTATTGTTGCGCTTTTCGAAGATCACATCTCGGCTGCTGAGCGGCTCGGACCCAGCCGCGCTCTGCGGTGAGATTGCCGAAGCCCTCACGGAAACAGTTTGTTTCCATCGCGCCGCAGTCATGCTGGCGCAAGAAGATGGCTCGCTCTTGCTGGCAGGGTTCAGCGGTTTCTCGGAAACCGAACGGCAGGACCTGCAAAGAATAACCACCGGCTGGAACCTTGGCCGAGTCGGCGAACTCTGCGCGATGGGTGAACTGGTCGGCAATAATTCGTTTCGTCTGCCGGCAGAGCGTGTTCCCGCATTGAACGGGCACGCGCATCCGGAAGCCATTGTTCCCCTGGTGTCTTCGCGCGGGACGTGCCTGGGATGGATTGCACTGTCGTCGCTGCGAAACGCGGCCGAACCGAGCGCGCCCGAAATCATGAAAGTCGAAATGTTGGCTGCGGACCTGGCCGTGACGATTGAAAATACGCGCCTGCATCAACAGCTTGTGCGTTCGGAGAAGCTCGCTGCCCTGGGCCAACTGGTGGCGGGCGTGGCCCACGAATTGAATAATCCGCTCACTGGTATTCTCGGCTACACCGAATTGCTCTCCGGCGAAGTCAGCGGTGAGAGCGCAACGAAGAAAGTGGTCAAGCTCGGCAACGAGGCACGGCGCATGCAACGCATCGTCAGCGGACTTTTGCGCTTTGCCCGCCAAAGCAATTCCACCGAACGCGCCGCCGATTTTGAGGCTTCGCTGCGCGATGCGTTGCAGCTTCGCGAATTTCATTTGCGAAAGTTGAATATCGATGTGCGCACCGAAATCGAGCCGGGTCTGCCGCTGCTCGCCATCGGGGAAGACGAATTGAAGCAGATTCTGCTGAACCTGCTGAATAATTCCTGCGACGCCCTTGAAGAAAGCCACCAACGTTCGATTCGCATCCATGCCAGCAAACGCGACGGACGAATTATTTTTGGCTTCGAAGATTCCGGTCCGGGATTCCTGGAGCTGAATCGCGCCTTCGATCCTTTTTACACGACGAAAGCCGTCGGCAAGGGAACAGGCCTCGGTCTGAGCATCTGTTACGGCATTATTCGCGAGTGTGGCGGCGACGTTCATCTCGCGAACCGCCAACCCTATGGCGCGAGTGTTACCGCCGAAGTTCCGGTCGCCACCGTTGCTCGGGCGATAGTTTCTCCCGCGGCGTACCCGTCAGATGACTCTTCGATCTGAAGACACGGCCATTACGCGACTAATCGTATTTTTCGAAGCGAATTTGCTTGCGGTCCAGCCCAAACTCTTCCTTCAAGATGAAGCGCACCTCGTCGACCATCGCTTTTAGCCCGCAGATGTAAGCCCTGAAATCGCTGCGTCCCGCGAACAATTTTCGCAAATGCTCCTGCACGTACCCCGCCGCGCCGCGCCAATCCGCGGGAGGTCGGCTGAGAGTGGGAATAAAATGGAATCGTGGATGCGAGGCGGCCCAGGCCCCAAATTCCTCGCGATAGAGAATTGTTTCCGGATGCCGCACTCCGAATAATAGCCACACATCGCGCGAAAGCGGTTTGCCTGACGCGAAAATCTCTTCCAGCATTCCGCGAATCGGCGCGATCCCTGTGCCCGTCGCGATGAACACTAAATCCTGCTCCACGGGTTGCGAAACGACAAACGAACCGTGCGGGCCCTTCATATTCACGATCGCGTTTGTTTTCAGGTCGCACAAATAATTCGACACGAACCCGCCCTCGACGCGATTCAAGCACAGATCAAAACACGAATCGCCTCGCGGCGCGGAAGCAATCGAATAAGGGCGCGCTTCTGGTTCACCGTTGCGCGGCACTTCCAGCGAAACAAATTGGCCGGCATAAAACTCGAACGCGCCGCCTTCTATGGCTTCCCATTCGAA
>DATNDO010000084.1:0-4228 GCA_035606955.1 Candidatus Angelobacter sp.
TTGTCGGTGACGTCGAAGGAAGGGAAGGAAGCGGTGGTCGGAATCCTGGGGCCGACGGATTTTTTTGGCGAGGATGGAATCGCGGGGACAAAAGTATGCATGTCGACAGCGACCGCGGCGACCGACTGCGATCTGGTGCGAATCGATAACCGGCGGATGGCGCAAGTGCTCCACGGGGATCGCGACTTTTCCGATTTTTTCATGACTTATCTGCTGACGCGGAAAGCGCGCGTGGAAGCGGACCTGGTCGACCAATTATTCAATTCGAGCGAGAAGCGCTTGGCGCGCACGTTGCTGATGATGGCGCGCTACGGGCGAGAAGGAGCGGCCGAGTCGACGATTCCGAAAGTGAGCCAGGAAACGCTGGCGTCGATGGTGGGCACAACGCGCTCGCGCATCAGTTTTTTCATGAACAAGTTTCGCAAGATGGGATTCATCAAGTACAACGGCGGGATGCAAGTGCACGGATCGCTGTTGAACGTGCTGTTGCACGATTGACGCGCGCGCGTGCGGATTTTTCTGTAGCTCAGGTCCCGTTCGCGCTCTGTCTGCGCGAACTGACCTGAGGGGTTTTCGTATCTCGCGGGATGCGATAACGGAGCGCGAACGCCGACCCAGAACGGGCTGCGGCGAAAGAATTAAGGCGAGAAAAACCTCAGGTCAGCCCCGATAAAAATCATCGGGGCGGGACCTGAACTACAGAAAAATGCCGCGGGCGGCGTAAAGCCTGCGGCAGGCAGGCCGCGCTCCAACCCCGCCCGAGGCGAGATTCTTCGTTGGCGAAAGTCAGCCTCCTCAGAATGACAATCGTTTCGCCGCTCGCCTTCGTAGGGGCGACCCTCGGGTCGCCCGGGCGGGGCAAGCCCCGCCCCTACAAAACCAGGCCTGGGGGCGGCGTAAAGCCGCCCCTACAAAACCGGGCCGCAGGCGGCGTAAAGCGGCCCCTACACATGCCCAAGTAAGGCAATTGCGCTGATTAGTGGCGATCGTCGCGTTCGTGCTGGTGGCGCCAATTCCAGTATTCGTTCTGCTCGCCGGGAGAGCGATGCTGGAAGTCTCTGTGCTCCCGATGAGTTTCAGCTTCCCACCGTTGGTAGGAGCTATTTTCATTACTGTCCCACTGGTGATAGTCGTGATGCTCCGAGTCATACACGCGACCGGAATCTCGACGGGCGCAGCCCATGGTTATAGTCGAGAATAGAAATGCAACGGCCAGGAAAAGGGAACCAAAGCTGACGGATTTGCTTTTGTGCATGAGAGTGTTTCCTCTCCGGCTGGAATTCCATTATAAGCCCGACTTTTTTCGCACATCGCCACTCGCGCCCATAAAACTACAGCAGATTCCCTGCGGGCAGGCTCGTCGCCTTTGCTCCTCCCTTCGCCAAGGCTCAGGGTGGCGGAATGCCAACCATGCGTTCTGCTTGCCAAGACATTCGCAAAGTTTTGCGAAATTCCCCTGTTTCAGAAGTGGTCAATTGTGAGCAGACATACAGGGGCCAGAGGATTAGACTTCCCCCGATCATTCCCTATCCTCAAAAGTAGGCCTACCACCATTTCGTGGTTGGGAGGTCAGTTATGGCAGAACCAGGACGCGCTACCTCCCCAGAAAGAACCGTGGAAGAATACACTCGCGAATCCGCGCAAAATCCGGCGAGATGGATTGAACCAGAGACAGCGGATGCGTTGTTAGCCAAGCTGAAGAATCTGCACGCCCAAACGGAGCGGCATGATGAGCTTTTAGGTGTTTACGAAACGCTGCATGACAACGAGCGGCGTTTTCGCGAAATGATCGACGCGCTGCCGGCAGCTATTTACACCACGGATGCCGAAGGCCGCCTGACGCACTTCAATCCCGCCGCTATCAGGCTCTCCTGCCGCGTGCCGGAAGTAGGCAGCGACAAATGGTGCGTCAACTGGAAGCTGTTCTGGCCGGATGGCACTCCCATGCCGCATGAAGAGTCTCCTATGGCTCTGGCGCTGAAGAAGGGCCGCGCGATACGCGACGCGGACATTATTGCCGAGCGGCCGGATGGCAAGCGTTTGTGGCTGACCGTATATCCCACACCGCTGCGTGACGCCAAAGGACGAATCATCGGCGGCATCAACATGCTGGTGGATAGAACGGAGCAGAAGCGGTCGGAAGCGAGATTGCGAGAGAGCGAGGAACGGTACCGGGTTCTCGCGGGGAAGCTGGATGCGGAAGCGCGCGCTCGGACAAAAGAACTGGAAGAGCGGAACGCGGAGATCCTGGAGCAGGCGGAACGGCTTCGCGTGCTGTCGAATCGTTTGATGCAATCGCAAGACGACGAGCGCCGAAGCATCGCGCGCGAATTGCACGACAGCGTGGGGCAGTATCTGGCGGCGCTGGGGATGTCGATCGAATCGGCGAGGCGAAGCATGAAAAAGATTCCACCGGAAACCGCCGAGAAGCTCGACGAAGCGACCGAGATTGTGGGGAAATGCTCGTCGGAGATTCGCACGCTCTCGCATTTGCTGCATCCACCGTTGTTGGAGGAACTGGGACTGGCATCGGCGATTGAGTGGTACGTGGAGGGATTTGCCCTCCGGAGCAACATGGAAGTGCAGCTGGAACTTCCGCCCAAGCTCAGACGGTTGGATGAGCCCATTGAGCTGGCGTTGTTCCGCGTGCTGCAGGAGTGCCTGACGAATGTTCACCGGCACTCCGGAAGCAAGACCGCGGTCGTGAAAGTGGAAGCGGATGAGCAACAGGTAAAACTCGAAGTGATCGACCAGGGGAAGGGAATTCTGGAACCGTTGCTCGAGTCGAGATTCGTCGCGCCGAAGAGACTGGGTGTGGGAATCAACGGGATGCGGGAACGACTGAAGGGCCTGGACGGAACGCTGGAAATTCATTCCACGAATCTGGGCACCACGGCGCGGGCCGTAATTCCGCTGCAGCCGGAAGCAGCGGTTGCCTCTCCGAGATAGTCATTTCTGAGTCACCATCGCAGGAACACGTGGGTGTCCACAAGGGAACATTAATCTTTCGGCGTTTGCGAGCATCATCCCTTCATGAACCACATAACTGATCAAGAGTCCGACAAAGCGACAGTTGCTCGCATCGAAAGAGAAATGGCCGCGTCACTCTGCACGAACCACATGACAACTGATCAAGAGTCCGACAAAGCGACAATTGCCCGCATCGAAAGAGAAATGGCCGCGCCACGAATGGCGAAATCCGCCCGGGAGGCGTCGGCAAAACGTGCGGCGTCGGACGCCTTAGTGCAAAACTACAAAAAGAAAACCCCCCGGGTCCAACATCCCAATTGAGCTCGCTGTGGGCGCGGAACGGCCCAGCGCCTGACGAATCTGCGGGCATATTCCGCAGTTTGTATAAATTGACCATTTTTGTCAGTATCCAGTTGACACACGAGCCCGCGCGGAACTAAAATCTGTTAGCTTTCATGTCCAAAACCCGTTTCTAGCCGGGAGGTCCCGCAATGGCCGAAACGAGACCACGCTTTACAATCCCCAGCCACGTACCGCCCCGAGATGCGCCCGTTGAATCGCGAAACTCCGACGAGCTGCTGGCCAAACTCACGAGTCTGCACCGCCAAACAGAAAAGCACGACGAATTGCTGGATGTTTACCAAACGCTGCATGAAAGCGAGCGGCGTTTCCGCGAAATGATTGACGCGCTCCCGGCGGCGATTTACACCACAGACGCCGAAGGCCGCCTGACGCACTTCAATCCCGCCGCGGTGAAACTCTCTGGACGAACCCCCGAACTCGGCACCGACCAATGGTGCGTGACGTGGAAACTGTTCTGGCCGGATGGCACTCCGATGAGGCACGACGAATGTCCCATGGCCGTGGCGCTGAAGGAGGGCCGCATCGAGGACGGCGTGGAGGCGATCGCGGAGCGGCCCGATGGCACGCGTTTCTGGTTCGTACCGTACCCCAGATTGTTGCGCGACGAGGAAGGCAGAGTCACCGGCGGCCTGAATATGCTGGTGGACATCACGGATCGCAAGGGGGCTGAGACCGCGAACAGTTTGTTGGCCGCGATTGTCGATTCTTCGGACGATGCGATCATCAGCAAAAGTCTCGACGGAATTATCACCAGCTGGAACAAGAGCGCGGAGCGGTTATTCGGCTACAGGGCTAAGGAGGCCATCGGCCAGAACATCACGCTGATCGTTCCGTCGGATCGCCTGCACGAAGAGGCGACGATCATCGGTCGCCTGAGGCGGGGCGAGCGAATCGA
>DATNDO010000085.1:0-9666 GCA_035606955.1 Candidatus Angelobacter sp.
AATCTCAAGAGTCGCGCCATTCGCATCGATTTCACCGACACGCATCTTTGTCGAACTGTTTTGGTTTTGTATGGGTTTCGTGCCGGTGCCACGCGGCGGAATTCGAACATACAATCCGTTGAGGACGATTCGCGCGACGTAGCCGGGCCGAAGGAAAAGATCCGCATAGCGAGTCTGAATGGCAATTCTCTGGATCGTGGCGAGTGGCGGAACGTCCGCAGGACTCGACCAACGCCTGAAAACGACATTTTCCGCGACGCATCCCGGAAAGGGGACGTAAGTAATCCGGAACTTTGTAAAAGTTATTGATCCCGAAACGCTCTCTCCGAGGGATTGCCTGATGCGGGCCTGTGTAAACGGCCAGCGCAGCAGGAGAATGACAAATGCGATACCCACGATGATTATGGCAGTGGTCGCGGCAATTACAACCCATCGAAAATGATGACCTAGGAGTCTGTGTTTATGCTGTCGTGACATGCGGTTTCATCGGGCTGGGGCTGCCTTAGCCGCGGCCATGAAACAAACCGCATAGATATGATGTTTAGTTCTGCGAAGCGGTCACGCGAGAAAATTTGTAGAACGCCCCACGAGGCGCAATTCGAGCAACGCCGGCAAAGGGAACCCGGCGGCAGATCATTCAGCATTTCAATGAATTGCAAAGCGGAGTTAAGAAGATGGCTGGGAGGCCTGGACTCGAACCAGGATAATCAGATCCAGAATCTGATGTACTGCCAATTGTACGACCTCCCAATCGGACGGCCATAAAAATAGGGCCGCCGACACGGCCCTACATAGTACTTTATTAACGAACGCCACTTTCGTCAACCAGCCCAGAAATCTAACCGAAGCGAGCCATGGGATGGTTCGCGCATGGCGATCGGCACACTATTGTTTCGTCTGACCGAAGTTCTCCACAAAGTGAAGAATTCCGCCTTTAGCTGGTCGAACTTGCGGCCGGCTTCGGCTTCGGTTTTTGGCATTTCCGCTTGCACTTCCTCAATTGAGACCACACCCTTCCTTATCAATGCATCAAGAATTGCTTGTTGTTGTATCGAATGCTGGGCAACCAGCGTAAGCAGCGCGATGATTGGTTCCATTTCTCCCACCTCGGTGTCCCGAATTCTGAGCGAACCCCCATTATCAACAAGATGACGCGCAGGGCGGTGCGTCACACGACTATGTTGTCCTTAATTATCGCCGGCCGGAATCGACTGCGAGGCTTGCGTCCAACGGTCAGGGGGCCTGTACGCACGACCAGTGTTACGAAAAAAAAGTCCAGTACTATTGCCTTAGCTAGCGCCTCTCACGAAAATCACCCTTGAGGGTATAGCGCAATGGCAAGTACTACGACGGAACTCCCGATTTCCTCGGCTGGGTCGAAACCCAAAACAGGGAGTGACGCACTGGAAGCCGAGGCGATTGGACTGGACGTCGCCGTTCGCGTTCACGGATCACAAGTGGCCGCAGTAGTGCTCGAATCGACAGAGCACGTGGAGCCGTTCGAAGAGGACACGACGACAATGGTTGTGTTTCCGCGCGGCGCCGTGGTGAAATTGCGCGCTCGCGTGCGCACGGGCCACTCGATAGTTTTGACTAACCTGCTGACGAAGCAAACCGCGCTGTGCCGCATCATCCAAGTCAACACGGCCCCAAACGTCGCCCATTACGTCAAACTCGAATTTGCCCAGCCCACACCGGGATTCTGGGGCGTTCATTTCCCGTCTGACCCGCTACCTTCGGCGCGGACGACAGAAACTCCCAAAACCGTTTCGACGCCCGCACCACCAGCACCGTTGGCGACTCCGGTTGCGCCCATAATTCAGAAGCCAGCGCGTGTGGAACCCCAACCTGCCCCGGTCATGCCGCAGGTTGGTGAAACGACAAAACCCACTCCGTCCAGAGAGCTCAACCTTTCTGTTCCGACGACTGAATATGGGAATGAGCGGCCCGGAGAAACAGAAGATCTGGTTCCTTTGGCGTCAGGTTCTCCATCCGCTGACCGCAAGGCCCTGAGTGCATCCAGAGTGCCTGCTGTGGCGCCGGCGAAGCCAAAACGTGCCAGCACCGCTGCCCCAGAACAGCCTATTTTCGATTTGCTTACCACGCAGGAGGAAATCTTTTCGCGAGAAGCGGCGGCTACGCACGCAGGCGAAGAGCATCAGCAGGAACTAAGGCGTCAGGCCGACGCAAGAGTATCGCGCAATACAATCGCTGCCATTGATTACTCGTCTCTGTTGCAGCCAGCGTCAAGACCCAAGGGCAACTCGTCAGTATTAATGTTTGCCGGGGCCGTCGTGGTGGTATTGGCGTTCGTCGCAGCGGGCGCAATGTATTTGCGTCGTAATCCCAAGGTCATCGCACAAGTAACCAAACCGACGGCCGTAGCGTCGTCCTCGCCGTCTCCTTCTTCGTCGGCTCCTTCATCTTCGCTACAAGCGCCGACCGCAGTGGATGAAGTCGTCGCGACGAATCCATCTGTCCCGGTAACGTCTTCCTCGACGCCGCAGGTTGAACGGAAGGTCGACGTTTCCGCGCCGGTCTCGGCAACTCAGCGGATCCCGACTCCGACAGGGTCCCTGCACGCTTCGCAGAGGGGCGCGGTTGCAACAAGCCACCCGGCTATTTCTATTTCCACCGGCACAGCTGATATTTACGCGGGCGATTTGAAGGCGCATGCACAAATCAAGCCGCACGATGCGGCTCGCGTGACTGCCCCCGTTCCAGATGTGGGCGCGGCAAACTCCAAGGAAATTCCCGTAATCCCCAACGGAAGCCTAGGATCACTCGTTTCCGGCAGCGGATCCTCGAATCTGGTCGCGCCGGCTCCGCCCAAGCCCGATGTTGTCCAGGGCGGCCACGTTCAGCTTCCCAAGCTCATATCGTCCGTCCCGCCTGTGTATCCACAGCTTGCTGCGGCGAATCACGTGGAAGGCGAAGTGAAGATTCAGGCGGAGATCAATGCATCGGGCAGAGTGACTTCGACAAAGGTAGTCTCCGGCCCAATACTATTGCGCTCAGCCGCAGCGAACGCTGTCCGGCAATGGAAATATTCGCCGGCCATGCTCGACGGTAAGGCCATCTCGACACAATATGTCGTGACGGTGCGCTTCCGCCTCAACCAGTAGTATCCCGCTGTATTTCAATCCTGGAATTCGGGGCAACAAAAACCGGCAGCTAAAAAACTATTCGACGGGGACCAACCGTTTGTTGCGGATGTAATATTCCGAGCCGCGCCATTCGATGCGGCGTTTGAAGAAGCTGGTCAGCCACACAATGAAGGCAAAGGCATCGCGCAAGGGCACAAGGTACATCTTCCTGCGCAGCAGCGGGTCATTCACTCCCCAGACGCCCACCGTCCACGCCATCCATCCACGAAGAACCAAATAACCAACAACGTAAAATAGAGCAACGGGCCACGACGGAGCAATCGCCGCCGCCAGAATCGCCCACGGCAGACCATGTGTGAAGATCAGTGAAAAATGCCCCCAGGGCTGGGAGTGCTTCATCGTCAGCGTCCAACGAACTTGATGGCGGAAGCACTCCGCGAGCGTTTGCGTGGGAAACACGGTGAAGACTGGAAAGGTGGTTACTTCCACGCGATAACCAAGCGCATGAATGCGGTGACCCAGCTCGTAATCATCTGAAAAATGATCGACCAGCGCCTCAAAACCTCCGATTTCGGCGAGATGCTTCTTGGTGGTGGCCATGGTCGCACCCAGAGTGAAATCGACGCCACCCAATTGCCACGCCGAGAGGACTCCCGCGTCGAAGTCCGACGTGTTACCGAGCGCTTCCATTTCGGACACAAGAGTGTCGTCCGTAATTCCGCGGTAGAGACAGGTAACTGCGCCGACCTGGGGATCCGCGAAAGGGGCAGCAACCGCGTACAGATAGCCCGGCGCTACGCGAATGTCGCTGTCGCTGATAATCAAAATGTCGTGCTTAGCCTCGCGCACCATGCGGCAGAGCTTGTTCACTTTGTCACCGGTGCCCAACTGTTCCGCACCAATCAGCAGGCGGATTTTGCAACGCGGAAAATCGCGAATCAGTTTTTCAATTACGGGCACGGCGGGATCCGTATCTTCCGTGACGCCAAAGATAATTTCAAATTCCGGGTACTCCTGAACGCAGAAGCTCGCATAGTTTTCATACGCTTCGCGATCCAGCCCACGCACTGGTTTCAGGATGCTGACGGGAGGAGCAAAATCTTTGGAAATCGGGGGGCGGCTACGGAAAAAACGCCGGGCCGCGGTGATGGCCAGCAAGTAGTAACCAAAGGGGCCCAGCGCGAGGGCAAGTACAGACCAACGTAGAACTTCATGCCACATGGCCAGCCTTTGAGTTTTTCCTCGATCTGTTTCTTGATGTGCTTTCGGACGTGTTGCTTACCCAACGCAAACGAGCAGAACTCCCAGGCAAACCAGCGCGACGCCGAGCCAACGCCGTGGCTCGACGCGCTCACCCAGCAGGAATTTGCCTCCAAAAGCGCCCAAGACATAGCTCAATGCCGTTACAGGCACGACGAAGCTGACGTTTTCCCAGGAAAGCAGCATCAATAGCGAGAAAAACGAAATGGTCATCAATGCAAGGCCGAACCACATCCAGCCGCTGCGGAAGGCGCGCAAGATCACGCGCAGCAAATGGTGCGGATAGAAACTCTGCACTTCGCCGACGCGCTTCATTGTATGCGTCACGGCCAACTCGCCGCTGGTTCCGCCAAAAATCACGATGAAGAGAAACGCTGCGTCGCGCGCGGTCATCCTTCCTCCGTCGTGCGGGGCGGAGTTCCGCCAACCAGCAGCACGCCGATGCAAATCACGAGCACGCCGACCCACCGCATCCAGGGGACCACCTCACCGAGGAGCAAATAACCCAGCACCGCCACGAACAAATAACCGGTCGCGGAGGCGGGTTGGACGTAACTGTAATCGGCCCAGGAAAGCACCAGCAGATACGCGATGAAAAATAGCAGCAGCGAGGAAATTCCAAGCCAGATGGAACCCGAACGGAATGTTCTTTCGAATGTTGCGAGCAGCGCGTCAGGCCGCCAGTTGGACACCGCGCCGATCTGCTTCATGCCTTTGCGCAGCAAGACGTCGCCGAGCGACCCGAAAATCGCCATCAGGCCGATCAAAAAGATCGTCTTGCCGTGCAGCCGATGAGGAAGTTTCATGCGCCTTGTGTTTCCGTGAATTCCGTACTCGCATGCGGTGGAATCGTCGTCACGGATACAGACGGAGGCTGGTTCTTGGCGGGTCCCTTGCCAGTCTTTGCGTATTTCAACCGCTCAGCGCGCAAGCGCAGGAAAGAAACCGCTTCGTGGAACAGCCGCTTGCGCTCATGCGCATCCCAAAGCGCCTCACGAACGATTCGCCACGCAACGCGCGGGCGGAAATAGTAGGAATCATAGAATTGGTTCACCGCGTTCATCATTTCTTCACGGTTCAACCCCGGATACTCGAGGTGCGGAAGCTGATGGCCGCCCGAATCGGCAAGAGCTTCAGTGGCGAGGAAGCCGTTCGCCGAAGCCAGATTGTAAAGCTCCGTGCCGGGATAAGCGTGGGCCATCGAAACCTGGATCGTTTCAGAATCGAGCTCTCTGGCAAAATCCATCGTCTTCTGGATTGTTTCTTTCGTTTCGCCCGGAAGGCCAATGATGAAGTCTCCGTGAACGCGAATGCCGACCTTCTTGCAGTTGGCCGCGAATGTGCGAGCCATCTCGATCGTTGCACCCTTCTTGATATTTTTCAGAATTTGCGGATCACCGGACTCGAAGCCCACGATGAACAGCCGCGCGCCGGCATCGGCCATGGCGGCGAGCGTTTCGTAGTCGCTGTGGACGCGCGCCGTGCACGACCATTGGAAACCCACGGGCTTGAACTTCTTGCACAACTCGAGCACACGGTCTTTGCGAATATTAAACGTATCGTCGTCGAAGAAAAACTCTTTCGCCTGCGGAAACATGCGGTGCGCCTGCTCGAATTCACGAGCGACGCTGTCCACCGAGCGTACACGCCACGTGTGACCCGAAAGCGTCTGCGGCCACAGGCAGAAAGTGCATTGCGCCGGGCAGCCTCGCGTGGTGTAGAAGGAAACGAAAGGATGAAGCAGGAACGGCACGCTGTAACGTTCAATGGTCAAATCACGCTTGTAAACGTCGGTCGCAAAGGGCAGTTCGTCCAGTTCAGCGGTATGGAGCGGCGCTCGAGTCGCATTGTGAACCACTTTTCCGTCTTTTAGATAGCTTGCGTTGGCAATCTCAGCGAGCGGTTTCCCTTTCGCGAAGTCCGCAACGGCGTAATCGAATTCGCCACGCACGATGAAATCAATGTCGGAACCTGCCCGCAGGCTTTCCTCGGGCTTGATCTGCACATGCGGGCCGACGAAGGCGACTTTCAGCCCGGGATTCAATTCCTTCATTTTTCTGACGAGCTTCAGATCGCTCTGAAACCCCACCGTAGACGTGAACAGCACCAAAAACTCGTAATCCTTCGATATCTCGATAGTTTGCTGCGGCGAAACTTTGTGCGGAGGAGCATCAAGCAATCGGCTCCCAGGCAACATTCCGGCAGGATAAGTCAGCCAGACCGGGTACCAATAAGACTCAATTTCGCGTGTGGCCGGCCAGCGAGAACCGGCGCCGCCGTCAAAATTTTCAAAGCTCGGGGGATTGAGCAACAGTGTTTTCATTACTGACGGCATTCAACATCCTCCTGGTTCGGGACGGCCGCATCGCCAAAGACCTGTCCGTGCGTAGAAATTCATTCTACTCGAATTCATACCGAGGGAATAGAAAAGTATTACGAATTGTTCCCTCAATGGAAAGCCTGCGCAAGCTGCCCGGTGGCCTGCAATAGATCAAGTTGGGCCTTCTCTTGCGAGAGATTCGCGTCAAGAAATGCCAGCCACTTCTCGTTTTCGAGCACCCTCGCCTGCTCCAAATCGCGCAGCGTGGCACGCCCCTGATTGAACTTCACCTGAATGTCCTGAAGTTGTTCCTGAGCGAGCTGCAAATCCAGCTGCGCAACACTTTTCCCAGCATCCGTTTCCCGAAACGTTCGGACTTTTTGCTCGGCTCCGATACGCACAGTGCGCTTATCATTTGCCAATTCGAGATCGGCTTCGTTCAATTGGCTGTGCGCCAGTGCCGCAGCCGCTGACGTGTGCGCGCTGAAAATAGGGATTGTGATTTGCACGCCAGCATTGACGTTGTTTCTCTGAAAATGATTAAAAAACACGTCATAGTTGTTTATTTTGCTCAACACGTTGTATTCCCCGACTAGAGATATGGTGGGCCAATAGGCGGCTTTCGCACCCTTCAGCAAATGCTCGCGAGCGCTGCGCTCGTTTTCGGCTTCGCGAATTTCCGGACTATGGTCGAGCGCCGCGGCTACTAAGTTGGATGCAGGTTCAGTCGCCTGGGAAGCCAGAACTTCCGACGAAGATACATCGACGGGCTCATCAGGCGGGAGACCGGTCATGGCGCGGATTTGCTCGGAGAGGATCTCGTCACGGCTCTCATACTGAACAATACGCTGGCTCGTCTTCGCCAGTTGCAGTTCATCTTGCGTGACGGCTACGGGTAACTCGAGCCCGGCCCCAGAGCGCTGTTGCGTCACGTCAAGGATTCTTTGTTGGCTATCGCGCTCGCCGCGCAGCAAATCGAGCGAGTGGCGCACGTCGGCCAACTCGAGATACGCCGAAGCGGCGCGCACCATCACGGTGTCGCGCATATTCTGGCATTCGAGCTCTTGGTTTTTCGCACGATCCTCGTCGGCTTTCAGCGCGCCACGCTTTATGGGATCGAGAAGCGCCTGCGTGTACGACACTTCAAATACGGAGGGCGCCGCGCCTCCTGGCGTCTGCGGAAAACCATTTGTGTACGCGGCTCCCGAACCGGTGTAAAGATTCGGGCGAAATTCGGCGCGGTCGACTCCTGCAACATTTTGAGCGACGGTGAAGCGGACGCGCGCCAGAGCCAAATCAGGGCTATGCGCAAGTGCCAGATTCACCACCTGGTCAAGAGTCAGGATGCCGCGTGCGGCCTGCGGACTCCCGGCCGACTGCAACGGCGGCGTGGGCATCGCGTTTGCGACCTGTGCTTTCAGTTTGAGTGGCTGTTGAGCTTGCTGCGCCGGCAAAGGCGC
The DNA here is from genome assembly GCA_035606955.1 of Candidatus Angelobacter sp. GTDB lineage: Bacteria > Acidobacteriota > Terriglobia > Acidiferrales > UBA7541 > DAHUXN01. Next base: position 8,148 of record DATNDO010000085.1, read on the forward strand.
TGCAAACATAGTGCCGAAAATCGCGTAGCAAATTATCGCCAACGATTGAGATTTCATTTTTATTTTATTCATAGTGCAGAGATTCCACCGGTTGGAGTTTTGCCGCCTTACTGGCGGGGAGATAACCAAATATTACTCCCGTGGCGCACGATACAACAAACGCGAGTACCACGGAAGGCCAGGAGATCGGAATTGCAATGTTGGCAGGGACGGGCAAGAGCTGCAAAGTCGCCGAGATGAAAAATGGAATGATCACTGCCACGCCGATTCCCACAAGCGCTCCAGCACCGCTGATAATCGTCGCCTCGGCCAAAAACTGATAGAGAATTTCCTGACGCCGGGCTCCGATTGCTTTTCGAATTCCAATCTCACGCGTGCGCTGCGTCACGCTGACGAGCATGATATTCATGATTCCGATGCCGCTGATCACCAACGCAATCATCGCAATCAGCAAAAGCACGATGGTCAGGGCCAACGAGATATGCTTTGCGGTTTCGAGAATTGAGGACAGATTCAGCACGCTATACTCCGCCGCAGACCGATGGCGCGCCTTCAAAACTTCGGCGACTTCCTGCGTCACTAGCTCGACATCCTGCGGATTATCCGCTTGCGCATAGAGCGTCCGGACGGAGCTTTCGCCCGTATAGTATCGGATCAACGGGAATGGCACGAGCACGGAGTCGGTGGCGATTTCCGTTTGACCGAACGTCTGCACGCGTTCGCGGAACACGCCAATTACAGTAAAACTCAATTCTCCAACGCGGATATTGCGTCCGACGGGATCATCGTAAGGAAACGCAACTTTGGCCATGTGCTCCGTAAGCAGGCAAACTTTACTGTTGCTGGTGAAATCGCCGTCATCAAAATAACGGCCGGTCACAATGAGAAAATTGCGAATCTGTTGAAATTCCTGCGTGACGCCCACAAGACTTACGGGGCGGGCAACGCCGCCCGCCACCACGGTCATCGCAATGTCATGCGAACCTGCGGCATGCGTCACCTGCGGAATGCCCTGCTTGATCGCTTCGAGGTCAGCCATTGAAATTTCATCGCCCAGCGTTATTGTTTGGCCGACGCCGGAATCCACCAGCGAGGCATACACGATGTTCGAACCCACAGCTTCAATCTGGCCAATGATGAACTGCTTCCCGGCCAGCGCGACCGTGACCACGAGCACGATGCACGCGCTGCCGATAACGACGCCGAGCATGGTCAGCATCGCGCGCAGTTTGTTTGCGCGCAACGAATCCATCGCCAGATTCCAGGTTTCTTCCCAAACCACGTTTTCAGCCTTTTCTCGAGCGGCTCGCGTTGCGCTCACTATAGCAAATTAGAATTCTTCGCCGTCCAATATTTCTTGACGCCGCATGCGCTCGTCATTACGATGCACTGAGTGAGTTAGCGAGACGCCTGTAATTTTTGCGGCGATGTTCCTCGAGATACTCAAGGAACGAGGCAGTCGCCGTGGCTAGCTGAACGCGCTCCCCCGGACAAGCATGATTCAAGACAAGCGAATCGC
>DATNDO010000095.1:0-23172 GCA_035606955.1 Candidatus Angelobacter sp.
CACCACGGCGCAAAATCTGACGGCGAGCTTCGGCGCAAGCGGCGAGTGGGAAACAGTTGAAGAAGACGGCAGCGTAAAATTTCAGCAGGCCGGTCGCACGGGACAATCGGAGCAGGCGTATATTTCGCGCGCCGCGAATCAGATTACGCTGGCCGGCTCAGCCTCCGTCGCGGATTCCACATCGCGCTCCTCCGCGGCGCAGATCGAAATCAATCAGAAGACAGGAGAAGTTCACGCGGCCGGAAACGTTATGACCACGTATTTCGACAACACAAAGAATCCCGGCGCAGCCGGAGGGAATATTTCGGCGGATCAGATGAATGGTTCGAGCGCGACGGACCACGCTGTCTTCTCGGGACATGCGCGTTTCTGGCAGGGGAGTGACGTCATTCAGGCTGATACGATTGAATTCTGGCGCAATCAACAACGCGCCGAAGCGCGCGGAAACGTCGTAGGTGCTTTTCCGGAGCCGCCTCCTGCTACCCCGAAAGCGAGATCGAAAGCCAGCGCGCCCACGGCGTGGCAGGTCCGCGCGCCGAAAGCGGATTATTTTGGCGCTGTGGGAAGAGTTGAATTGACTGGCGGCGTAACGGCGCAATCCTCTCAAGGCTCAATCTCCAGCCAAACTCTCACTCTCTTCCTTTCGGCGGCCGCCAATCAGCAACAAAAGTTGGAGCGCGCAGTCGCGGAAGGCGGCGTCCGCATCGAACAGAATGGGCGTATCGGCACCGCCGAGCGGGGCGAATACGTCGCGCGCGAAGGCAAATTCGTGCTTTCCGGAGGCAAACCGGCGCTTTTTGATGGTTCTGGAAACACCACAACGGGCCGTGAATTGACCTTCTTTTTAGCGAGTGATACGATTCTCGTGGATTCGCAAAAAGGCCCGCGAACCATTACCAAGCACCGGGTTGAGAAATGAACTGGCATGTTGAAGCTCCAAGCCGCGGAGTTAAGCAAGAGCTATCGAGGCCGGAAGGTTGTCGATAATGTCAGTTTGGAGATCCAACAGGGCGAAGTGGTTGGGTTGCTCGGCCCCAACGGCGCAGGCAAGACCACGACTTTTTACATCCTGGTCGGCCTCGCGCGCCCCGATTTCGGGCGAGTTCTTCTGGACGGTGAGGACATCAGCGATCTACCCATGTACCTGCGCGCGCGTAGCGGAATCAGCTACCTTCCCCAGGAACCCTCTGTCTTTCGCAAACTGACCGTCGAAGAAAATTTGCTCGCGGTGCTGGAAACGCTGCCGATCACGGCTGAGCAGCGGCGCGACCGCGTGGAAGAATTGTTGTCGCAGATGGGACTCGAAGGCGTGCGGCACAGCAAAGGCTACGTGCTGTCGGGAGGCGAGCGCCGCCGGCTTGAAATTGCGCGTTCCTTGGTGATGCAGCCGTCGTTTGTGCTGCTCGATGAGCCGTTTTCGGGAATCGATCCGCTGACTGTCATGGACCTGCAAAAAATCATCACCGACTTGAGCGTTGCCGGAATCGGCGCGCTGGTTACCGATCACAACGTTCGGGAAACTCTTGCCGTCACGACGCGCGCTTACATCATCCATGGCGGGAAAATTTTAAGCGCTGGCACGCCCGAGCAGTTGAGCCAGGATCCCGAAGTGCGGCGTTTGTATCTGGGAGAACATTTCCGGTTGAATTAGCGCTATGAACTGGCTCCAGCCCAAATTAAATCTCCGGCTCGCGCAGAAGCAGGTCCTCACGCCGGGCCTTGTGCAGATGGTGAGCGTTCTCGCGCTCAATCGCCTGGAACTGCGCGAAATGATCAATCAGGAGATCATGGAAAATCCCATGCTGGAGGTGCTCGGCGACGATGGCGTGGTCAGCGAAAATTACACCGACGAAACATTCGTGAAGGAAGAGACCGAAAAAGTCCCCGAAACAGAAGCCTCGAATCCCTTCGATGAATTCGACATTAGCTCCTTCTTTACAAAATATCTCGACACCGGCGCGGCCAGCGGAGCCGGAAGCGAACGCGAAGAAACGGAAAAGCCCGGCTTCGATAAATTCTTATCTTCCCCGCAAAATCTCGCCGATCATTTACTTTGGCAACTCAGTGTCAGCATCTGCAGCGAGCAGGTCCAGAAAGCCGCCGAAGTAATTATTGGCAACCTGGACGAGAACGGCTACTTAATGGCAACGCTCGAGGAAATTGGTCAGTCTGGCGGATATTCGGTCGACGATGTCGAAGAAGCGCTCGCCGTCGTGCAGGAATTCGATCCTCCCGGAGTTGGCGCGCGCGATTTGAAAGAATGTCTCCTCCTGCAATTGAAGTTGATTGATCCGCAGAACACTCTCGCGCAGCAGGTGATTTCCGATCATCTGAAAATGCTGCAAAACAATCAGCTCAAGGAAATCGCGCGCGCGCTCAACCGTCCCATCGAGGCCGTCAAGCGCGCCGTCGATACCGTGAAGAAACTCGATCCGCGCCCCGGGTTGCGTTACAACAAAATCGAGCCGCGACTGGTCGAGCCGGATGTCGCGTTCCGAAAAGTTGATGGCGAGTGGCAGGCATTTTTGAATGACGATGATTTGCCCCAACTCCGGTTGAGCCCTGTGTATCGCCGACTGCTGGCGCGCGACGCCGCGGATCGCGACGTCCGGAATTACGTCAAGGAGCGCTTCACAGCCGCCGTGCAGTTGATGAAAAATATCGAACAGCGCAAGCACACCATCGTGCGCGTCTGTCAGTCCATTCTGCGGCGACAAAAAGATTTTCTCGAATACGGGATTGATCATTTGAAGCCGATGATGATCAAGGAAGTGGCCGAGGAAGTGGGCGTGCATCCATCCACTGTCAGCCGCGCCGTGGCAAATAAATATTCGCACACGCCGCAGGGCGTTTACGAGTTGAGGTATTTTTTCTCGGAGTCGGTGAATGGCCCACAGGGCGGCGATATGTCGTTGCTTTCCCTCAAGCGGCTCGTCAAGAAAATGATCGAGGAAGAAGACGCGACGCATCCGCTCACCGACGAGCAAATTGCGAAGCGTTTAGACGTCGAGGGCATTCACGTCACGCGCCGTACCGTGGCGAAATACAGGGAAGACCTGCGCATTCCCAGCACGCACCAGCGCCGGCAGAAGGGCTGACGGGCAGCCTCCGTGGCGCCGCGCCATACTGAACAAAATCGCCAGTTAGTCATCCTCACGGGCCTATCCGGCTCAGGCAAAGGGTCGGTTCTCCGCGCGTTCGAGGATTTGGGGTTCTACTGCGTCGATAATCTTCCTGTTTCGTTCATTCCATCTTTTGCTGAATTGTACATGGAAGGCGGCGGCGATTTCGAACGCGCCGTTTTGCTGATCGACGCGCGCGAAGGCGAGCAACTGAAGCGCTTGCCCGAAGTTTACCGCCGGCTGCGTCGCGAGTATCCCGCCACGCTGGTATTCATCGAGGCCAGCGATGACGCGCTCGGGCGGCGATTCAGCGAAACGCGGCGGCCACATCCGATGGGTGGCGAGGGTTCGATTCTCGACGGCATCCGCGCTGAACGAAAGCAAATGGCTGCTGTTCGCGCGCTCGCCGATGTGGTCATTGACACCACCAAGTTCACAGTTCATGAGCTGCGCGATTCCATCACCGAGCGTTTTCAAAAAGCTGGCCGCAAGCCGCTCCTCATTTCTCTTGTGAGCTTTGGGTATCGTTTTGGTTTGCCTTCTGATGCCGATCTGGTCTTCGATGTGCGCTTTTTGCCGAACCCGCATTTTGTGCCGAAGTTGCGCCAGTACAGCGGCAAGAATCCTCGTGTCGCGCGATACATACGGTCATTCAAGCAAACGGGACAATTTTTGCGGCGCATCGAAGGGCTGCTCGAATATCTGATCCCGCATTACATCCGCGAAGGCAAAAGTTATTTGACCATCGCATTCGGATGCACGGGCGGGCGCCATCGCTCCGTGATGATGGCGGAGGCAGTCGGTAAGGCTCTCGCAAAGCGCGGGTACACGGTCAAACTCGAGCATCGCGATCTGGAACGATCCGTCTCATGACTTTTCCGCGCCGCTGCTCTGGCGCGAATATTTTGCCTCCTGTAAAGTGGAACATATAAGGGTGTGCAGCGAGTGAAAGTTCCTCCCGAAATTCACGGGCTTTTCCGCTTTGTGCGGCCATACCGCTGGCGGTTGATTGTGGGCGTTATGCTGCTCGCGGTCGTGGGGGTCTGCGAAGGATTGATTGCACTGATGATCATTCCCGCGTGGGACACTGTATTGAATCCGCACAGCACCGCGACAAAAGTGAAGCTGATTACCCTGCCGTATAGCCATCGAGTGATTTACCTGAATTCATTCTTGCCATCGAATATTCATTACGTTTGGACGGTTTTCGCAATTTGTCTGCTGGTGATTTTCTTCTCGAAAGTGATTGCTGAATTTTTTGGCAACACGATGATTCAATATGCAGGGCACGCGGGCGTCACGGATTTGCGCAATGACGTATACGACAAGCTGGTGCGGCAGCCGATCGGATTCTTTCAGCACAATCCCACGGGCCGCGTGATGTCCGCGACCATTAGCGACGTGGATCAAGTACGCAGCGCCCTTTCCGAGCATCTCGCTGATTTCTTCCAGCAGATTTTTGCGCTGCTCGCGTTTGTGTGCGTGCTCCTCGTGCTGAACTGGAGGCTCGCACTGGGTTCGGCTCTAATTATTCCGCTTGTCGTGTACCCGGTCGGTAGGCTCGGACGCCGAATTCGCCGCTCCGTGCAGAGCAGCCGCTCGCGTGTCGCTGACTTGAGCGAAATTCTGCAGGAGACGGTCAGCGGCAATCGCGTTGTAAAAGCCTTTGGCATGGAGAACTTCGAAATCCAAAAATTCCGCGAAACGGCCCGCCGTCTGCTGCGCGAAAACATGCGCTGGGTGAAGGCGTATGTCGTCACATCGCCGATGATGGATTTGCTCGGCGCAGTTGTCTTCGCGGTGCTATTGCTTTATGCGCGCGATGAGATCCGCCGCGGGCTGATGACGAGTGGAATGGTAATCAGCTTCATCTGGTCGCTATTTCGCGCGTATGAACCGATTAAGCGGCTCGGCAGTTTGTATCACCAATTCCAACTTGCTGTCGGAGCATCCACTCAGGTTCTGGGCTTCCTCGCGCTGAAAGAGGAAATCGCCGACGAGCCCGGCAAATTTATCGTCTCGCGTTTTTCGAAGAACGTCGATTTTCAAAACGTCGGATTCGCCTACGAGAATGGACCGCTGATTTTGCACGACATCAATTTGAAAGTGCCTGCGGGGAGCGTGGTGGCAATTGTAGGCTCGAGCGGCGCGGGTAAAACGACGCTGGTGAATTTATTGCCACGCTTCCACAGTCCCACGATGGGAACGCTGTTGATCGACGGAAACGATGTTTGCGAAGTGAATCTCCGTTCGTTGCGCGAGCAGATGGCCATCGTCACGCAGGAGACGATTCTCTTCAACGACACGATATGGAATAATTTGTGCTACGGCCGTCCCGATTTGCCCGAGGCGCGCGTCGTGGACGCAGCAAAAGCAGCTCTGGCGCACGAATTCATCACGCAGTTGCCGCAGGGCTATCACACTAAAATCGGTGACCGCGGCCAGCGCCTCTCCGGCGGCCAGCGCCAGCGCATTGCCATCGCGCGCGCTCTCTTGAAAGATGCCCCGATTTTGATTCTTGACGAAGCGACCTCCGAACTCGACTCTGAATCGGAGATGCTGGTGCAGCGCGCCCTCAACAATCTGATGGAGAACCGTACCGTCTTCGTGATTGCGCATCGGCTTTCCACCGTCCGGCGCGCGGATATGATCGTCGTGCTCGAAGACGGCACGATTCGCGAACGCGGCACTCATGAAGAGCTGCTCGCGCACGCCGGAGCGTACGCGCGGCTCTATCATCTCCAGTTCCAGGAAATCGAGCCACCGTTGCCCGCGGGAACCGTGTAAGATGTCCGACCCTGTGCTCAAGCTATCGCCATTAGAATCGCCGGAACTCGACTCGCCGGTTCAGAAATCCGCGATCCTCAAGTCCCTGAAGTCAATGACCGGCTACGCGCAGGCGCGCGTCGAGCAGGATGGCTGGGCCGTGCAATTGAGTCTGCGCAGCGTGAATCACCGCTTCCTCGATTTGCGCATACGCATGCCGGAGGGCTGGGACGCCTTGGAAACGGAAATCCGCCGCGTCGCGCGCGAGCACGTGCGTCGCGGCCATTTGGACGTTACGCTCCACGTCGAAGCCGCAAATAGTCACTCAATCTCGATCAATCGGGAAGTTGCCGCGGAATATTTGAAAGCCGCGAAATCGCTTGGCGAGCAGTTTGGAGTGAAATCGGATCCCGATCTTGCGGCGATTTTTCGTTTGCCGGGAGTGACGTCTTCGGGCGCGCCCGCCGAAGATGAAATCGAAAAACTCACTGGACTGGTGGGGTCGTGTTTGACGCAGGCAATCGGCCGCCTGGACCAGATGAAGCAGATTGAAGGGCGTGCGCTTCGCGAGGAGTTGTCGCAAAGAGTGGCAACGGTTGGCGAGCACGCGAAGCAGATTAAAGTGCTCGCCGAGCGAGCGCGTCCCGCCTATGCGAAACGCCTCGAGGCCCGGCTGAAAGAACTGCTCGGCAATTTTGCGCTCGATCCAGCGCGTCTCGCGCAGGAAGCAGCTTTTGCCGCCGAGCACAGCGACACCACCGAAGAGTTGGCGCGATTGCGCAGTCACGTGCAGCAATTCCGCGGGTTGCTCGACGCGGGCGGCGAAGTCGGCAAGAAACTCGATTTCCTTTTGCAGGAGATGCAGCGCGAAACGAATACATTGCTATCGAAAACAAATGGAATCGACGCCGACGGGCTCGAGATCACGCAGCTTGGCCTCGAATTGAAGTCGGAGATCGAAAAACTTCGCGAACAAGTGCAGAACATCGAATAACGATGCCTGATTCCCATGAACCGCTGATCTTGATTGTTTCTGGACCGTCCGGCTCGGGCAAATCGACGCTGGTGAAAAAGTTGCTCGAATTGCCCGGCACCATGCTTTCGATTTCAGCCACCACGCGCCCGCCGCGTGCCAGTGAAAAGGACGGTAAGTGGTATCATTTCGTGGAGGAAGAAGAATTCCGAAAAATGGTTAGACGCGGCGATTTTCTCGAACATGCCTGCGTGTTCGGCAAACACAGTTACGGGACGCCGAAGAAATGGCTCGACGAAGCGCGCGCCCAAAGGAAGGACTTGGTACTTGAAATCGACGTGCAGGGCGCCGAGCAGGTGCGGAAAAAAGTCCCTGAATCCGTGGCCATTTTCATCGTGCCCCCGTCGCGCGAAGAACTCGAAAAACGCATCCGCGCGCGCGGCCAGGACAACGATGAGGAAATCGCCCGGCGTCTCGACCGCGCCCGCTTGGAAATGGAGCACTACGTGGATTACGATTACGTGGTCATCAATGAGGACCTCGAGCAGGCTGGCAAGGACGTGCGGGCTATTGCGCTGGGCGCACGTTGCCGGACTCGACAGAACCGCGAACGCGTTCAGAGAATTTTGAAATCCTTTGGAGGATAATCTATTCATGGCGGTTTCCAACCAACCACCAGACAGCAGATTTTCATACGTCGTGCTGGTAGCGCGTCGCGCCCGGCAACTCATGGCCGGAGGCCGGCCGTTGATCGACAATCCGAAAAACAACAAGTACACCCGCGTCGCCGAAGAGGAATTGCAAAGGGGAATGCTCGAATACGAGCTTTCCGAAGCCTTCGACGGCACGGAAGATAAAGATGGGAAGAAAAAGAAGTCGTAGCATCCGCCGCGAGGATTGATGCGCATTGCCTTGGGAGTCTCGGGAGGAGTTGCAGCCTATAAGGCCGCGGAACTGGTTCGCCGGCTGCAGCAGGAGAAGCTCGACGTGCAGGTGGTGATGACGCGTGGCGCTCAGGAATTCATTACGCCGCTCACGTTCGCCGCGCTCACAGGCAACAAAGTCATCACCGAGCTTTTTGGCGAGAAAGAATCGCCCGCCAATGTCGAAAGCGCCATCGAACACATCGCCGTGGCGCAGCGAATCGATTTGCTTATTGTGGCTCCGGCGACCGCTGACATTCTGGCCAAGCTCGCGAATGGAATCGCGGACGATTTTTTGACCACGCTCTACCTCGCGACGAAAGCTCCCGTAATCGTTGCTCCCGCCATGAACGTGAATATGTGGGAGCATCCGGCCACGCAGAAAAATATCGAGACGCTGCGCGCGCGCGGCGTGCGTGTCGTCCAACCCGACGAAGGTTATCTGGCGTGCGGAATGGTCGGACCTGGACGCCTCGCCGGAATCGAAGCGATTGCCAGCGCGGTCTGCGAAACGCTTGGCTTGCGCCACGATCTCGAAGGTCTGACGTTTGTCGTCACCGCCGGGCCCACCGTCGAAGAAATAGACCCGGTACGCGTGCTCACCAATCGCTCGTCGGGGAAAATGGGATATGCGTTGGCGGACGCGGCTGCGCGTCGCGGCGCTCACGTGATTTTGATCAGCGGCCCAACGGATTTGTGCGCGCCCGCTGAAGCCGACTGGTTGCCTGTGCGCTCCACCGAGGAGATGCATCGCACCGTGCGCGAACACGCAAGCGCGGCTGACGTCGTCATCATGGCCGCCGCCGTGGGGGATTACCGGCCAGCGTCGCCTGAATCAAAGAAAATCAAGCGCGGCGCGGGAAAGATGATGCTCGAGCTCGAACCTACCACCGATATTCTCGCCGAGCTGGGACGCACCAAGGGATCCAAGATCCTTGTGGGCTTCGCGGCGGAGACGGACCACCTCGCGGAAAATGCGCGCCACAAGCTCGCCGCAAAGGGCGCGGACATCATCGTCGCCAACGACGTCACGCAGGAAGGCGCTGGCTTCGACACGGACACTAACATCGTGACGCTCTTTTCGAGTGACGGCCGCGAAATTGCGCTCCCGAAAATGTCCAAGTTCGATGTCGCCAATCGCATTCTCGATCACGTCGCCGAATTGCGGCTCGCGCAACTCGGACAAGGCGTGAAGTGACACGCCGCCCGGCAGGATGCCGATGAATCCCGAAGGCCGCGCGCGCGTTGAAGCATGGCTCGAATATTTCAACGATCTGGAAATTTCAGATTTCTGCCTCGATCGCGCTGCGTTTACGGTCGAAGCCGCAAGCGCGCCGGTTGAACCCATCCTGGCAGCCCCGGATCCGCTTCCTCGTCCCGTCCGCGTGGCGCCCGCAGTCGTAAATCCAAATCCAACACACGTCGCCTCGGTGCTGCCCGTGATAAAAAGCGCATCTCTTTTCGCCGCCAATGAACGCGTCGAAGGCGACACTCTTGATCGGATTCGCGAAGACATCGGCGAAAATTGCCGTCGCTGCAAACTCTGCGAGCAACGAAGTAAAATTGTCTTCGGCGCCGGCCATCCGAAAGCGGAACTTGTGTTTGTTGGCGAAGGTCCTGGGCATGACGAAGATATTCAGGGCCTCCCTTTCGTCGGCCGCGCCGGAAAACTTTTGACGCAGATGATCGAGGCGATGGGTTTGCGCCGCGATGACGTTTACATCGCCAATGTCGTAAAGTGTCGGCCTCCGCAGAATCGCGCGCCTGAGCCGGACGAAATCGAGACTTGCTCGCCGTTTCTCTACCGCCAGCTCGCGGTGATTCGGCCGAAAGCGGTTGTATGCCTCGGCGCGATTGCCTTTCAATCGCTCACCGGAACGAAGCCGTCGATGTCGCGCATTCGCGGCCAGTGGCTCGAATTTCGCGGCATTCCGCTGTTGGCCACGTATCATCCCGCTTACCTCCTCCGCAATCCCAACGCCAAGGGCGACGTCTGGGAAGATTTGAAAAAAGTAATGGCCCACCTCGGTCTGAAGCTGCCCACGAAACGCTGAAATCTTTTGCCTTGAAGTATTGACGCTCGCTCCGCGTTTCCACCCGCCGATGAAATGAAAGCTCCTGTTACACTATTGCGCGCTTGCGGCCGCAGCTTTTTATTTGGAAACGTCAGTTGCCGCACAAGTTTCGCGGAGGTGGCAATTGGGAGTTTTTTTTAGATCGGGAATTTTTCTCGGACTTGCAGCCGCTCTCGGTTGGGGCGTCGCGGACTTCCTCGCGCGCTTCGCTACGCGCCGCGCGGGCGCGTACCGCACGCTTATCTACATGCAACTCACCGGCTTGCTGGCGCTATCAGCCGGAATGGCCGCCACCGGCCGCTGGACGAACTTCTTTCCCAGCCGCGCGGAACATCACGCTTGGGCTTGGACGATTTGCGCCGGTCTGCTCAATGTGGGCAGCGCGTTCTCGTTGTATCGCTCGTTTGAAATCGGAGTCCTCGCGTTGGTCGCACCGATCGCCGCCAGCTATCCGGTCCTCACGGTCCTGCTTTCGCTCTGGAGCGGCGAACGTCTCACTGTGCCGCACGCAATCGGCGTTGGCGCCGCGATCATCGGCGTCATGCTTGCTGCGGTGTCATTTTCCTCTCCGCCGCCGGAATCCTCCGCCGAAGATCATCGACGCCACGTCTTTCGCGGAGTTCCGTGGGCGCTTGCCGCCGCCGTCGGATTCGGTTTGCTTTTTTGGGTTCTCGGATTTCACGTGATGCCGGTCTTCAGCGGCGTCGCGTCCGTGTGGATGGTCCGCATCACCACGTTCACCATGCTCGCGCTGCTTGCCATCCCGCTGCGCCAGAGTGCGAAACCTCCCGGCGGCTCCACGCTCGGGATCGTCGCCGTCATCGGCGTCATGGACACGGCCGCGTTCGTCGCCAATAATCTCGCGCTCAAGAATGAACAGGTGGCCGTCGCGAGTGTACTGTCGTCTTTGTATGGCGCAGTCACTGTCGTGCTCGCCGCGATTTTTCTGCGCGACAAACTCGAACGTACGCAATGGGCGGGCATCGTACTCATATTCTTCGGAATCGCATTGGTCAGTATCTAGCCAGAATGAGCCGCTAAAAATCCGCGCGGAAATTATCGGCCTCTGCATTTCAAGCGAAGCCCTCTGGTTCCTGCAACTCGTGCCTTGCTGCTACACTAGATCGCCAACATGACTCCGCGGTATTGTGAAATTGCTCTCCCCGTTCCGCTGCGCTCCACGTTCACGTACGCGATTCCGCAACATTTAAGCAATGCCGACCTCGTCGGCAGCCGCGTGGTTGTGCCGTTTCGCAATCGCGCGATGGTTGGAGTAGTCGTCGCCTTGGTCGCGAATCCCTCCGCAGGCAAAAAGACCAAGGAAATCGTCGAGCTGCTCGATGCTGTTCCCGCGCTGCCGCCAAAATTGATTGAACTAGGTAAATGGGTCAGCCGCTATTACGTGGCGCCCATCGGCGAGACGTTGCGCGCCATGCTGCCGCCGCTGGCCGAATTGCGCCCGGAACGCGAATACGAACTGACGGATCATGGACGCGATTTTCTTGGTGAAATGAAGGAGCGCGGTCCCGCCGATCCCGGCGAGTCGCTTGATCTCGCGATTCTCGAGCTTTTGCATGCTGGCGACAGACCTGTTCCATCTGCACGCGTGCGCCGAATCGTGGGCGGCGAAGCTGCGGCAGAGCGTCTGGCGCGGCGCGGATGCCTTGTCGCGCGCGAACGCATGCGCCACAAACGTGAGCGCGCGCAGAAAATCGTTGCCTGGAATCTGGCAGCGGCGCCGCCGGCTGATGCTAAAGAAGAAAAAGTCCGCGAGATTTTGACCGCGACACGCGGGCCGTTGCCAGTTCCGATTTTGCTGAAAGCCGGAGCTTCTCGCGCTATCGTGGCGCGGCTCGAAAAAGAAGGCAAACTCACGTCCTGGGAAGAGCCGCTCGTCGCCCACACAGACGCGGAATCGGCAGAAGACGCGTGGGAAACGGATTTCGTTCCGCCAGCGAATATTCTGAACGCGGAGCAAAAGTCGGCGCTTGCGTCCGCTGGCGAATGGCTCGCCGAAAAATCATTTGTGACGAGCCTGCTCCACGGCGTCACGGGGAGCGGCAAAACCGAAGTCTATCTTGGCGCGGTCGAAGCAACTCTTGCGCAACAGCGCACGGCGATTGTACTGGTGCCGGAGATTGCCCTGACGCTCTGGCTCAGCCGCCTGGTGCGCGCGCGATTTGGCGGCATCGTGGCGGTGCTGCACAGCGGGCTCGCGGACAACGAACGCTCGCGAGAGTGGTGGCGCGTGCGCCGCGGCGAAGCGCGCGTCGTTGTGGGCACGCGCTCGGCAGTGTTTGCGCCGCTCGAAAACGTCGGCCTCATCATCGTCGACGAAGAGCAGGAGTCGAGTTACAAACAGGAAGAAACGCCGCGCTACAATGGCCGCGACGTCGCTATCGTTCGCGCCAGGTTGGAAAATGCCGTCGCGCTTCTCGGCTCTGCAACTCCTTCGCTCGAAACTTTTCAAAACGCGCGCACGGAAAAATATCGTCTGCTCCAGCTCACCTCGCGCGTCGAAGATCGCCCGCTCGCATCAGTGAAGCTCGTGGACTTGCGCCAGGAATTCAAGAAGAGCCATCGCTCCGCGCCCGTTTCGTCGTCGCTTCTCAAGGCAGTCGGCGAGCGATTTTCCGCCGGCACGCAGGTATTAATCCTGATCAACCGCCGCGGATATTCGTGGTATGTCCTTTGCCGAAGCTGCGGCGCGGGAATCGAGTGCCAGAATTGCAGCATCGCGCTTTCGTACCATAAACGCCGCGCGCGGCTCGAATGTCATTATTGCGGATACTCCATCGCCGTGCCGAAGCTCTGCCCGAAATGCAAATCCGAATATTTATATTTTGTCGGCGACGGCGCCGAGCGTGTCGAAGAATATTTGCGCGAGCAGCTTCCGAAAGTGCGAATCGCGCGGCTAGATCGCGATACCGTACGGACGAAGCGCGAGTATCAAAAAATTCTCGGAGCCTTTGCGCGGGGCGATCTGGATTTACTTGTGGGCACGCAGATGGTTGCGAAAGGCCACGACTTCGAGCGTGTCACGCTGGTCGGTGTGGTGTCAGCAGATCTCGCTCTCGGCCGGCCGGATTTTCGCGCGGCGGAACGAACGTTTCAACTTCTCACGCAGGTCGCCGGACGCGCGGGACGCGGCCGATTCCCCGGCGAAGTGCTCATCGAGACGTATTATCCCGAGCACTACGCCATCCAGCACGCGGTCGACCAGGATTATTCCGCGTTCTTCGAACGCGAAATTCATTTTCGACGCATGATGCATTATCCACCGTTCATTGCGCTCGCGAACGTCCTGGTGCGCGACCGCAAAATCGAAAACGCCATTCGCTGGTCGCGTGCCATCGCGGCGCATTTCGATTCGTTGAAAATCAGCGAGCTGAAAGTCCTCGGTCCCGCAGCGGCGGTTCTTTCGAAATTGCGCCGCGAATATCGTTTTCAGATTTTGCTGAAGACGCCGAATCGCCGCCTGCTCGCGCAAGTCCTCGAAGATTGCCTGTCATTTTGCGAAAAAAAGCAAATCCCCGACAGCGCCGTGATTGTAGATGTGGATCCAACGAGCCTGCTCTGACCCTTAAGAGTCTCTCAGGGATGCGGAACGCTTAATGGCAGGGGCGTAAAGCACAGCAGAAAAATAATGAAGGCAACGATGGCCCAGGCGCGGCGTGTGCTGTCGAGCGGAGTCCACCGATCCATCAGCGCTGGATGACGAAAACCGAGAAGCACCAGAAGCGCCGCGAAGAAAATCCATCCATGCCAGAAAAGGGTTCCAAGAATAATAAGGACAGCGCCAAACGCGAGCGAAATGCGCCGATGCCTGTTGCTGGCCACGCTGTAGATGATGTGGCCGCCGTCGAGCTGCCCGACGGGAAGAAGGTTCAACGCCGTGGCGAACAATCCTACCCAGGCGGCGAGCGCGATGGGACTCAAGAGGATGTCGTTCGGCGTTACGCCTGGGTGAAAAATGTCGAGAAATAATCTCATCAGCGGCGGACTCCCGAAAATAACCAGCGCGCTCGATTGCACGCCTGGCACGACCTTCGAAAGATAAACGCCCGCCGCAAGAACCGGAACAGCAAGGATAAATCCCACGAGCGGTCCCGAAAATCCCACGTCAAATAGAGCCTTGCGATTTAAAATCGGCGAACGAATGCGAATGAACGCGCCGAACGTTCCAATCAGCGTCGGCGCCGGAATGAAATACGGATAGCTCGCATCGATTTTGTAATGGCGGCACGCGAAGAAATGTCCGAGTTCGTGCGCCAGCAAAATCCCGATCAGCGTGAACGCAAAGGGAATTCCGGCCAGCAGCAATCGCGGGTGGATTAGAGCTTGCCACGTGGGAGCAAACGGATTCTCCATTCCCGAGAAGGGCGCGCGATTCTGCGCGAAGGAATCGGAAAATTCACGGCCGACGGCGAGCGTCGAAATCAGCGTGAGAACAAAGAGAACCAGCGCGAGAACGAATTTTCTTTTTCGCGGCAGCACAATTCTCGCCGCATCCCCCCAAAATGGGTAGCGGTCGTCGAGCAACTCGACCGGCGCCTTCCCGTTTCCGTGTCCGTTTCCACTCTCCACTCTACTAGAGTACACGCGCGAGGCGACGCTCGCCACCGAAGAAGAAACGTTTGCATTACCATTCGTAACTTTTCGCGGACCTCTGGTGTCCAATTGTCAGGCCACGACGTTTCGCAGTCTCGTTGGAGGTGCCGCGATGGAATCATTCTGGCGCGATGCGCGTTATGCATTGCGAGGCTTCGGCCGCAGCCCGGCATTCACGTTAACGGTGATCTTCGCGGTTGCCCTCGGTATTGGCGCGACGACTGCTGTTTTCAGCGTTGTCGACCGCGTTCTCTTTCGCAGCCTTCCGTATGCCCAATCAGATCGCCTGGTGACGTTCGGCTATGTCGCGCCTATCGAGCCCAACGAATTCATCTTGGCCCCCGATTTCGCCGACTGGAGCAACGCGCAGGGCGCATTCGCCTCCACCGCGTCATTCGATTTCGTTCAAGATTGCGATATCACCCAAGCTCCGCCCGCCCGAATGCAGTGCGCTCACGTGGAATCCACATTTCTACCGACATTCGGCATCCAACCACTGCTCGGCCGGAATTTCACGGGCGAAGAAGATTCTTCGACGGGGAGTGCTGGTTCGTCCGGGCCTGACTGGGCTGACGGCGGCAAAGTCGCGCTCTTATCCTACAGCCTCTGGAAGAGCCGCTTCGGCGGTGATTTGCATATTGTCGGCAAGACGATTTCTCTCGACGGTCAGGAAACCACCATCGTCGGCGTTTTGCCGCGCGATTTCGAGCTGCCTACTCTCGGCCATGCGGACATGCTCGTTCCGGAGGCGTTTCCGGCTGGTGCATTCGTCCACTCGATTACTCGCCCGACAGCGATTCTGCGCGCGTGTGCCCGCCTCGCTCCCGGTGTAACCATCGCGCAAGCCAAAGCCGCGCTGCAGCCATCCTTCCAGGCGTCGCTGAAATGGGTCCCTTCTGGTTTTCGCAACGAGGTCAGCCTGTCCGTGCGCTCGCTGCGCGACCGGCAAATCGAGGACGCGCGCCTCGCCTCATGGGTTCTTTTTGGCGCGGTGCTGGCGGTGTTGTTGATTGCGTGCGCCAATGTTGCAAACTTGCTGCTCGCGCGTTCCACCAATCGCCAGCGTGAATTTGCGATACGCGCCGCTTTAGGCGCCGGTCGCGGTCGCCTGCTCCGGCAAACGCTCACGGAAAGTTTACTTTTATCGCTCGCCGGAGGCGCGCTGGGCTGCGGCTTCGCATATGCGCTGCTGAAACTCTTCATCGCCATTTCCCCGCAAGGGATTCTGCATCTGAGCGAAGCCACTTTGGATTTTCGCGTGTTGTTGTTCACGCTGACGGTCTCCGTCGCTTCCGGAATTTTCTTCGGCTTCGCATCGGCACAAAAAAGCGCCGCAAAGGATGCGCTGTATGGCCGCGCAAGTTCCGGATTCTCTCGCGCTTTCCTCCGCCGTGTTCTCGTCTCCGTGCAAATTGCGATTTCGTTCATTTTGTTGGTTGGCGCGGGCTTGCTGATTCGCAGCCTGGACAATTTAGAGCGCGTGCCGCTGGGTATGGACACGTCCGGTGTCATCACAGCCACGGTCTCGCTCAATCCTCGCCTCTACGCGGATATGTCTCGCCGCCAGAATTTTTTTGAAGCTATTGAGCAACGCCTTCGGCAACTTCCCGGCGTCAGTGCCTTCGCACTCAGCGACAGCGTGCCTCTGTTGTCAGGCGGCAGCGCAGCGAGTATCTATGCCAATATCGAAGTGCCCGGCCGTCCGCACACGCCGCAAGGCACCGGCGGCATGGTGGGAAACCGCACTGTAACGCCCGAATTTTTCTCCAGTCTCGAAATTCCGATTATCGACGGCCGCGAATTCATCGAAGCTGATCGTTCTCCGAACGTGAATGTCACCATCCTGAATGCCGTTCTGGCGAAACGCCTCTTTCCAAATCAAGACGCCGTCGGAAAGCAAGTGCGCTTTCAGCCGGACGGCGCGTGGTACACCGTCGTAGGCGTTGCGGGCGACGTTAAGTACGTTCAGAACAACGGTTTCATCCTGCCCCCTGAATCCGAATACTATCTGCCGTTACACTATTCTGCCCACTTCATCGATGGGCAACAGAGAGTTACCTTGCGCACCTCCATCAGCCCCGCCGCAGTGGCCGCGTGGATGCGTTCGACAGTCGCTTCGATTGACCCCACTGTGCCAGTAACAGTCGATTCGATGACGAAGCGCGTCGGCCAATTGGAAGCGGGTCCGCGATTCAACGCGGTGCTGCTCGGCATTTTTGCGGCCATGGGAATTCTGCTCGCCGCCATCGGCACCTATGGCGTCCTTGCCTTTCTTGTAGTGCAGCGCACGCGCGAAATCGGAATTCGCATGGCGCTGGGTGCGCACCCGCGCGACGTCGCGAAACTGTTTCTCACTCAAGGAGCGAAGCTGGCATTGGCAGGTTTGCTGGTCGGCGTCGCAGGAGCATTTTTTATAACGCGCTTGATGGCGAGTTTGCTCTTTGGCGTGAAGGCGGCCGATCCGGTGATCTTCACAGGCGTCGCGATTTTTCTTTTCGTCGTCGCGCTTGTTGCTTGCTACATCCCGGCGCGCCGCGCGATGCGCGTCGATCCCATGGTCGCCCTCCGTTACGAATGAAAAACCGCTGAGATTTGTTCCCCCCTTGCTTACCGAGGGGAAAAAGTGTATGGTACACTCGGTTACCGAGGCTACGACATGAGCAAACCTTCCGATCTGGTCCAGGGCACGCTGGACATGCTGTTGCTGAAAATCCTCGCGCTCGAACCGCTCAACGGTTTCGCCGTCAGCGAGCGTCTCAAACAAATCTCCGGGGACGTGTTGCAGGTCAGCGACGGCTCACTCTATCCCGCTCTGCACAAATTGGAGCAGGAGGGCTGGATTTCCGCCGAGTGGAAAACAACGGACAACAATCGCCGCGCGAAATTCTATTCGCTCACACGCTTGGGACGGCGGCATCTCGAAAAAGAATCAGAGAATTGGAGCCGGCTCTCAACGGCAATTTCGCGCGTGGTCAAGCTCAAGGAGGCTTGAAACACCGCGAACACACAAGGAGGCGGACATGCGGCCCGAACATTGGATTTACACGGTTCCACTCAGGTTGCGTTCGTTGTTTCGCCGGCATCAGGCTGATCAGGAACTCGATCAGGAACTGCGCTATCACATCGAAGAGAAAACCGCCCAAAACATCGCGAAAGGAATGTCACCGCAAGAGGCGCGTCGCGCGGCGCTGCTGGAAATGGGCGGCATCGAAAAGCGCAAAGAAGAATGCCGCGACACGCGCAAAGTGAACTGGCTCCGAGATCTACTGCAAGACTTGCGCTACGGCCTCCGCATGCTGCGCAAATCCCCCGGCTTCACCGCCGTCGCCGTCCTCACTCTCGCCCTCGGCATCGGCGCGAATACCGCCATCTTCTCGGTCGTGAATGCTGTACTGCTGAAGCCTCTCCCGTATCCGGGCGCGAATCGAGTCGTGATGGTTTTTCTCCATGACTCGTCGCTGCAGGTTCGCGGGAACTTGGGCGGGGCCGATTTTCTGGCGTTGGAAGAGCAGCAGCAGAGCTTCGAGAGCGTTGCGGCGTATTCGTCCTCGGATGGGTTCACACTGACCGGCGATGGGGAGCCCGAAGAAATTCCCGGCGGAAAAGTGACTGCGCATTTTTTTGCTGTGTTGGGCGTCAAGCCGATGCTCGGTCGGACTTTTTCGCTGGGGGAAGATCGAGTTGGACAGCCGCTGACCGTGGTTGTGAGCTACAAGTTTTGGCGTGAGCATCTGCGAAGCGCTCCGCAGGCAATTGGGCGGAGCATTACGATTAACCAGGAAAACTTCGTTGTGATCGGAGTGATGCCCGCGACCTTTCACTTTGGAGACCAGAGCACAGATCAGCTGTGGCCCATCATGCAAATGCAGACTCCTCACCAGCGCCCGCCATATTTCCTGGCAGTGTTCGGCCGGCTGAAGCCCGGCGTTTCGCTCGCAATGGCCAGCACAGACGCCACGCGAATCGCTCAAAGCGTGACGCGGCAATATCCGCTCTCCGCTGTTGCCAACGCGACGGTGGTGCCGATGAAAGAAATTGTCGTGGGGAACTCGCGCGTTTCGCTGCTGACGCTGCTGGGAGCCGTGGGACTGGTGCTGTTGATCGCCGTGGTGAACGTGGCCAATCTTCAGATGTCTCGCGCCACTGCGCGGCAGAAAGAAATAGCGATCCGTTCGGCGCTGGGGGCGGGGCGTCTTCGGCTGGTGCGCCAACTGCTGACGGAGAGCTTCCTGCTCGGCGCGATTGGTGGGGCACTAGGACTTGCTCTTGCTTACGAAGGCGTGCGCGCCATCACAATTTTGGGAGCGGAGATAATTCCGCGCATAGATGAAGTTGCGGTCGATTCGCATGTTCTTGCATTCACTGTCGCGGCTGCGTTGCTGTCGAGCATCTTGTTCGGACTTGCACCCGCATCGCGAGTGCGCGCGTCGAGGCTAGACGAATCGCTCAAGGAAAGCGGCCGGGGCGGTGGCGAGGGTTCACGTTCGCGGGTGCTGCACAACGCTCTGGTGGTGGTGGAATTTTCACTGGCTACCGTCCTGCTCATCGGAGCCGGATTGTTGATTGGCAGCCTGGCTCGCCTGGAAGCCGTGAGCCCGGGGTTCCAACCGGAGCACATCCTAACTATGCAGGTGGCATTGCCGCCCGTGCACTACATGCAGGCTAATCTGACGACAGCATTTTATCGGCAGCTTCTGGAAAAAATCCAAGCCATGCCAGGAGTCCAATCCGCAGCGGTCGGAATGAGCCTGCCGCCAAACCTGCTGGAAATCGAAAACCCATTCCACGTAGAAGGGCAGTCGTACCTGCCGGGGAAGTCCACCACGCTCGCGGAAGAAATCCCCATCAGTGAAGGATATTTTCGCACACTGGGGGTTCCGCTGATCGCGGGACGTTTTTTCACAAACGAAGACAGTGCTCCGGGGCATCACTCTCTGGTCATCAATCAAACGATGGCGGACCGATATTTCGGCGGCGATGCTGTGGGTAAGCGCGTCCAGACAGGCGACGCGGATCCGAAATCGACGTGGGAAACCATCGTTGGCGTGGTCGGCAACGTGAAATACGAAGGACTGAACGAAAAAGATCAGCCGACGATGTATGTGCCGTACTACAGCGATGGATGGGCGCCCTGGTTCGTGCGCTCCATGTTTGTGATCGTGAGGACTCCAGCGGATCCGAGAAACATAACGGCCTCGGTGCGTTCGGCGATAAGTTCGCTGGATAGCACTGTTCCGCTAGCCAGAATACGGACGATGGACGAATTGCTTTCAGAGTCCGTGACCAGTCCGCGCTTTGCGACAATTCTGCTCGGAGGGTTTGCGGCGCTGGCGTTGGTGCTCGGAGCGATAGGAATTTACGGAGTGATGAGCTACGCGGTGGCGCAGCGGACGCACGAAATCGGCGTGAGACTTGCGTTGGGCGCGCAACGGAGCAACGTACTTCGGATGGTTCTCGGTTCTGGGGCGAAGCTCGCATTTGTCGGAATCGCCATCGGCATCGGGGCGTCGCTTGCATTCACGCGTTTCCTATCAACTCTGCTGTTCGGTGTAAGCCCCACTGACCCGCTGATTTTTTCCGGTGTCGCCATTGTGCTGACGCTCGTAGCGCTGCTCGCGTGCTATATCCCGGCGCGGCGCGCGATGCGCGTCGATCCCATGGTTGCCCTGCGTTACGAATGATCGTCGCGCGCGAATCATCTCCGCGAGAATCGCAACCATCCGGCCACTTACAGCGTGCAGAGACACTTCGCATTGCTGAAGCCGAGGTGTTTTCTGATTGATGCGGCACGCGCTATTTCAGTCTTGTCCCGAGCGATTGGTGAAAGTACAATCCGGCCTGCTTGGGCAATAGTTACCAGGCGAAACCGTATTCGGATAGCTAAGGAATGTCGTCCGTGAGCGGCCGAATCTTGCACTCCTTGATCGTTTCGTGCTTCCTGGTGGGAATCTGTATTCCGTATTTCTGCCCTTTGCATGCCAGCGCGCGGATCAACGGCCACGCGACAGCGCCGGCAGGGGAAAAATCTTCCGACCATGCAGCGAAATTTCACGAGCAATCGGTTGGTAAAATTTCCGGAGGCAGTAAATTCGAGGATTTGCAAGGTTCAAATGGTCACGTCGCATGGGTTGAGCAGAAAGCAAGTACCAGTAAATGGATTGTGTACCGCGACGGGCAACAGGTCGGCGGGAAATATGACGGCGTGAAGTACCTGGAGTTCGGCCCCGATGGAGAGCATCTGGCTTTCTTCGCCCAGCGAGATTCGCTATGGCTGCTCGTGCTTGATGGACAGGAGCGTTCCCGATCGTTCGCGGATGTCACACCACTTGCGTTCGAGCCGCACGGCCCTTCCTGGGCCTTTAGCGCCTGCGCTGCAGAGCACACCTGTACGATGATCGTCGGAGGGCGTACGGCAGTAATGCCCCGCGAAACCTATGATCAAGTAAGCCTTCCGCAATATAGTTTAGACGGCAAGCGCCTCGGTTTTTTGGTGCAACTTAATGAGAAATGGACGGCTATTGTTGACGGAAAGGCAATCGGCCCTCCAATGAAGGGCTATTCCTGTATGGGATTCAGCCCAGACGGCGCTCACTTTTTCGTTTGTGGCACCACAAACAAGGCTGAATTGACCTATCCCAAGTGGACTTACTTCGTAGACGGCGCGCCCGGGCCCTATTTCGCGCAAATCAGCCCGATTGTCTTCAGTGGCGACGATCGACACTATGCTTATGGTGGTTCCCGCTCGCAAGTTGCATTCAACAAAGACAAGACCAGTGGCACGATTGTACTCGACGGCAAACCCGGACCCGAATTCCAGGGACGCGGTTTGCCAGGTGCGTGGGTGACTCTCCTAAACGCTCCTATAATCGCAGCAGAAGTCTACAGTGGCGGAAGTTTCATCTACCCGGTGGTGCTTGTCCCTGGACATCTCATTTCTGGTCCTCGCGTCCTGTCGGCAAATCTGAACGGTGTGTCAGATCCAGTCTTCGATGTTCACGGCAACTTAGCTTATGCTGCCCGAAGTGCAAAAAATGATGTGGTCGTATTCGATGGTGCCCAAGCGGGACCGCGGTTCGATGATGTAGTAAGCGACGTCGTCTTTACTGATGACTCTTTGCATTCTGCTTATGTTGCGTTGCGCGGCCGAGAATTTGTTGAAGTTCTCGATAGCCAGCCGGGCAAGGCGATCCCACTCGACGATTCGCCCCAGCGCGCTCAACCCCGCAAGCCAGACCCTACCAACTTGAACACGATCCCCGGAGATGATCAGCCTCTTCCTCCACCCGTGCCGAAAGCGTCTATTGGTTGGACTGAATTGACCTCGCATGTAACGCATTTCGCATTTGAAATGGTCAAAGGAGGAATGAGGTTCGACGCTGGCAATACGTTGCGCGCCGAGCGCACTGTGGTGCTGGATGGCCAGCCGGGGAAGAAATACAACGCGCTCGGCATCTCGGTCTTGCAGTTCAGCGAGGACGAAAAACACTATTGGTACACAGTTGTAGCTTCAGGCAAACAGGGACTGGTTGTCGTGGACGGCCACGAAAGCAAGCTGTATAGCAACTTGACTGGGCCGCAGTTCGATTCCGCCTACAACGGAATAGTTTTCTTCGCCCGGGATGGAAAGAAAATCCTCCGCATTACGCTCCCGCTTAACTGATCGGCTCGTCACCGGAGCGCCCGTCCCCAAGGCTCATTTTCAGGGAACTCTCGACGCTATAGGGTTTGGAGTTCTTTGCCCGGTTTGAAGCGGACGGCTTTGCCGGGCTGGATGTTTACTTGCTGGCCTGTGCGAGGATTGCGGCCGATGCCCGTCTTGCGCGGTTTCACGTTGAAGACGCCGAAGCGGCGGAGCTCGATGCGTTCGCCGCGGCCGAGAGCGTTCTTTAGCGCCTCGAAAACCGTTTCGACGGCCTGCTCGGCTTTGGTGCGCGGAATATTCGTTCGTTGAACAACGGCGTTCACGATATCAAGTTTTATCATTGCGGGCGTCTCCTCGTCGAAGCGTATGCTAGATGGCGCGTTGCGGGTTGTCAAGCCGCGCGCTGTGTAATAAGATGCCGCGCCTTTTAGAAATGGAACGCACTGGGAGGATGGGATGAGCGTGAAGCCGGATCGCTGGATCACGAAGATGGCGCGCGAGCACAAAATGATTGAGCCTTTTTCGGACCGGCAGGTGCGCGAAGGCGTCATCAGCTACGGCGTCTCCTCGTATGGATATGACATACGCGTCGCGGACGACTTCCGCATTTTCACGAATGTGAATTCGACGACTGTCGATCCGAAGAATTTCGACGCGCGCTCCTTTGTGGAATTCAAAGGGCCGGTGTGCATTATTCCGCCGAATTCGTTCGCGCTGGGACGCTCGGTGGAATATTTCCGAATTCCTCGAAATGTGCTGACGTTGTGCGTGGGGAAATCCACGTACGCGCGCTGCGGAATTATCGTGAACGTGACTCCGTTCGAGCCGGAGTGGGAGGGCTTCGTGACGCTCGAGATCAGCAACACGACGCCGCTCCCCGCGCGAATTTACGCGAACGAAGGATTGTGCCAGGTGATTTTCTTCGAGTCGGACGAAGAGTGCGAAGTTTCGTACAAAGACAAAAAAGGAAAATACCAGTCGCAGCAGGGAATCGTCCTGCCGCGCTTGTGATTCGCGCGGACGATATGTCGAGACCGCACCCTTAAACACCAAAGGGTGT
>DATNDO010000103.1:0-10278 GCA_035606955.1 Candidatus Angelobacter sp.
GCGCACCACCAGGCTCCGCACCATGTTCAGCGACAATATGCTGCGATGATGCTCCGGATCCTCCACCGTCCGCAGCGCCTCGTATACCACCCCTTCCGTCAACGGATTCCCTGCCATTCAGTTCCCGCCTTTCGCATTCGCTAGTACAACCACGCGCCGCCGCAACTCTGAACACTTTCATCATAGAACGCCCATGTTGCCCTAGCAACTCACGGGTTTGGTCCGCGCGGTTGATATTCTTTGGCCTTCGAGCAAGAATCGTCTCATGGTCCGTATCAAACGACCGAAAGCCCGAATACGCCACCGGAAAGCTATGGAACGTGCGCGCGTGCTTCTCCAACAGCTGGTCGATGGAAGTGAGGACCCGTACGTTTGCTATATGCAGCTCTATGGCTTTTATTGCGCCAATACCGGCCTGCACGACGAATTTAGGCACTTCTTCACCATTCCCGACGTTTATCCAGACTCGTACGTCCGTGTTGACGATGAATTTCGTCAAACAATACGGGATCTAGCTCAGAAATGGCTGGCTAATCATTCGGAATGAACTGCGAACCCCCGCTTTGCGCCCAGTGCGGCGAACAGGTTAGAATAGACTCTGCACTGTCCGCGGGCGGCTGAGGGAACGTCCAGTGGGGGCTTCCCTGCCGATTGCGCTGCTCCTTGAACAGCGATCGATGAACAGCCACAAATGACCAGCCACAAGAGAGGCTTGCGACGCTTGCTCGAAAGCAAGCATCCAACACAAAAGCATGGATGCCGATAGGTTTGTTGAAAATATAATTGCGTTTTTCGTCGGGACGAAGCACGAGCGCGACATCAAGAAGCTTCAGCCGCTCGTCGCGCAGGTCAATGCGCTCGAGCCCGAGATGCAGCAGCTCGCCGACGACGACTTCCGCATCAAAACCGCCGAATTGAAGATGCAGGTCACGTCGAAGCTCGAAGGCGTCGACATCAAAGACCCCGAATACCGCGCCAAAATGCAGGAGGCCTTCGCGCCCGTTCTTGTGCCCGCATTCGCCCTCGTCCGCGAAGTGGGCCGCCGCAAGCTCAGCATGCGCCATTTCGACGTGCAGCTCATCGGCGGCATGGTTTTGCACGAAGGCAAAATCGCCGAGATGAAAACCGGCGAAGGAAAGACTCTCGTGGCCACCCTTCCCGCATATTTAAACGCGCTCGCGGGACGCGGCGTCCACATCGTCACCGTCAACGATTACCTCGCGCGACGCGACGCCGAGTGGATGAGTCCCATTTACAAAACGCTCGGCCTCACCGTCGGCGTCATCGTTCATGATCTCGACGACGTGCAGCGCCGCGCCGCCTACGCCGCCGACATCACCTACGGCACCAACAACGAATTCGGCTTCGATTATCTGCGCGACAACATGAAGTACGATCTCGCCGATTGCGTCCAACGCGGCCATCATTTCGGTATCGTCGACGAAGTCGATTCCATCTTGATCGACGAGGCGCGCACGCCGCTGATCATTTCCGGCCCCGCCGAGGAATCCACCGACAAGTATTACCGCATCGACAAAATTATTCCCAAGCTCATCAAGGATATTGACTACACCCTCGACGAAAAGCACAAGACCGCGACGCTCACCGAGGAAGGCGTCGCGAAATGCGAGCGCCTGCTCGATTTGCCCAACATGTACGACCCGCAGAACCTCGAACTCATTCATCACGTCTATCAGGGCCTCCGCGCGCACTCCCTGTTCACGCGCGATGTTGACTACGTGGTGAAAGAAGGCGAAGTCATCATCGTCGACGAATTCACGGGCCGCCAAATGCCCGGCCGCCGCTGGTCCGACGGTCTGCATCAGGCCATCGAGGCCAAGGAAGCGGTAAAGATCGAGCGCGAAAATCAAACGCTCGCCACCGTCACGTTCCAGAATTATTTCCGCATGTACAAAAAACTTTCCGGCATGACGGGTACGGCGGAAACCGAAGCGAAAGAGTTCAATAAAATTTACGGCCTGGACGTGGTCGTGATTCCCACGAACCGCGCTCTGATTCGCCTCGAGAATCCCGACGTGGTCTATCGTACGGAACTCGAGAAATTCGAAGCGGTCGTCAATGGCATCATTCAGGAAGACGGCTCCCACATGAGCGGCGTTCGCCAATTGCATGAGAGCGGCCAGCCCGTGCTCATCGGCAGCATCTCGATCGAGAAATCGGAAAAAATCGCCGAACTGCTCAAGAAACACGGCATCCCGCACCAAGTCTTGAACGCCAAGCAGCACGAGCGCGAAGCGAAAATCATCGCGCAAGCCGGGCGCAAGGGAGCTGTCACCGTGTCGACCAACATGGCTGGCCGCGGCACCGACATTCTGCTCGGCGGCAATCCCGAAGCCATGACGCGCGATTATTGCCTAAAGAACAAGCTCGCCATTCCGTATGCGCCCGCCAGCGCCGTCATCGGCAACGGTGACGAGCACCCCGCTGGCACCGAAACTCCCAAAGAAATTCCGCAGGAGGCAGCAGCCAGCGGAAACGGCGTCGGCAATGTCGCCATGGTCCTCTTCCAGCAGGAAGGCAAAATCTTCCAAGTACCCCTGGAGCAATGGAAGCCGCTTTACGACCAGTACGCCGAACAATGCAAGACGGAACACGACGAAGTTGTCGCCATGGGCGGCCTGCACATTCTCGGCACCGAACGTCACGAGGCCCGTCGCATCGACAATCAGTTGCGTGGCCGCGCCGGACGTCAGGGCGACCCCGGCTCCTCGCGTTTCTATCTTTCGCTCGAAGACGATCTCCTCCGCATCTTCGGTGGTGAGCGCGTGCAGAAATTCATGTACATGCTCGGCATGAAGGAAGGCATCCCCATCGAGTCGCGCTTGATTTCCAAGCGCATTGAAAACGCTCAGAAAGCCGTCGAAGCCCAGAACTTCGAGGCCCGCAAGCACCTCCTCGAATACGACGACGTGATGAACAAGCAGCGCGAAACGATTTATTCCATTCGCCGCGCCGTCCTCGAGGGAAAAGACCAGAAGGACGAAATCCTTGCGCTCAGTGAGGTATTGCTCGCCGATCTCGTCGACACCTATTGCCCGCGCGAGCAGCATGCCGATCAGTGGAATATCGCCCAACTCTCCGGCGAAATCCTCAAGCAATTCGGCCTCGACATCAAAGCTCTCGGAATCGATCCGCTGCAGATGGATCACGACACTCTTCTCGACGAGCTCATCTCCAAAGCGAAATTGCGCTACGAGGAAAAAGAAAAACTATTCAGCGCGCAAGTGATGCGCTGGCTCGAGCGTCACATCATGCTCGATATCGTCGACGCGCAGTGGAAGGATCACCTCCTCACTCTCGATCACTTGAAGGAAGGCATCGGCCTACGCGGCTACGGCCAGGTCGACCCTCTCGTCGAATTCAAAAAGGAAGGCTTCAAGCTTTTCGAGGAAATGATGGGACGTATCGATACGGAAACGGTTCGCTTCCTGTACTTGATGCAACCCGCTCGCCCCGAAGAAGAGGCCAAGCAGATCGAGCGCCGTCAGCGTCGCGCCCAGCAGGACTTGCAATTGCAGACCGGCTCCGAAAAAGCCGAAGCCCCCAAGCAAGTCCGCACTGGCGCCAAAATCGGCCGCAACGATCTTTGCCCCTGCGGTTCCGGCAAAAAATACAAAAAATGCTGCGGCCGCAACTCCTGATTTGATCCTTTAGGTTTCCCGAGCGCCCGTCCTGTTTACCGTGGCACAGGCTTCAGCCTGTGCGCCTTTGGTTTTCCGGGTGCCCAATCCTGCCTGCACTGAACGCCTTCAGTGAAGTGAACGGTTTTTGTGAAGGGTGGGGCTTTTCGCGAATCACTCAACTCTCAACTCCCATAAAAACAGCCTTTTTGCTCACCCTTTCTCCCGCCGCGCGTCTGAACTTCTAGCGACGCTTTTGCGTTCCATATACAGGCCCATTAAATTCAAGAGAGGTGAATGCGACTATGAAGATGCCGAAAAATTTGCAACTCGCGAGCGCGGCCTTCGCGCTTGCCATTTTGGCTGCAATGGCTCCCGTGCCGACGCGCGCGGCCGCTGACGGCCATTTCGACAAGACTCTTACCGTAAGCGGGCCCGTAGAGATGGACGTCGCCACAGGCTCGGGAAACATCACCGTGCGTACGGGCGACTCCGGCAAAGTGGAAATCCACGCTAGGATTCGTGCCAACGATAACTGGTTTTCTGGCGAACGAGACGCCGAATCGCGCATTCAATATATCGAGCAGCATCCTCCCATCGAACAGAGCGGCAACACCATCACCATTGGCCACGACACCGATCGGGACATGATGCGAAATATCTCCATCAGCTACGAAATCGTCACGCCCGCTCAGACGCGCCTCCATTCGGCCACCGGCTCGGGCAATCAGACTGTCGACGGCGTGGCCGGCCCCGTGGAATCCACCACCGGCTCCGGCGATTTGAAACTTTCCAGCATCGGCAACGACGCCACGGCTCGCGCAGGCTCCGGCGACATCAGGCTTTCCGACATCAAGGGCAAGGTGCATGCCGGCAGCGGCAGCGGTAGTATTCACGCAGAAGGCGTCGCAGGCGCGATGAACGCTTCCACCGGCTCCGGAGATATCACCCTCTCGCAAACCGGTTCCGGCGACGTCGAAGCGTCGAGCGGCTCCGGCACTGTTGAAATCAATGGCGTGAAAGGCGCGGTCCGCGTCGGAACGGGCAGCGGAAACATTCGCGCGCAAGGCACTCCCACGAGCGATTGGCGCCTCCGCACCGGCTCTGGCGATTTGACGGTCGAACTCCCGCAGCAAACTTCGTTTCAGCTTTACGCGCACACCAACTCGGGCAGCATTGATTCGAAATTTCCTATCACCGTTCAGGGAACGATCAGCCCGCGCGATTTGCACGGCAAAGTGGGCTCGGGCGGGCCAACGGTCGAACTCCGCACCGGCTCTGGCACGATTCACATCGAATCGCGCTAGCGCAAGACCAAGTCTTCACCTGCAACCCCCGGGCGGGACGGCGACTCTCTCTCTTCGCCGCCCCTCCTCTCTCTCAAGATGACTAAAAACTGCCCGTTTGCTCTCCGAGCACACCCGCGCACACGCAACGCCAAAACAGGAGTATGATTCTCTCCACCTTACCCGTCTCCCTCGCGGGCAGGGAAAGCAGAAACGCGATGGCTCGTCGTTGCAATGTGGACGGCTGCGGAAAAGAGATTCTCCCGGCCCTGACGGTCGACGGTGTTTGCCTCGATCATTTCCTCGAAATGGTAATTGAACGCGCGGATCAGGTGCGCGCTCGGTGCATTGAAGCAGGCCTGGTCGATGAAGAAATCCTCGCTTGGCTTCTCGCCGACGCGCCAAGTACCGTTCACGCGCTCGCACAGGGCCAATTCGATCGCGATCCCGCTGACAACGAAAAGGTCCTCGAAATCCTTCTTTGCCTCGCCAATCTGCAGGACTACATCACCCACCATTCACTCCGCGTAAAATGGGTCCACTAGCCGCACCCGTTTTGCGTTCTGCATTTCTGCGTACCTTCGTACGTAAGCGTCATTTACCCGAATCGTGGGCATGCAGGCCGCGCCGCTTTCATGGATTTTTCGGCAAATCTGCTTCTGCGAGGAGTGGGCAGCGCGCTCGCCGGTTACTGGGCGCCCGGCCCTTATCCAATTGCAATCTTTCGAGGTTGGGTCGGCGGCATCGTTTCCGTTGACGGCTCCCACAGGAGCCGCTTTCGGAACCGCGCCCAAGCCTTCTACTACATCGTGGTCATCCTCTTGCAGTTATTTCCCTACGCTCTGTGCGGCGGCGCGGGAGTGAACATTGGACTGGCGCACGTCCACCACGACGGGTGTTATGCCGGTCCTCGCTGGCTCGGAATTCCGATTGAGGCCATTCACGACGCTGCTCGCATCTTTATCCTGGCCGCACCTCTTTTCCTTATTGCCTCGCTTTTTGAGTTCTACGCCTCGTGACAAGATGCGAACTTGAGTGCGAAGTTCAGCAGCCCGGTTTCTGATCGTCGCGGGAAGGGTCGTTTTTCCGCTTTCCCTCCACCGTTTACTTTCTGTACCCATCCACCTTGCTTTTCGTACTTGCCAGGTGCAAGCTCAACACATCGCACTGGAATTTCACCGGTCTTTGGCAGGCCCAGCAAAATGCCCGGGAAGATAAACGACAAACCGCTCAGCACGACAACGAAGCCGGCTACCTTCACGGTAGCTCAACCGGAAATTCCCGGTGTTCCGCGCACAAAAACTGCTGCCGCCGCGCAACGCCAAAAGCTCTACGCTCTGACAACGGGAGGCGCCTCCCTTGTGATCCTGCTGGTCGTGGCCATTTGGTGGGCGCGCGCTTCAACTCGCGGAGAACATTCAGACCCTATTGCCGACGTGCCCGTCAACACAGCCCCAGTCGTTCAGCCCGTCGCGTTGACGCCGCCATTGCCCATGGCTCCCGGACAAGTAGCCACCACCGACCAGTTGTCACGCCCCTGGTCGACACAAAGATTTACGTATCGCAACACGCCCAGCGATAGCTTCCCTGCAATGGTCGTCCGGCTTCCCGGCAACGCATACTGGGCCTTCTCGCTCCGCTCTCCCTACGGCACATGTGATCTGGAATTCGTCACCGACACGGAAAGACTGCGCAGCAAATATCATTTCACCGCTGCCCATCCCATGGTCGTTGACCCTTGCACCCGGACGCTTTATGACCTCGCCAGATACGGCAGCGGACCCAACGGCCTCGTTCGCGGCGCCATCGTCGCCGGCACCGGAATGCGCCCGCCCCTCGCCATCGAGATTCAAATCAACGGCAGCCAAGTCATCGCCTCCCGCGTCGAAAAACAGTAATCGACTCCTCTATTCGGATGTACTTCTAGGCGTCTGAGCCTCTTTGTCGGTTTTCCATCCTGCTCGTCTGATGGATTTTGCGGGTGCCCCATCCTCCGCGTCTTGTGCGGAGGGTGGGGTTTTGGACTCTCGGCCTTCACGGTCCGTGATCCCCCGTTTCATGTCGGGATGATTTCGACTCCTGCCATGCGGAACGAAGGGTCGACTCTCGACTCTCCTCTAGGCCATCATCGCGTGCGCCCTGCGCGCCTGTGCGAACCATTCCGCTCCGCGCGCCAACGGACACCGACGACGCCAGATGTTACCCGGCACCAGAAAATCGCGCCTCACCGAACGCGCTTCCGTCCATCTGGACATGGCCCGCGGCGTCGCCGCTCTCGCCGTCCTCGTCGGCCATGTCCGCGGACTCTTCTTCGATCTTCCCCACCATTCCCCGCTCGTCTCCGCGTTTTATGCTGCGACGGCTCTCGGCCATCAAGCCGTTGTCGTTCTCTTCGTCCTCAGCGGGTTCTTCATCGTTTCGAGCATTGCCGAATCATTCGAGCAGCACAAATGGTTATGGACCGCCTATCTCTTCAACCGTATCACGCGCCTCAGCCTCGTTTTGATCCCCTCGCTGATTCTCTGTTGGATCCTCGACCGCATCGGCATGGCAATGGCTGCCACCGCCCCGCTTTACCGGCATCCCGTCGCGAATCTCTTCACCGACAGCATTGCCAGCCTCGAGACGTTCCGCAATTTCGTCGGAAATTTATTCTATCTTCAGGGAATTCTGGTTCAGCCCTTCGGCTCGAACGCACCTCTCTGGAGCTTGAGCTACGAATTCTGGTACTACATTATTTTTCCACTGGCCCTCTGCGCGCTCGTCAAGCGCTACCGTCCCTCCATGCGCATTACTTATATCGTGCTCGCGATTGTCGTCACGTGGTTCGTCGGCTACACCATCGCTTTGTATTTTCTGGTCTGGCTTCTGGGAGGCGCTATCGCGGTCTCCCCATCGTTAAACGGTCCCCTGTCCGATTCTCCGGAGCTATCGTCGCCGCCACGATTCCATTGCTCCTGATCCTCGGACTCAGCGTCGCGCATCCCTTGAATTCTCCGTTTCTGATGGACGCAATCGTCGCGCTGGCATTTGGCCTGTGGATTTACGCCGTCGTCGAAGCGCCTGAAAAATCCGCTCCCACCTTTTATGCCAAGTCAGCTCGCCTGTTCGCTGGCTTTTCTTACACCCTGTACTTAACGCACTTTCCCATCGTTTTCCTGCTCCGTTCGCGCATCCTTGGCGAGCGGCGAGTCTGGAATCTCACTCTCGTTCATTTTGTCTATGTGCTCCTGATCACCGTCGTCGCCACGCTCGTCGCGTATCTTCTCGCTCTCGGCACGGAAACAAAAACCGCCGCCGCGCGCCGCAAAGTCATGTCCCTCTTTCCCTCCACACACCGCCCCACGCCCGCCAAATCCTGAGATTCATTCGCGGCACCCTCCGCTCAACCCAAAATAAAGACCGCCCCGCCAGGATTTCCCCAGGCGGAGCGGTTCACCATCGAACGATGAGCTCTCCAATCTACTCGTGACTCTGTTTTACTCCGTCGCGGGCGTTACCAACTCCACTCGGCGCGCCACGATCACCGGCTGATTCGTTTGCTGATCCATCAAAATGAAGCCCACAACGCGCAACTTCATCGGCTGCGTCCCCGTCAGTGCCGAAAGTCCGCTCAAGTTGACGAAGTTCGTGAAGTTCGTCGTGATCACCGTCACCGGCTGCGGCAGCAATACTCCCGCGAGGAAGTTATCGTTCAACTGGAAACTCCCCGCGTTCCCGGACTGTATCTGCGTGCTTCCCGGAACCCAATCACCCTGCTGCCCTTGCCGTTCAAGCACCACGCGATGCACGGTGAGCGTCTGCGAGTTCCCTGTCCCGTTCAACGCGCCGCCGATTCCCACGCGCTGCCCCGGCGCCAGAGTCGTATTGCTGAACAAAAGCGCCGTCAGCGGATTGTGGAAGTCCGCAATGTAATACTTTTCCGAACCATTCAGTGCCAGTGGATTGATTTGTCCGATGGGCGCTGTCATCGAAAGATCCGGCATTTCTGTTCGCGTGTAGACATCAATCTGTGTCGCCGGACTCGGGCTCGCCGGGTTGACAAACGTGATCAGCCCGCCCAGAAAGAAATGGTCCTGCGAAACGATTTCAACTTCATCAGCGTCGATCCCGTGCGTCACCGGGTCAATTTTCCCGGAGATTTCGACGATCGAATTCGTCGTCAAGTCCGCAAGTGAACCGCCGTCGTCCCACTCTGTCTGCGCGTTTGTCGTCACATTCCACTGTCGACTGTGAATTCCCTGCACCGTAAACGCTGCCGAACTCGTGTCCACGCTGACCACTCCGGCTCGAAAATCATCGATCTCCGCTTCGGAGTCGTCCGCCGTCAACCCGCGGACATCGAACGTCGGATTTATCGTACCGGTCACTTGCCCGTTCATCGTCTGGATCGTCTGCCACAAATCCAGATCAATCATCAATCCAACCAGGTCGTTTTCATCCACCACCAGGGGCTTCGCCAACGGCACCGTCACCGCAAAAGTCGTCGGCGTCGCGTTGATCGAATGCAATACCGGAGGCGACTGCGTTGTATCCAGAAAACCAATCACCGGAGTCGAGCCGGTAATCGTCACGCTCGTGTACGTGCCCAGCGGCACGCTGTCGAGGTCGATCAGATCGTGCAATCCGTCGAGCTTCGCAAAATCCATGCTCACCGGATTCGTCAACACCGATAGCGACCCGCCCGAATTATTCACCGTCACGCCGGTAATCGACACTTGAAACGAAACCACGCTCGGCAACGACGCCGGTGCGTCCGTGCCAATCGAAAACACATTTCCCATCTGAGGCGGCGGAGGTGTCGTGTTCATCGAACCCGCGTTACATCCGCTCATCACAACCAGCAAAACACCTGCAACGAACACACCAATACTCTTCTGGATTCGCATCCCTTTTCTCCTAATTACACCCCGGAACGAAAAACGGTTTGCTTCTGCATCCTTCTCGCCGATGTGACACAGGCCTGCGTGCCACAGCAGGCTTAGCCTGTTTGCCTTGCCCTTTCGGGTGCCCCATCCTGAGCGGTCTTCGCGAAGGGTGGGGATCTTCTACAATCGGTTACTCAACTCTCATAGGTTAAACACCTACCAACCCAAAAAGTTGCGCTCCATCCTCAAAGCCCCACGCCTCGCCGCCGTAGCTCAGGCCTGCCCTGACACACGAAGGGTCCCGTCGGCACCGCAGCCGCGACACCTGACCTGAGGCTTTTCCCCACGCGGTTTAACATCTCATCCACGGCAAAGAGCAGCCCTACTCACAGACGTAGCATCAAAAATATGTCGTGTCCCGATCAACTCGATATAATGATTCCAACCAGCCGTTCCTTCAGATTTGGTTGCATCCATGCCACG